>NZ_JARAVM010000023.1:0-148969 GCF_033792735.1 Streptomyces sp. PA03-3a
GCCTGGAACTTCCTCGCCTGGACCCTCGGCGACAAGGCGCAGGTCGACGTGGTCGCCGCCCACAAGGACGTGGTGGCCCGCACCGACCTCGCGTCCAACAAGCACTCCAAGGCGGACCCGCGGCCGGGATCGGCGGGGCCGGGCCGGGCACCGGGCACGGGGGGCGGTCCCGGGTGCGCGGGCGGGGCACCCGGCATCGGCCGGGCACCGGGTACCGGCGGTGTGCCCGGTTGCGGGCCGGGGCCTCCGGGCGGAGGCGCCGCGGGCTTCTCGTGCGTACCGTCGCGTTCCATCGCGTGTGCCACCCCTCGCAGGTCCGCACTCAATGTAGTCGAGCGGCCACCGCAGTCTGAAGGATCTTGGCACGCTCATGTCCGCCACGTCGAAGAGGCGTTCCGCAGTGCGCCCTATCGGAGTGTGCGAGGCTCCGCCGTACGGGCTTAGCCTGCGAGAAAAGACCACGGTTCGAAGGAGTACGTCCGCCATGACCGATCTGGCCCAGGAGCGTCGACTCGTCACCCCGATCCCCGGCCCCAAGTCGCAGGAGCTGCTGGCGCGCAAGACGGCGGCGGTCCCGAGCGGTGTCGGCGTGACCCTGCCCGTCTTCGTCACCCGCGCCGGTGGCGGCGTGCTGCAGGACGTGGACGGCAACTCCCTGATCGACTTCGGTTCGGGCATCGCGGTGACCTCGGTCGGCAACAGCGCCGAGGCCGTGGTGCGCCGCGCGTCGGCGCAGCTGGCCGACTTCACCCACACCTGTTTCATGGTGACGCCGTACGAGGGGTACGTGGAGGTCGCCGAGGCCCTCAACGAGCTGACCCCGGGCGACCACGAGAAGCGCACCGCGCTGTTCAACTCCGGTGCCGAGGCCGTCGAGAACGCGGTGAAGATCGCCCGCGCGTACACCAAGCGCCAGGCCGTGGTCGTCTTCGACCACGGCTACCACGGCCGCACCAACCTCACGATGGCGCTGACGGCGAAGAACATGCCGTACAAGCACTCGTTCGGCCCGTTCGCGCCCGAGGTCTACCGCATGCCGCTGGCCTACCCCTACCGCTGGCTGACCGGTCCGGAGAACTGCGCGCAGGAGGCGGCGGCCCAGGCGATCGACATGATCACCAAGCAGGTCGGGGCCGAGAACGTGGCCGCGATCGTGATCGAGCCGATCCAGGGCGAGGGCGGCTTCATCGAGCCGGCCAAGGGCTTCCTGCCGAAGCTGGCGGAGTTCGCGCGGGAGAACGGCATCGTCTTCGTCGCGGACGAGATCCAGACCGGCTTCTGCCGCACCGGCCAGTGGTTCGCCTGCGAGGACGAGGGCATCGTCCCGGACCTGATCACCACCGCCAAGGGCATCGCCGGCGGTCTGCCGCTGGCCGCGGTGACCGGCCGCGCCGAGATCATGGACGCCGCGCACGCGGGCGGCCTCGGCGGCACCTACGGCGGCAACCCGGTGGCGTGCGCCGGTGCGCTCGGTGCCATCGAGACGATGAAGGAGCAGGACCTCAACGCCAAGGCGCGCCGCATCGGCGAGATCATGCTCGGCCGGCTGCGCGGCATGCAGGAGAAGTTCGAGATCATCGGTGAGGTCCGCGGTCGCGGCGCCATGATCGCGATCGAGCTGGTGGAGCCGGGGAGCAAGACCCCGAACGCGGCCGCCACGGCCGCCGTGGCCAAGGCCTGCCACGCGGAGGGCCTGGTGGTCCTGACCTGTGGCACGTACGGCAACGTGCTGCGCTTCCTGCCGCCGCTGGTCATCGGCGAGGATCTGCTGAACGAGGGCCTGGACATCATCGAGGGCGCGCTCGCGCGGCTGTGACCAGGCGCTTCACCCGTGACCGAGTGTGTGCGACACGCAGCGTGAAGAAGGTGTGCGGGCCTGATGGCGGGAGGGTGCAACCCCTGCCCTGCGGGCTCCCGGTGACGTACGGTTTCCGCAGTTGGAAGAAACACCCCGTCTGCGGAAGTCCGCGGGCGACACTTTGCCGGTGAATCCCCATCACCGGTACAGCAGTGCCCTCGCGCACAGCGCCGAAGCCGAAGGCTCCGGCAATCCTCGCCGATCGGTCGGCCGCTTGCCCCAAACCCCCCGGGGCGGGCGGTACGGCGATCGTTCTGGCCGCCCCGGAACTCTCCCCCCTGTTCCGGGGCGGCCAACTTCTCTGGTGGCCGTGGTGTGCACGGCGCTCTTCGGACTGCTGACCTGGCAGGAGGCAATACGAGGGCGCCTGTTGGCTCTGGACGGGCCGGTGCGCGCCGCCCTTGCGGGATCGTCCCCCCACCCCGCAGACCGCTCCGCCGCGGCCCGGTTCCTCGCCGATCTGGGCAACTGGCAGGTCGCCGTGCCCGTGCTGCTGCTTGCGATGGTCTGCACCACCTGGCGTGCCCGCCGGTACGGGCTGCCCCGCCCCTGGCTGCCGGCGTCGGCGTACGCCCTCGTGATGGTCGCCGCGCCGCTGCTGGTCGCCCTGGTGAAGCCGCTGATCGGCCGGGCCGGCCCGGGTTCGCTGACGCTCTCCCCCGGCTATCCCGGGCTCTACCCCTCCGGCCACGCTGCCACGGCGGCCGCCGCGTACGGCGGCGCCGTGCTCCTGCTGCTGCCGTGGCTGGTACGCGCGGCGGCACGGCGGCTGCTGGTCGCGGCCGCCGTGCTGCTCAATGGCGCGGTGGGAGTCGCCCTCGTCCTGTGCGGCTATCACTGGCCGCTCGACGTCGTGGGGAGCTGGCTGCTGTGCGGCGCCCTGCTCGCGGGCGCCGCCCTGGCGGTCAGTTGTTGGTCGGGAAACCGAGGTTGATACCGCCGTGGCTCGGGTCGAGCCACCGCTGGGTGACGGCCTTGCCGCGGGTGAAGAAGTGGACGCCGTCCGGACCGTAGGCGTGCGTGTCGCCGAACAGCGAGGCCTTCCAGCCGCCGAAGGAGTAGTAGGCGACCGGCACCGGGATCGGTACGTTGATGCCGACCATGCCGACCTCGACGTCGTGCTGGAAGCGGCGGGCGGCGCCGCCGTCGTTGGTGAAGATGGCGGTGCCGTTGCCGTACGGGTTGGAGTTGATCAGCTCCAGGCCCTCGTCGTACGAGCCCACGCGGACCACGGACAGGACCGGGCCGAAGATCTCGTCGTTGTAGACGGACATGCCGGGCTTGACGTCGTCGAAGAGGGTCGGGCCGAGCCAGAAGCCCTCCTCGGTGTCCTCGCCGGTGACGGCGTGGGTGCGGCCGTCCACGGCGAGGGTCGCGCCGTCGGCGAGACCCGCGTCGAGGTAGGAGGTCACCTTGTCGCGGTGGGCGCCGGTGACCAGCGGGCCCATCTCGGAGGCGGCGCTGCAGCCGGGGCCGACCGTGAGACCGGCCATCCGCTCCTTGATCTTCTCGACCAGGGTGTCGCCGATCGGGTCGACCACGACGAGGACGGACACGGCCATGCAGCGCTCGCCCGCCGCGCCGAACCCGGCGTTGACGGCGGCGTCCGCGGCGAGGTCCAGGTCCGCGTCCGGCAGCACCAGCATGTGGTTCTTGGCGCCGCCCAGTGCCTGTACGCGCTTGCCGTAGCGGGTGCCGGTCTCGTAGACGTAGCGCGCGATCGGGGTGGAGCCGACGAAGGAGACGGACTTGACGTCCGGGTGCTCCAGGAGGCGGTCGACGGCGACCTTGTCGCCGTGCACGACGTTGAAGACGCCGTCCGGAAGCCCGGCCTGCTTCCACAGCTCCGCGAGGAAGTTGGCGGCGGACGGGTCCTTCTCCGAGGGCTTGACGACGACGGTGTTGCCCGCGGCGATGGCGATGGGGAAGAACCACATCGGCACCATCGCCGGGAAGTTGAAGGGCGAGATGATCGCGACCGGGCCGAGCGGCTGGCGGATCGAGTAGACGTCGATGCCGGTCGAGGCCTGCTCGGTGAAGCCGCCCTTGATCAGCTGCGGGATGCCGCAGGCGTACTCGACGACCTCCAGGCCGCGGGCGATCTCGCCGAGCGCGTCCGAGTGCACCTTGCCGTGCTCGGAGACGATGATCGCGGCCAGCTCCTCGCGCTTGGCGTTGAGCAGCTCGCGGAAGGCGAAGAGCACTGTGGTGCGCTTGGCGACCGAGGCGTGGCGCCACTCCTTGAACGCGGCGGCGGCCGCGCCGACGGCCTGGTCGACCTCGGCGATCGACGCGAAGTCCACCCGCCCGGTCACGGACCCGGTGGCGGGGTCGTACACGTCCCCGTGCCGCTCCGTGGTGCCGGTCCACGACTGCCCGGCGATCCAGTGCGTGATGTGCTTGTCGGTCACGGCGGACCTTCCTCTCCTCGTCTCCTGCCAGTGTCGTCGGCGGGCGGGGCGGCCTCAAGCACCAAGGTGTCGGCGCCGGGGCCGGGAGCTTTACAGGTCGTACAGCTCGTCGGGGTGCTCCATGCCCTCCATGAGGTCCAGGCGGATGTCCTGCGCCCAGCCGAAGGCCCAGCGTTTGACGGCGGCGACGGCCGTGCCGTCGAGTCCCAGCGCCGCGTACGCCGCGTCGTCGGCCTCGACGAGCTTGTCGAGGCGGTCGGCGAGCAGGCGCGGCTGGAGGTCCTCGTCGAGGTGGACGGCCATCGTGAGCAGCTCCCCCGGGGTGAACCAGGCGGTCAGGGCGTGCACGTCGACCAGGTCGCGCACCGCGGCGCGGTCGGCGACGGCGGCCACCTTCAGCGCGGCGCAGTCCTCCAGGGCCACCACCGGCACGGGCGCGGACAGGCCGAGTCCGACGGGGACCGGGGGGCGGGTGAGCGGCTGCTTGGCGACGTGGACGGTGCGGCCGGCCTCGCCCGGCGCGGTGACCCCGAGGTGGGCGGCGAGCGGCGTGCCGGGCAGCGGGGCGACCTCGTAACCGGCCCCGGTGTACGCGGCGGCGAGTGCGGCGCCGATGTCGCCGACCGGGGTGGAGCTGAAGGTGACCAGGTCGAGGTGGCGGGACGGGCGGCGTTCGAAGCCGTGCGCGATCAGCGCGAGGCCGCCCGCCACGGCGAGGCCGTGGCGCCCGCAGACGGGCAGGGCGGTCTCGACGAGGTGCGCGAGGCCGGGTGCGAGGGCCATGTCAGCCCCCCGCGGCGGGGGGCGCGGGAACGGTGGCGCGCCGTGGCGCGCCCGGGTATCCGCGGCCGCTCCGGTGCCGGCCGTGCTCCGTCGGGATCATGGCACCAGTGTCGCGCACGGGGGCGTACGGCCGGCGGGCCCCCGGTCGCGGGGTCACTCGCCCGGATCACGTCCGCGCCGTCCGGCCAGATGGGCCGCCGCCTCGTGCATGGCCAGTTCCAGGACGCCGGGGTCGGTGAGGTTGCCGGTGCCGTCCGGCGGTACGAGCCAGCGGACGCCGCCCGTGGCGCGGCCGGGGTAGGGGACCACGATCCAGGTGCCGGGCCCCGCCGTGCGGACGCCGGTGCCGATCCAGCGGGCGGCGGTGCCGGGGGGCACGAAGTAGCCCATGCGGGAGTCGCCGAAGTCGGTCAGGACCGGGCCCGGGCGGTCGACGAGACGGGTGAGGACGTCGAGCGTCGGGTAGCCCAGTTCGCCGGTGAGGATGAGGACGTCCCACAGCCGCCCGGCGGGCAGGAGCGTCACCCCGAGGGGGTGTCGCTCCCATTCCCACCGGGTGGCGTCGGGGTCGGGTGACACGGAAACCAGCCATTCGACCGCGCCCCGCGCGTCTGTGCCCACCATGCCGGTTCCTCCGTTCCGTGTGTGCGCTGCCGTGCTGTCACGTGGAGAGAGGAGGCCGGTGACGGATCATTACGCGGGTTTCACCACGCCCGATGGGGTGATCCGGACCACAGGTCGGCCGCGGGGGCCGGGGTCCCGGTCAGCTGTCGAAGCCGAGGCCGAGCCGGTCCATCGCCTTGAGCCACAGGTTGCGCCGCCCGGCGTTGCGGTCGGCGCGGTCCAGGGACCACTTGGTGAGGCCGATCCCCGCCCACGCCAGGGGCTCGGGCGGGAAGGGCAGCGGCTTGGTGCGCACCATCCGCAGCGCGGTGCGCTCGGTGCGCTCGCCGGAGAGCAGGTCGAGCATGACGTCGGCGCCGAAGCGGGTGGCGCCGACACCGAGGCCGGTGTAACCGGCGGCGTACGCGACCTTCCCGTCGTGGGCCGTGCCGTAGAAGGCGGAGAAGCGCGAGCAGGTGTCGATCGCGCCGCCCCAGGAGTGGGTGAAGCGCACGCCCTCCAACTGCGGGAAGCAGCGGAAGAAGTGCCCGGCGAGCTTCAGATAGGTCTCCGGTCGCTCGTCGCGGGAGGCGTCCAGGCGGCCGCCGTACGGGTAGACGGCGTCGTAGCCGCCCCACAGGACGCGGTTGTCGGCGGTGAGCCGGAAGTAGTGGAACTGGTTGGCGCTGTCGCCGAGCCCCTGGCGCTTCTTCCAGCCGATCGCGCCGAGCTGCTGCGGCGTCAGCGGTTCGGTCACCAGCGCGTAGTCGTAGACGGGGACGATGTAGGGGCGCACCCGGCGCACCAGCGAGGGGAAGACGTTGGTGCCGAGTGCGACGTGCCGGGCGAAGACCCGCCCGTACGGGGTGCGCACGGCCATGCCGGAGCCGTTCCGGGCGAGTTCGGTGGCCCGGGTGTGCTCGTAGACGCGTACGCCCAGCTCCTCGCAGGCCCGCCGCAGGCCCCAGGCGAGCTTCGCCGGGTGCAGCATGGCGACGCCCCTGCGGTCCCACAGGCCGCCGACGAAGGTCGGCGAGTCGACCTCGGCGCGGACCTGGTCGCGGTCGAGCAGTTCCAGTTCGACGCCGTGCCGGGCGGCCTCCTCGGCGGACGCCCGCAGATCGTCGAGCTGGTAGGGCTCGGTGGCGACGTCGATCTCGCCGGAGCGTTCGAAGTCGCAGTCGATGGAGTGGCGGGCCACCGTCTCCTCGATCCCCTCGAGGTTGCGGTTGCCCAGCTCCTCCAGCCGCCCGAACTCCTCGGGCCAGCGGGCGAGCCCGTTGGCGAGCCCGTGGGTGAGGCTGGCGGCGCAGAAGCCGCCGTTGCGGCCGGACGCCGCCCAGCCCACCTCCCTGCCCTCGATCAGGACGACGTCGCGGCGCGGGTCGCGCTCCTTGGCCCGCAGCGCGGTCCACAGCCCGGTGTAGCCGCCGCCGACCACCAGCAGGTCGCAGTGCTCGTCGCCGACGAGGGCGGAACCGGCCCGCGGCCTGCCGGGGTCCTCCAGCCAGAACGGTGTCGGCTGCGCGTCGGCGAGCGAACGGGCTGGGTCCATGGGGTCTCACACCTTTGCGGATGCGGTCGGCGGATCAACTATGGGCTTTCCTGCGGCGGCTGAGCAGCTGCCCGACGACGACGCACAGCACCGCCGCGACGAACATCAGCGTGCCGATGACGTTCACCTGGACGGGCAGGCCCTTCTGGGCGGCGCCCCAGACGAACATCGGGAAGGTCACGGTCGCCGGGCCGGCGTTGAACTGCGTGATGATGAAGTCGTCGATGGAGATCGCGAAGCTCAGCAGCGCGCCCGCCGCGATGCCGGGCGCGGCGATCGGGAAGGTGATCCGCCAGAACGTCGACCACGGGGTGGCGTAGAGGTCCTGGGCGGCCTGCTCCAGTCGCGGGTCCATGCTCATCACGCGCGCCTTGACCGCCGTCACCACGAAGCTGAGGCAGAACATGATGTGCGCGATGAGGATGGTCCAGAAGCCGAACTGGATGCGCATGTTGAGGAACAGCGTGCCGAGGGAGGCGCCCATGACGATCTCGGGCATCGCCATCGGCAGCCAGATCAGCCCGGTCACCGGGCCGCGGCCGCGGAAGCGGTAGCGGCCGAGCGCGAAGGCGACCATGGTGCCGAGGATCGTGGCGCCGAGGGTGGCGAGCACGGCGATCTCCAGGGACAGCGACACCGAGTCGCACATGTCGCCGACACCGCAGGGGTTGGCCCACGCGTCGAGCGAGAAGTGGTTCCAGGAGTAGTTGAAGCGGCCCTTGGGCTGGTTGAAGGAGAAGATCAGGACGATCACGTTGGGGATCGTCATGTAGGCGAGGGCGGCCACGCCGGCGAAGACGACGAGGTGCCGTCGCACCCAGTTCAGCACGGGCATCAGACCAGTTCCTCCGTCCCGGCTTTGCGGATGTAGACGGACACGATCACCAGGATCGCGGCCATGAGCATGAAGGACAGTGCGGCGGCGGTCGGGTAGTCGAGCACCGTCAGGAACTTGGACTGGATGACGTTGCCGATCATCTGCTCGCTGGGGCTGCCCAGCAGCTCGGCGTTGATGTAGTCGCCGGAGGCGGGGATGAAGGTGAGCAGCGTGCCGGCCACGACGCCGGGCAGCGAGATCGGGAAGGTCACCTTGCGGAAGGTGGTGAAGGGCCGGGCGTACAGGTCGCCCGCCGCCTCGTGCAGCCGCGGGTCGATGCGCTCCAGCGAGCTGTAGAGCGGCAGGATCATGAAGGGCAGGAAGTTGTACGTCAGACCGCACACCACCGCCAGCGGGGTGGCGAGCACGCGGTCGTCGGCGGTGATGCCGAGGGACGCGGTGACGTTGAGGATGTGCAGCTTGTCCAGCACGGCCACGACGTAGCCGTCGTCGGCGAGGATCGTCTTCCAGGCCAGGGTGCGGATCAGGAAGCTGGTGAAGAACGGCGCGATGACCATGACCAGCAACACGTTGCGCCAGCGGCCCGCCTTGAAGGCGATGGTGTACGCCAGCGGGTAGCCGATCGCCAGGCAGAGCACGGTGGCGATGCCGGCGTAGATCAGCGACCGCAGGTAGAAGACGTCGTACTCCCTGAACGCGTCCCAGTAGGTCGCGAAGTGCCAGGTGACCTGGTAGCCGGTCTCCAGGGAGCCGGTCTGCACCGAGGTCGAGGCCTGGTAGACCATGGGGGCCGCGAAGAAGACCAGCAGCCACAGGATTCCGGGCAGCAGCAGCCAGTACGGGACGAGTCTGCGCCGCCGGGCGGCGGCGCCGGGCGGTACCGGCGGGACCTCGGCCGGTGCCCCGGCGGGGGCGGTGGAGAGGGCGGCCATTACGCGTCGACCTCCCCGGCCTCGATGTCCTGCGCGGCGTCGAGACCGAAGGTGTGCGCGGGGCTCCAGTGCAGCACCACCTCGGCGCCGGGGACGAGGCGGCCGTCGCGCTCCACGTTCTGCGCGAAGACGGCGAGCTCCGGGCACCAGGGGCTGTTGACGACGTACTGGGTGGAGACGCCGATGAAGCTGGCGTCGACGATCCGCCCGGTGATCTTGTTGCGGCCCTCGGGGACCTCGGCCGCGTCGTCGGCGTGGACGATGGATATCTTCTCCGGGCGCACGCCGGCGAGGAGCTTGTCGCCCGCCTGCACCGAGGGGACGCACCGCGCGGTGGGCATCGCCAGGCGGCCGTCACCGACGCTGAGCAGCAGGTCGTCGCCGCTGGTGCCGGCGACCTCGGCCTCGATGAGGTTGGACTGGCCGAGGAAGTTGGCGACGAAGGTCGTCCGCGGGTTCTCGTACAGGTCGGTGGGCGCGCCGAGTTGCTCGATGCGGCCCGCGTTCATCACGGCGATGGTGTCGGCCATGGTCATGGCCTCCTCCTGGTCGTGCGTGACGTGCACGAAGGTGATGCCGACCTCGGTCTGGATGCGCTTGAGCTCCAGCTGCATCTGGCGCCGCAGCTTCAGGTCCAGGGCGCCCAGCGGTTCGTCGAGGAGGAGCACCTTGGGGTGGTTGATCAGGGCGCGGGCGACGGCGACGCGCTGCTGCTGGCCGCCGGAGAGCTGGTGCGGCTTGCGGCGGGCGAGGTGGCCCAGCTCCACGAGGTCGAGCATCTCCTCGACCTGGCCCTTGACGGACTTGACGCCGCGGCGGCGCAGGCCGAAGGCGACGTTCTCGTAGATGTCGAGGTGCGGGAAGAGCGCGTAGTTCTGGAAGACGGTGTTGACCGGGCGCTTGTACGGCGGCAGGCCGGTGACGTCCTGGTCGCCGATGCGGACGGTGCCGCCGCTGGGGTCCTCCAGGCCCGCGATCATGCGCAGCGTGGTGGTCTTGCCGCAGCCGGAGGCGCCCAGGAGCGCGAAGAAGGAGCCCTCGGGGATGGTCAGGTCGAGTGGGTGGACGGCGGTGAAGTCGCCGTATTGCTTGCCGAGGCCGGTGAGGGTCACGGCGCCTCCCGCGGAGGCGGGGTTCCTGGCTCCGGCCGGCTCGTCGGCGAGCGGTGCGGTCTGCTGGGTCATGTCGTCAGATCCCTAACTGCGGTGGCCGGTCAGGCGCCGATGAGCTTGGCGAACTTGTCCTCGAAGGCGGTCTCCTCCTTGGAGGAGAGCGACCGGAAGGGATGGGCCTTCGCCTTCATCTCCGCATTGGGAATGATCAGCGGGTTGTTGGCCACGCCCTCGTCGATCTTGAGGAGTTCCTCGTAGACGCCCGTGCAGGGCGTGATGTAGTTGACCCATGCCGCGAGCTCGGCGGCGATCGCGGGCTGGTAGTACCAGTCCATGAGGCGCTCGGCGTTCTTGCGGTGCTTGGAGCCCGCGGGGACGAGCATGTTGTCCGTGGAGTAGATGTAGCCGGCGGACGGGATCACGAACTTGATCTCGGGGTTGTCGGCCTGGAGCTGGACCAGGTCGCCGGCCCAGGCGACGCAGGCGGCGATGTTCCCCGAGGCGAGGCCGTCGGTGTACTCGTTGCCGGTGAACTGGCGGATCTGCTTGCCGTCCACGGCCTTCTGGACCCGGGCCACGGCCGCGTCGAAGTCGTCCGCGGTGAAGGACTCCGGCTGCTTTCCCATGTCGAGCAGGGTCATGCCTATGGTGTCGCGCATCTCGCTGAGCATGGCGACGCGGCCCTTGAGGTCGGGGTCGTCCAGCAGCTGGGAGACGCTGCCGACCTTCTTCCCCTTGGTGGCCTTCTCGTTGTAGGCGATGACGGTGGCGATGCCCTGCCAGGGGTAGGAGTGGGCGCGTCCGGGGTCCCAGTCGGGGTTGCGGAAACGTTGCTCCAGGTTGGTGAAGGCGTGCGGCAGGTAGGTGGGGTCCAGCGGCTGGGCCCAGCCCAGCCGGATCATCCGGGCGGCCATCCAGTCGGTGAGGACGACCAGGTCGCGGCCGGTCGACTGGCCGGCGGCGAGCTGCGGTTTGATCTTGGCGAAGAACTCGACGTTGTCGGTGATGTCGTCGCTGTACTTGACCTTGATCCCGGTCTTCTTCTCGAAGGCCTCCAGGGTCGGCATGTGCTTCTCGTCGTCGCTCATGTCGATGTAGAGCTGCCAGTTCGAGAAGACCAGCGACTTGTCCTTGTCGGACAGGTCGTCGCTCCTGACGCCGCCCTGGTTGTTGGTGGCGGCGGGGATGCCACAGGCGGACAGTGCCCCGGCGCCCGCGACGCCGAGACCGGCGCCGAGCACCCGGCGCCGGCTCAGGGAGGCCCTCCCGCTGGTCAGGCTGCGTTCCCACGCTTTGCGTACGGGCTCGGACAGGCCCTCGAACATCTCCATTGCGGTGCAGCCTCCAGGGGCGGTCGTGCGTGGGACGGACGGACTGTCGGGCCGGTGGGGGCGGTCCCGGAGGGGCGGGCGGCCGGGGTCAGCGGTCGCCGAAGATCGTGCGGTGCCAGCTCTTCCTGGCGACCGCGGTGTTGTCGTACATCACGTGCTTGACCTGCGTGTACTCCTCCAGGGAGTACGCCGACATGTCCTTGCCGTACCCGGAGGCCTTGTACCCCCCGTGCGGCATCTCGCTGATGATCGGGATGTGGTCGTTGACCCAGACGCACCCCGCCTTGATCTCACGGGTGGCACGGCCCGCGCGGAAGACGTCACGGGTCCATGCGGACGCGGCCAGGCCGTACGGCGTGTCGTTGGCCAGGGCCAGGCCCTCATCATCGCTGTCGAACGGCAGCACGACCAGTACCGGCCCGAAGATCTCCGACTGGACGATCTCGCTGTCCTGCGCGGCGCCGGTCACCAGCGTGGGCCGGTAGAACGCCCCGGGCGAGGCGGGGGCCTCGCCGCCGGTGACGACCGTGGCGTAGGAGCGGGCGCGCTCCACGAAGCCGGCGACGCGGTCGCGCTGGGTGTGCGAGATGAGAGGCCCGAGGTCGGTCTTCGCGTCGAAGGGGTCGCCCACCCGGATGCCCGAGAAGAGGTCGGCCACACCGGCGACGAAGGCGTCGTAGAGGGGGCGCTGCACATAGGCGCGGGTGGCGGCGGTGCAGTCCTGGCCGGTGTTGATCAGGGCGCCGGCGACCGCACCGTGGACGGCCGCCTCCAGGTCGGCGTCGTCGAAGACGACGAAGGGCGCCTTGCCGCCGAGTTCCAGGTGGAGCCGCTTGACGGTGGCGGTGGCGATCTCCGCGACACGCCTGCCGACCGCGGTGGAGCCGGTGAAGGAGGTCATCGCGACGTCCGGGTGCCCCACCAGGTGCTCCCCCGCCTCCTTCCCCGCGCCGGTGACGACGTTGACCACGCCCGCGGGGAGGCCCGCCTCGGTCGCCGCCTGGGCGAACATCAGCGAGGTCAGCGGGGTCAGCTCGGCCGGCTTGAGCACGATGGTGTTGCCCGCGGCGATCGCCGGCAGGACCTTCCAGGCCGCCATCTGCAGCGGGTAGTTCCACGGCGCGATGGAGCCCACGACGCCGACCGGCTCGCGCCGCACATAGGAGGTGTGGTCACCCGAGTACTCCCCCGCCGCCCTGCCCTCCAGATGGCGTGCGGCGCCCGCGAAGAAGGCGGTGTTGTCGACCGTGCCCGGGACGTCGAACTCCGTGGTCAGCCGCAGCGGCTTGCCGCACTGCAGCGACTCGGCGTACGCGAACTCGGCCGCCCGCCCGGAGAGGACGGCGGCGAAGCGGTGCATGGCGTCGGAGCGCTCACCGGGCGTGGCACCGGCCCAGCCGGGCAGTGCCCGCGCGGCGGCGGCGACGGCGTCGTCCACGTCGGCGGTGCCTGCCAGTTCGTAGGAGTACACGCTCTCCCCGGTGGCCGGGTCGACCACGGAGTGCGGCCGGCCGGAGGTGCCGCCTCGCAGGGTTCCGCCGACGTACTGGGCCCCCTCGGCGAAACGCTCCCGCACATCGAACCCGCCGTTCGCGCTGAGGTCCATCGTCTTCTCCTAGCACTCCGCTCGGCGGCGTGGCCAAAGCTTGGATTGGTGGACGATCCTGACAGAGTAGGCTCGCCCCAACAAGTGATTCCGTTGTTGCCTTTTGGTTACGCGACGAATTCTGTGTTCGCCCGGCGACCGGCAGCAGATCGTCACGGTGGACGATGCCCGGCTCCGCGCACCGGGCAACCGACACATCGCAAGCCGTGCCACCGGGGCCTTTACACCCTGGGCTTACGGTGGCACGACGTACCGCCCCGTTCCGCCCCGGAGGTCAGCCGTGTTCCCCACCGTCGCCGAGGTCCTGGAACTGGACGTGCTCAGGCGGGGTTCGCCGCAGGTCGTCGCGGGCTCCGGCGGGCTGCAGCGCCCGGTCCGCTGGGTGCACATCAGCGAGCTGGCCGACATCGCGGGCATGCTCCACGGGGGCGAGCTGGTCCTCACCACCGGCGTGATGCTCCCCGACGACAAGGAGTCCCTGGCCCGCTACATCGACGGTCTCGCCGACGTCGGCGCCGCGGGCCTCGTCGTCGAGCTGGGCCGGCGCTACACGGACGTCCTCCCCCGCCCCCTGGTCCGGGCCGCGGAACGGCGCGGACTGCCGCTGGTGGCCCTCCGCACCGAGGTGCGCTTCGTCGCGGTGACCGAGGCCGTGCACGCCCACGTCGTCGACGCGCAGCTGACCGAGCTGCGGGCCTCGGAGGCGGTGCACCAGACCTTCAACGAACTGTCCGTGGAGGGCGCGGAACCCGGCGAGGTCGTCCGCGAGGTGGCCCGGATGGCGGGCGCGCCCGTCGTACTGGAGAACCTCTCCCACCAGGTGCTCGCCTTCGACCCGGCGGGGCACGACCCCGAGGCCCTGCTCGACGGCTGGGAGCGGCGCAGCCGCGGCGTCCACCCGGCCGGCCGCACCGGCCACGACCCGCGCACCGGCTGGCTGGTCACCGCGGTCGGAGCGCGCGGCCGGGACTGGGGCAGGCTGGTGGTCGTCGGCGAGCCCGCCACCGGCGCCGGGCCGGAACCGGGCGAACGCCCGCACCGCCACAGCGTGCTGCTGGAGCGGGGCGCCGCCACCCTCGCGCTCAACCGGCTGCTGGAACGCGACCGGGAGTCCCTGGAACGGCAGACCCACCGCACCCTGCTGTCCGGCATCCTCACCCACGCCCTGACCGTCTCCGACGTCGCGCTGCGCGCCCGGGCCCTGGGCGTACCGCTGGAGGGCCGGCGGCTGGTCGGCGTCATGCTGCGGCTGCGCGGCGGGCCGGCCTCGGCCGCCCTGGAAGCGCAGGCCCGGCTGCGGGACTTCACCGAGACGGCCGCCCAGGCCGTACGCGAGCGGGGGCTGACCGCGCTCACCGGCACACTCGACGACGGCGGCGTCGGCGTGCTCGTCTCCCTGGGCCCGTCCGACCACGAGCACACCGCGCTGGAGGAGTTCGCCGCCGCACTCACCCGGCTGACCGAGCCCGCCCCCGACGGCGGCACCGCCTTCGTCATGGCGGCCGGCTCCTCGGTCGGCTCCCTGCGCGACGCCCGCCGCACCCTGCTGGAGGCGGCGCAGGTCGCGGACGCCGCGATGCACGGCGGCCGCAATGAGGGAGGCAGGTCGCAGCCCTCCGAGAAAAGGGTGCCGGCGGGCGGCGGGCGGGCCTACTACCGGCTGCCGGACGTCCGGCTGCGCGGCCTGCTCCACCTCCTGCGCGACGACGCGCGGCTGCAGACGTACGTCGAGCGCGAACTCGGCCCGCTGCTGACCTACGACGCCGAGCACGGCACGGACCTCGTCCGGATCCTCACCGTCTACCTGGACGCCGGCCGCAACAAGTCGGCCGCGGCCGACGCGGCGCACCTGTCACGGCCGTCCTTCTACGACCGGCTGCACCGCGTCGAGCGCGTCCTCGGCATCGACCTGGACCAGGTCGAGTCCTGCCTCTCCCTGCACGTGGCGCTGCTGGCGCTGGACGCGGTGCGGCGCTGAGGCCGCGCGGCCGTGCCGGGGCTACGGCACGTCCAGGCTCCAGTAGGTGTAGTCGTACTCGTAGCCGGGCGCGACCTCGACCTGGAAGGCGCCGTCCTCGTCGCCCTCCGGCACGACCACGGTGACCTCCCTTGTCGCGCGCTCGCCCGGGGCCAGTTCGTCGGGCAGGCCCACGCCGCTGGTCAGGTCGCGCAGGCTCTCGTCCTCGAAGTCGTCCCCGTAGGCCGTGATCTCGCTCTCGCTCAGGTCGGCGGTGTCGTCGCCGGTGTTCTCCAACTCGATGGAGAACGTGACCGCGGTGCCGCCGTCCAGCATGCTGTTCGGGAGGGCGGTCGTCCGCTGGACGTCCGACAGCGTGACGTGCACCCCGTCGTCGTAGAGCGCGGTGCCGCCGTCGTCCAGCGGTGTCTCCCAGTCGGCGTTCCGGGAGGTGACCAGGTCGTCACCGCCCGGCTCGTCGAACCAGCCCTTGTCGATCCCGCCGACCACCAGGGCGATCATGCCCCCCGCCAGGACGACGGAGACGATCCCGAGGATCAGGCCGGTCAGCGCCTGCGGGCGGTTGGTCGCCTCGCCGCGCCGGGCGATCCGCAGACCGACGATGCCGCAGGCGATGGCAGCGATGCCCAGGGGGAGTCCCAGGAAGGCCCCGAAGCAGGAGATGGCCAGGACAGCGCCCACGATGCCCAGGATCATCGCCGTCAGACCGACGCCGTTGCGGGCGACAGGCGGCGCCCATCCGCCGTACGGGCCCATCCCGTAGCCAGGGTAGCCGGGTTGGCCGGGGTAGCCGGGGTACCCCGGGTGGCCGGGGTAGCCGGGTTGGGCCGGATACGTGGGGTACCCGGGCGGCCCGGGGTGGCCGGCGTAGCCGGGGAACGTGGCGTGCGGCGGCTGCGGGGGAACCGTCGCCGCCGCGTCCGGGACGGGCGGCGCCCAAGGATCGCGCGGCTGCTGAGCCGGGGCGGGCGCCTGCGCGTCCTCGGGCACCGGGCGCTTGGTCAGCGTCACCTGCTCCTGCGGCGGCTGCGGGATCGGCGGCGCCCAGGGGTGGTACCCGGCGTGCGCGCCGGGCTGCCCGTACCCGGGGGCGACGGGCACCGGCGGCGCCCACGGATCCGGTGGCCCGGGCACCCCGGCGGGCGCGGGGGCGGGCGCGGGGTGGGCGGTCGGGACGGGGGGAGCATCGCTCACCGCCGGAGCCTCGCCGGACGCGTCGGCGGGCTCCACGGCATCCGCGGCATCCGCGGCAGCCACTGTTCCCGGCTTCTTCGCACCCTCGTCCCCTGCCGGCGCGGCCGGGACGTCGGCGTCCGCAGGCACCGCGTCCGCAGGGGCCGGGTCCGGGGCGTCGTGCGGCGCCGCGGGCGCGGGGGCGGACAGCTCGAAGTCGGGGCCGGGGGTGGCGTCCGCCGGGGCCTCCGAGGTCGACGGGGCCGCCGCTGCGGGGTTCTCGCTCGCGGCGTCGCGCGGCGTCGGGTTCTCGGGGTCGTGGGACATCGCTGCCTTCCTGGTGACTACGTCGGGCAATGCTATGGCCTGCGAAGACACCGGACGGAGGCAATTTCGTGTTTACGATGGCCGTTGCCGACCACCCCGCAGGAGGATCACCCCATGTCCGACACCGCGTCACCCCTCGACGCCTTCATCGCGGGGCTCCCGAAGGCCGAGCTCCACGTGCACCACGTCGGCTCGGCCTCGCCCCGCATCGTGGCGGAGCTGGCCGCGCGGCACCCGGATTCCAAGGTGCCCACCGATCCCGCCGCCCTCGCCGAGTACTTCAGCTTCCGGGACTTCGCCCACTTCATCGAGGTCTACCTGTCCGTCGTCGACCTGATCCGCGACGCGGAGGACGTCCGCCTGCTGACGTACGAGGTCGCCCGCGACATGGTGCGGCAGAACATCCGCTACGCCGAGCTGACCGTGACCCCGTACAGCTCCGTCCGTCGCGGCATCCCGGACCGGGCGTTCGTGGAGGCGATCGAGGACGCCCGCAAGGCGGCCGAGGCGGAGCTCGGCATCGTGCTGCGCTGGTGCTTCGACATCCCGGGCGAGGCCGGGCTGGCCTCCGCCGAGGAGACCGCCCGCATCGCCACCGAGCTGCAGCCGGACGGCCTGGTCAGCTTCGGGCTGGGCGGGCCCGAGATCGGCGTGCCGCGCCCGCAGTTCAAGCCGTACTTCGACCGCGCCCGTGCCGCCGGCCTGCACAGCGTGCCGCACGCGGGCGAGACCACCGGCCCGCAGACGATCTGGGACGCACTGCGTGAGCTGGGCGCCGAGCGCATCGGCCACGGCACCAGCGCCACCCAGGACCCGCGCCTGCTGGACCACCTGGCCGAGCACCGCATCCCGCTGGAGGTCTGCCCGACCTCCAACATCGCCACCCGCGCCGTGGCCACGCTCGACGAGCACCCGGTCAAGGAGATGGTGGCCGCGGGCGTCCTCGTCACCGTCAACAGCGACGACCCGCCGATGTTCGGCACCGACCTCAACACCGAGTACGCGGTGGCCGCGCGGCTGCTGCAGCTCGACGAGGGCGGCCTGGCCCAGCTCGCCCGGAACGCCGTCGAGGCCTCCTTCCTCGACGCCCCCGGCAAGGCGAAGCTCACCGCCGAGATCGACTCCTACCTGGCGGGATGGCAGCGCTAGCGATCGCCCACCGCGGCGACCCATACCGCCACCGCGAGAACACCCTGCCCTCGCTGCGCAGCGCGGTTCGCGCGGGGGCGGACGCGGTGGAGATGGACGTGCGCCTGACCCGCGACGGGGTGCCGGTGCTGCTCCACGACCCCACGCTCAAGCGGCTGTGGGGCGTGGAGTCCGCCGTCGCGGGCCTCGCCGCGGACCGGCTGCCGCCGGGCGTCCCGACGCTGCACGAGGCGCTGGCCGCGGTCGGCGGCTGCCGGGCCCTGATCGACCTCACCCTGCCGGAGTCCGCGGGCCCGGTGCTCTGCGCGGTCCGGGACGCGGGCGCCGGGGACCGTACGTACTACTGCGGCGAGGCGGCCGCCGTCCTCGCGGTCCGGGACCGCGATCCGGCCGCCGAGATCGCGCTGACCTGGAAGACCTCCGCGCCGGTGCCGCCACTGCTGCTCGCGGAGCTGCGGCCGCGCTGGATCAATCTGCGCTTCGGGCTGGTGCGCGCGCCCCTGGTGGAGTGGGCGCGCGGCGAGGGCCTGCTGGTCGGCGCGTGGACGGTGGACCTGCGCCGGACGATGCGGCGGCTGGAGCGGCTGGGCGTCGACGCCGTCACGAGCAACCGCATCGACGTGCTGCGTGCGGAGCTCGGCGGCCGGTGAGCCTGCCCGGCTCGGCAACGGGCACCGGGTCTGCGTCAGCGGCGGCGCCGCCGGACGGCCGACGGTCCGTCACACGCCGGCCGGCACGGGCGGCTTCGTACCGGAGTGCTCCAGCCTCTTGATCATCCGCCGCAGGACCAGCAGCGGCACGATGCCGAAGACCCCGAAGGCCATGTCGATCGGCATCCACCACAGCGGCAGACCGCGCAGCGGGACGCAGATCGCGGCGAGCGGGATGATCCCGACGCAGGCGATCATCGCCCACTCCACGACCCAGACGTTGCGCACCGGGTCGCGCCAGACACCGTAGAAGGCGACGGCGATCACCAGGTGGGCGAAGGCGAGCCAGTCCGTGCCGTAGAGCATGAACGGGTACTTCGCGTCGGTGGCGTCCAGCCCCTCCCGCACGTGGGAGATCCAGTCGCCGACGGCTCCGGGCAGACCCCAGCCGTCCACCCACCGCACCTCGTGCACCAGCGGGAACGCGGTCGCGCCGCTCAGCACCAGGCACACCACGAAGACAACGAGCCAGGCGCGTATGCGCTGTTCAAGAGATCTTCGATCCTCCATGGTCCGGAGCGTACGCGCACATGCCGCGGCCCCGGACGCGGGGGTCGCTCCGGGGCCGTGGCGTGGGCTCGCGCCCCGCGGCGTCAGCCGTCCAGGGACGTCATGACGTGCTTGATGCGGGTGTAGTCCTCGAAGCCGTAGGCGGAGAGGTCCTTGCCGTAGCCGGACTTCTTGAAGCCGCCGTGCGGCATCTCGGCGACCAGCGGGATGTGGGTGTTGATCCACACGCAGCCGAAGTCGAGGCGCTTGGACATGCGCATCGCACGGGCGTGGTCCTTGGTCCACACCGAGGAGGCCAGGGCGTACTCGACGCCGTTTGCCCACTCGACGGCCTGGTCCTCGTCCGAGAAGGACTGGACGGTGATGACCGGGCCGAACACCTCGTTCTGGATGATCTCGTCATCCTGCCTGAGGCCGGAGACGACGGTCGGGGCGTAGAAGTAGCCCTTCTCGCCGACGCGGTGGCCGCCGGCCTCGACCTTGGCGTGCGCGGGGAGGCGCTCGATGAAGCCGGTGACCTGGGCGAGCTGGTTGGCGTTGTTCAGCGGGCCGTACAGCACGTCCTCGTCGTCCGCGGCGCCGGTCTTGGTGTCGGCGGCGGTCTTGGCGAGCTGGGCCACGAACTCGTCGTGGATCGACTCGTGCACCAGGACGCGGGTGGCGGCGGTGCAGTCCTGGCCGGCGTTGAAGTAGCCGGCGACGGCGATGTCCTCGACCGCCTTGGCGATGTCGGTGTCCTGGAAGACCACGACCGGGGCCTTGCCGCCGAGTTCGAGGTGGACCCGCTTGACGTCCTTGGCGGCGCTGCCGGCCACCTGGATGCCGGCGCGGACCGAACCGGTGATGGAGGCCATCGCCGGGGTCGGGTGCTCGACCATCAGACGGCCCGTCTCGCGGTCGCCGCAGACGACGTTGAAGACGCCCTTGGGCAGGATCCCGCCGATGATCTCGGCGATCAGCACGGTGGAGGCCGGGGTGGTGTCCGAGGGCTTCAGCACGACCGTGTTGCCCGCGGCGATCGCCGGGGCGAACTTCCACACGGCCATCATCATGGGGTAGTTCCACGGGGCGACCTGGGCGCAGACGCCGACCGGCTCGCGGCGGACGATCGAGGTCATGCCCTCCATGTACTCGCCGGCCGAGCGGCCCTCGAGCAGGCGGGCGGCACCCGCGAAGAAGCGGATCTGGTCGACCATCGGAGGGATCTCCTCGCTGGCCGTCAGCCCGATCGGCTTGCCGGTGTTCTCGCTCTCGACGGCCACCAGCTCGTCCGCGCGCGCCTCGAAGGCGTCCGCGATCCTCAGCAGCGCCTTCTGGCGCTCGGAGGGCGTCGTGTCGCGCCAGGCCGGGAAGGCGGCCGCGGCCGCGGCCATGGCCGCGTCGACATCGGCGGCGGCGGAGAGCGGCGCGGTCGCGTAGACCTCGCCGGTGGCGGGGTTCACCACGTCGGTGGTGCGCCCGTCGGCGGCGTCGCGGAATTCTCCGTTGATGTGGTTGCGCAAGGTACGGAGCTCGCTCACTGCACCTCTCCCTGTTCCTGTCCGATGTGTGAGACGGCCACCAGCCTACCTGCAGCACTGCGGTATTCGACATAGCCGAAACTCCGAAACAATGGATTCCGTGAGATTCGAGCCCCCAAACCACGGATTTCATCGATCGGGGGTTGCGTGACGGCTGACCTCTCGTGCAGAGTGGGGTGCGTGGCCACTCGTACTCCGGATCACAGGGGCGCCAACGGTGCCTTCGTGATCGATTCCGTCTCCAAGGCGATCATCGAACAGCTCCAGGAGGACGGCAGGCGTCCGTACGCCGCCATCGGCAAGGCCGTGGGCCTGTCCGAGGCGGCCGTGCGGCAGCGCGTCCAGAAGCTGCTCGACCAGGGCGTCATGCAGATCGTCGCCGTCACCGACCCGCTCACCGTGGGGTTCCGGCGGCAGGCGATGGTCGGCATCAACGTCGAGGGCGACATCGAACCCGTCGCCGACGCGCTGGCGGAGATGACGGAGGTCGAGTACGTCGTCGTGACCGCGGGCTCCTTCGACCTGCTGATCGAGATCGTCTGCGAGGACGACGACCATCTCCTGGAGACGATCAACAAGCGGATCCGCACGCTGCCCGGCGTGCGGTCCACCGAGAGCTTCGTCTACCTCAAGCTCCGGAAGCAGACCTACACCTGGGGAACCAGATAGCCATGAGCGCGGACCTTTCCAAGACCGCGTACGACCACCTGTGGATGCACTTCACCCGCATGTCGTCGTACGAGAACGCCCCTGTGCCGACCATCGTGCGCGGCGAGGGCACGTACATCTACGACGACAAGGGCAAGCGGTACATCGACGGCCTCGCGGGGCTGTTCGTGGTCAACGCCGGCCACGGCCGCGTGGAGCTCGCCGAGACCGCCTACAAGCAGGCCCAGGAGCTCGCCTTCTTCCCGGTGTGGAGCTACGCCCACCCCAAGGCCGTCGAACTCGCCGAGCGCCTGGCCGACTACGCCCCCGGCGACCTCAACAAGGTCTTCTTCACCACCGGCGGCGGCGAGGCCGTAGAGACCGCCTGGAAGCTCGCCAAGCAGTACTTCAAGCTCAAGGGCAAGCCGACCAAGTACAAGGTCATCTCGCGTGCCGTCGCCTACCACGGCACCCCGCAGGGCGCCCTGTCCATCACCGGCCTGCCGGGCCTGAAGGCCCCCTTCGAGCCGCTGGTGCCCGGCGCCCACAAGGTGCCGAACACCAACATCTACCGCGCCCCGCTCTTCGGTGACGACCCCGAGGCCTTCGGCCGCTGGGCCGCCGACCAGATCGAGCAGGAGATCCTCTTCGAGGGCCCCGACACCGTCGCGGCCGTCTTCCTGGAGCCGGTGCAGAACGCCGGCGGCTGCTTCCCGCCCCCGCCCGGGTACTTCCAGCGGGTCCGCGAGATCTGCGACCAGTACGACGTGCTGCTCGTCTCCGACGAGGTCATCTGCGCCTTCGGCCGGCTCGGCACGATGTTCGGCTGCGACAAGTTCGGCTACGTGCCGGACATGATCACCTGCGCCAAGGGCATGACCTCGGGCTACTCCCCCATCGGCGCGTGCATCATCTCCGACCGCATCGCCGAGCCCTTCTACAAGGGCGACAACACCTTCCTGCACGGCTACACCTTCGGCGGCCACCCGGTGTCGTCGGCCGTCGCCCTCGCCAACTTCGACATCTTCGAGCGCGAGCAGCTCAACCAGCACGTGCTCGACAACGAGGACGCCTTCCGCGCCACCCTGGAGAAGCTGCTCGACCTGCCGATCGTCGGCGACATCCGCGGGAACGGCTTCTTCTACGGCATCGAGCTGGTGAAGGACAAGGTCACCAAGGAGACCTTCACCGACGAGGAGACCGAGCGCGTCCTGTACGGCTTCCTCAGCAAGGCGCTCTTCGAGAACGGCCTCTACTGCCGCGCCGACGACCGCGGCGACCCGGTCGTCCAGCTCGCGCCGCCGCTGATCGCCGACCAGTCGACGTTCGACGAGATCGAGGGCGTCCTGCGCACCGTCCTCACGGAGGCCTGGACCAAGCTCTGACGGTCCCCCTCGCCACCCCGGGCCGGGTCACGCGTCACGCGTGCCCCGGCCCGTCGGCGTCCGCGCGGGCGGGACGCCGTCAGGGGCCGCGGCGTACGCCGCACGGGTGGGCGCGGGCGCGGGACACGCCCCGGTGACCCCGGGTGGGGGCCGTGCGGCGCGTACGGTGCCGCAGTGACCCGGACTCCCCGCGTTCGTTAGAGGCCAACGTGAACCCACCCGACAACGACGTGCTGTGGGCCCGCGGCCTGCGCCACGCGCACGACCGCTCACCCGCTCTGCTCGGCGTGTCCCTCGGCGTGCGTGAGGGCGAGATCCTCGGCGTCCTCGGCCCGCACGGCGCGGGGAAGACCACCCTGCTGCGCTGTCTGTCCGGCGAACTGCTCCCCGAGCAGGGCGAGGTGTGGTTCAACAGCTCCCCTGTGCACACCCTCGGCGCGACCGCCCGCGAGCGGCTGCGCCGTGAGTGCTTCGGCTGGATCGACAGCAGCCCGCAGCTGCTCCCCGAACTGACCGTCCGGGAGAACGCCGCGCTGCCGCTCCTGTTGTGCGGTGTCCCATACCGCACGGCCCGCGCGGACGCGCAGGAGTGGCTGGACCGGCTGGACATCGGCGGGGCCGCCCGCAAACGGCCCGGCAGGCTGCTGCAGGCCGAGCGGCAGCGGGTGGCGATCGCCCGCGCCCTGGTCAACCGGCCGTCGGTGGTCTTCGCCGACGAACCGACCGCCCCGCTGCACCGCGCGGACCGCGCCCAGGTGCTGCGGATACTGACCAGCGCCGCCCGCTCGCACGGCATCACCGTGGTGCTGGCGTCCAACGAGCCCGAGGTCGTCTCCCTCGCCGACCGGGTGGTCACCCTCGTCGACGGCCGCTTCACGGCCGGCATGCCCCAACAGGAGCGGGAGGACGCCGACTCGTGCTCAGCCTCCGTGTAGCCCTCGGCTCCCGGCCGGAGGTGCTGCTGCGCCGGCTGCTGGTCGTCGCGGCGGCCGCGGGCACCGGGTTCCTGCTGCTCGCCGTTCTCGGTCACGCCCTCGCGCACCCCGCGCCCGCACCGGACGGCCTGGTCCCGCTGCTGTGGTGCGCGGCGCCGTTCGCCGCCACCGTCCACCTGTCGGTGCTCGTGGCCCGTACGGAGCCGAGCGGACGGCTGCACGCGGGCCTGGCCGCCGCCGGGCTCGGACGGCACGGGCTGCCCCTGCTGGCCGCGGCGAGCTCCGCCCTCAACTGCGGCCTGGGCGTCCTGATCGCGCTCCTGGGCTTCCTCTTCCTCCGCGGTGACCTGCCCGGCCCGCACCTCACCGGTGCCGCCGAGGCACTGGGCGCGGACCGGGAGCTCCCGTTCGCGGGCGCGCTGACGCTGTCGGCCACACTGCCGCTGGTAGCGGCGGTCGCGGCCGCGGTCGTATTGCGGCCGCGGCGGTCCCGCCAGGAGGAGCCCACCGGCCGCGAGGGCCGCACTCCTTCGGGCCTGCCGTGGGGCGTGGCTCTCGTGGCGATCGGCCTGGCCGTACAGATCTCCTCGGCCGGGGACGCCGGCGCCCCGGCGTCCGGGGGCACGCTCCCGCTGCCCGGCGGCCTCGGTCACGTCGCCCCGGCCGTCGTCGGCGGCTGGCTGCTGACGGCCATCGGCATGGTGCTGGCCATGCCGGGCCTGGTCCACCTGTGCGGACGGCTGCTGGCTGCGTACCGGCCCGGTGCCCTGCGGCTCCTGGCGGGGCGGGCCCTCCAGGAGGAGGCGGCGCTCGTGGGCCGCCCGCTGGGCGCCTTGTGCGCGGTGGCCGCCACCGCCCTCGCCGGCACCGGCCGGCTCGGCGCCGCGGCGCACCCCGTCGGGCCGCTCACCGCGCTGGGTGCCTTCCTGGTCGTCCTGTCGGCGGTCGCGACCGCCCTGACCGCGACGGTGGACGCCAAGCGCGCCCGCCGTCCCGCCACCGCCGCCCTCACCCGGCTCGGCGCACCCGCCGCCCTGCTGCGCAACGCGGCCGCCGTGCGGGCCCTCGCGGTCCTCGCCGTGGTGCTGCCACTGACCCTGCTCGTCGCCCACCTGGGCACCCTGCCGCTGCCGTAGCGCCGTGCGGAGCCCCGCGGCGGCGGCCCCCGCCGCGGGCGCTAGGGTGACGGGCGTGCTGTCGCCGAACGATCCGAACGATCACGAGATAGAGACCCTCGAAGAGTTCGACCGCGTCGCCGCGTCGGGCTCGCTGCGCGGTCACCGCGTCCAGTCGGTCGACCTGACGACCCGTACGCCCGCCCTGATGTCCGCCGACATCGCCGAGGCCGTCTTCCTGGGCTGCCCCATGCAGCCGGAGGCGGCCGCCCACGTCCGCGCCGGCGGCGCCATGGTCTTCCCTCCGGTGCCCGACCTGCCCTTCGACCCGTACCGGGGCTCGCTCTACGGCCCCGACGCGCTGTACGAGGGCCTCGTCGACGACGGCTACGAGGCGACGCCGGACGCCCGCGCCTACCAGTGGTTCCTGCGCACCCGGGGCAGCGGCGACATCTACGCGTCGATGCTCCGCAGCATCCACGACGACGCGGTCTCCGACGCCTTCGACGAACTCGTCGCGGACGCCCGCGTCGTGGGCGTCATGGGCGGTCACGCCATGGAGCGCGGCACCGACGCGTACGCGGGCGCCGCCCGCCTCGGCCGGGCGCTGACGCGCGCGGGCCTGACCGTTGCCACGGGCGGCGGACCGGGCGCCATGGAGGCGGCCAACCTCGGCGCCTACGCGGCGCCCTTCGACGACGCGATGCTCGCCGAGGCCTTGGAGACGGTGGCCAAGGTCCCTTCCTTCCGCCCTTCCATCACGGACTGGGCGCGCGCCGCCTTCGACGTCCGCGACCGCCGGCCCGGCGGCGGCGCCTCCATCGGTGTGCCGACGTGGTTCTACGGGCACGAGCCGCCGAACGCCTTCGCCGCGCACATCGCCAAGTACTTCGCCAATGCCACCCGCGAGGACGGGCTGCTGGCCCGGTGCACCGCCGGGGTCGTCTTCCTGCCGGGCGCCGCGGGCACCGTGCAGGAGGTCTTCGACAACACCACGCCGAACTACTACGAGTCCCACGGCACCCCGCGCCCCATGGTGCTGGTCGACCGCGACCACTGGACCCGACACCTCCCGGCCTGGCCCCTTCTCCAGGCGCTGGCCGAAGGCCGCTCCATGGAATCGCGCATCGCGCTCGTCGACTCCGTCGAGGACGCCCCCGAGGCACTGGCGCGCCTGACGCGGGGTTAGGCCGCGCTTTGGCTGTCGCGCCGTCTCGCGCCCTTCGGGCGCAAAGCGGCGGGACAGCCGAACAGCCCGCCCGCGCCCACCCATCGGCACCGCCGCCCTCCCTGAGGCCCTGGTACTCAACGGGGCCTACCCGCCCAGGACCACGACCTCTTCCGCGCTGAACGAAACGCCGACCGTGTCGCCCTCCGCGGGGGCGTCGCGCAGGGCGCAGCCCGCCTCCAGCCGCGGGCCTTCTTCGGGGCGGAGCAGCAGGGTGACCCGGTCGCCGCGGAAGGTGCGCGCGAGCACGTCGCAGCGCAACCCGTCGGAGGCGCGGACGAGCCGTACGCCGGCGGGCCGGACGAGCAACCGCCCGGGGCCCTGCGGCGAGCCCGCGGGGACGGGGACCTTGCCCCAGGCGGTGTCGGCGGCCTCGCCGGTGACGGTGGCGGCCACCACGTTGTCGAAGCCGAGGAAGCGCGCGACGAACTCGGAGGCGGGCCGCTGCCACACCTCCAGCGGGGTACCGGCCTGCTCGACACGGCCCTCGCGCATGACGACGACCCGGTCGGCCAGCGCGAAGGCCTCGCTCTGGTCGTGCGTGACGGCCAGCACCGTCGTGCCCAGCCGCCGGAAGAGCCCGCGCAGCTCGACCACCAGGCGCTCGCGCAGGCCCCGGTCGAGCTGACCCAGCGGCTCGTCGAGCATGAGCAGCCGCGGCCCCGGCGCCAGGGCCCGGGCCAGGGCGACCCGCTGCTGCTCACCGCCGGACAGGGACGCGACCGCGCGCCGCTGCGCGCCGGGCAGCCCGACGAGGTCCAGCAACTCCGCGACGGTGCGCTCGCGTTCGGCACGGGCGGCGCCGCGCATGCGCAGACCGAAGTCGACGTTCCCGGCGACGTCGCGCTGCGGGAAGAGCTGGTGGTCCTGGAACATCAGGCCCACACCGCGCCGGTGCGCGGGAACTCCCGTCTGGTCGCGGCCGGCCAGCAGCACGCGCCCGGAGTCCAGCCGCTGCAGCCCGGCGACGACCCGCAGCAGCGTGGACTTCCCGCTGCCGCTGGGCCCGAGCACGCAGACCGTCTCGTGCTCGGAGACCTCCATGCCCACGCCGTCCAGGGCGGTGTGGCCGCCGAAGCGCACCGTGGCGCCGTCCAGTCGCAGCAGGGTCATCAGAACTCCCCCGACCTGTCGATGCGGATACGTTCCAGCGCCAGCAGCGCACCCGCGCACACCAGCATCAGCACGGTGCTGAGCGCCATCGCCTGGCCGTGGTTGAGATCCCCGGCCCGCCCGAGGAAGCGGGCGACCGCGACCGGGAGGGTGGGGTTGTCGGGGCGGGCGATGAAGACGGTGGCGCCGAACTCTCCCAGGGACACGGCGAAGGCGAAGCCCGCCGCCACGAGCAGCGCCCGCCGCACCAGCGGGAGGTCGACCTCGCGCCACACCCGCAGAGGGGAGGCGCCGAGCACCGCCGCCGCCTCGCGCAGCCGGTCGTCCACGGCGCGGAGCACGGGCAGCATGGTGCGCACCACGAAGGGCACCCCGACCAGTGCCTGGGCGAGCGGCACCAGGATCCACGAGGAGCGCAGGTCCAGCGGCGGCTCGTCGAGGGTGATGAGGAAGCCGAAGCCGATGGTCACCGCCGAGGTGCCGAGCGGCAGCATCAGCAGGGCGTCGAAGCCCCGCACGAGGCGCCCGGCGCGCCGGGTGAGGGCGGCCGCGGCCAGCCCGCCGACGACCAGCGCGATCGCGGTGGCGGCGGCCGCGTACTGGAGCGAGTTCCAGACCGCGGCGACCGGCGCCACCAGGAAGGTCCCGCCGCTGCCGGCCACCGAGCCCAGCGCCCGGTAGTAGCCGATGCCGTAGCCGTCGGGTCCGTGCAGCGAGCGCTCGGCCAGCACGCCCAGCGGCAGCAGGATCAGCAGCGCTGCGACGCCGAGCACGCCCGCCAGCAGCCCCCACTCGCCGGCGCCGCGCGGCCGCCGCGCGGTGCGGGCCGGGTCCACCAGCCGCAGCGCGCTCTCCCTGCGCCGTACCGTCCAGGCGTGCACGGCGAGGATCGCCGCGACGGCGGCGAACTGGACGGTCGTCAGCACGGCCGCCGTCGGCAGGTCCAGCAACTGCGCGGTCTCGCGGTAGATCTCCACCTCCAGGGTGGAGAAGGTGGGGCCGCCGAGGATCTGGATCACGCCGAAGGACGTGAAGGTGAAGAGGAAGACCATCAGCGCGGCCGCGGCGACCGCGGGCGCGAGGGCGGGCAGCGTCACCCTGCGCCAGGCCGCGAGCCGTCCCGCGCCCAGGACCCGCGCGGCCTCCTCCTGGCGGGGGTCGAGCTGCGCCCACAGCCCGCCCACGGTGCGTACGACCACGGCGTAGTTGAAGAAGACGTGCGCCAGGAGGATCGCCCAGACCGTGGTGTCCAGGCGCACCCCCCACAGTTCGTCGAGGAGCCCGCCACGCCCCAGCAGCGCGAGGAAGGCCGAGCCGACGACCACCGTCGGGAGCACGAAGGGCACGGTCACCACCGCGCGCAGCACCTGCTTGCCGGGGAAGTCGAAGCGCGCGAAGACGTACGCGCCGGGCAGCGCGATCGCCAGGGTGAGCGCGGTGGAGGCGGCCGCCTGCCAACAGGTGAACCACAGCACGTGCAGGACGTCGGGCTCGCCCAGGACGTCCGCGAACCGGCCGAGCCGCCACCGCCCGCCCTCGCGGAGCCCGCGGGCGACGATGGCGGCGACCGGGTACCCGAAGAACAGCCCGAAGAAGGCGACCGGCACGGCCATCAGGCCGAGCCGTACGGCGAGCGGCCGGACGCCCGCCGCCCGGGCGCGCCCGCCCCCGGCGGTCTTCGTTACTTCAGCACGAGCGAGGACCACGACTTGACCCACTGCTCCCGGTTCTCGGCGATCTTCTCCGGGGCGACGGTGGCCGGGTCGGCGACGACCGGCGCGTACTTGGTGAAGACCTCGGGCAGCTTCGCGTCGTCACGGACGGGGTTGACGAACATGTTGAGCGGCATGTCCTCCTGGAAGGCGCGGCTCAGCAGGAAGTCGACGAGCGCCTTGCCGCCCTCGGGGTTCTTCGCGCCCTTCAGCAGGCCGGCGAACTCCACCTGCCGGAAGCAGGTGCCGGTCGCGACACCGGTCGGCCCCTGCTCGGGCTGCGTCTTCAGCCCGAGCACCTCGGCGGGCGGGCTGGAGGCGTACGAGACGACCAGCGGCCTGTCGCCCTTGCCGCCACCGGCGCCGGAGAAGTTGTCGTAGTACGCCTGCTCCCAGCCGTCGACGACCTGGACGCCGTTCGCCTTGAGCTTCTTCCAGTACTCCTCCCAGCCCGCGTCGCCGTACTTCGCGGTGGTGGCGAGGAGGAAGGCGAGCCCCGGGGAGGAGGTGGCGGCGTTCTCGGTGACCAGCAGGTCCTTGTACGCGGGCTTGACGAGGTCTTCGAGGCTCTCCGGCACCGGGAGGTTGTGCTCGGTGAAGTACTTCCGGTCGTAGTTGACGCAGACGTCGCCGAAGTCGATCGGGGTGACGCGGTGCTTCGCGGCGTCCGGCTGCAGCGCGGCGGGCACCTTGTCGAGGTCCTTGGCCTCGTACGGCTCGAACAGGTCGTTGTCGAGGGCCCGGGACAGCAGGGTGTTGTCGACGCCGAAGAAGACGTCGCCCTGCGGGTTGCCCTTGGACAGCACGGCCTGGTTGAGGGCGGCGCCGGCGTCGCCGCCGCGCAGCACCTTGACGGTGTAGCCGGTCTGCTTCGTGAACGCCTTCAGCACGTCCTTCGACGCGGCGAAGGAGTCGTGGCTGACCAGGGTGACGGTCTTGGAGGGGGTGCCGCCCTCGGCGGCGTCCCCGCCGTCGCTGCCGCAGGCGGCGAGCGCGGTCGCGCCGATCGCGACGGCCAGTACGGTGCCGGCCGCACGCCGACGAGTGGTGCTCATGTGGTGACTCCCTACGCCGGTATGACCCGGATCAGGTCCGAGGGTCTGCGGCCGTGCCGCACTCTCAGCGCTTTCCGCGCTCCCCTGTCGGATGTTCTTTTGTGTGATGTGCGTGACGTCGCGGCGAACGGCCGCAAACGACCGTCACCTTAGCAAGCGCTGGTCAGCGCTCGGAAGCCGCCAGCTGACCGCAGGCGCCGTCGATCTCCTGCCCCCGGGTGTCCCGGACGGTCACCGGGACGCCGTGCGCCTCCAGCGCCGCCACGAACGCCCGCTCGTCCTCGGGCCGCGAGGCCGTCCACTTCGAGCCGGGGGTCGGGTTGAGCGGGATCAGGTTGACGTGCACGCGGCGGCCCTTGAGCAGCCGGCCCAGCAGGTCGGCCCGCCATCCCTGGTCGTTGATGTCCCGGATCAGCGCGTACTCGATCGAGACCCGGCGCCCCGACACGTCCGCGTAGTGCCACGCGGCGTCCAGCACCTCGCGCACTTTCCAGCGGGTGTTCACCGGCACCAGGGTGTCGCGCAGTTCGTCGTCGGGCGCGTGCAGCGACACCGCGAGCCGGCACTTGAAGCCCTCGTCGGCGAAGCGCAGCATCGCCGGGACCAGGCCCACCGTCGACACCGTGATGCCGCGCTGGGACAGCCCCAGCCCGTCCGGCTCCGGGTCGGTGAGCCGGCGGATGGCGCCGATGACGCGCTTGTAGTTCGCGAGCGGCTCGCCCATGCCCATGAACACGATGTTCGACAGCCGCGCCGGTCCGCCCGGGATCTCCCCGTCCCGCAGCGAGCGCATGCCCGCCACGATCTGGTGCACGATCTCCCCGGTCGACAGGTTCCGGTCCAGACCGGCCTGGCCGGTGGCGCAGAACGGGCAGTTCATGCCGCAGCCCGCCTGCGAGCTGATGCACATCGTCACACGGTCCGGGTAGCGCATCAGCACCGACTCGACGAGCGTCCCGTCGAACAGCCGCCACAGCGTCTTGCGGGTGGTGTCGTTGTCGGTGCTGCTGTGCCTCACCACGGACATCAGGTCCGGCAGCAGCCCCTCGGCGAGCTTCCCCCGCGCCGCCGCCGGGATGTCCGTCCAGGCGGCGGGGTCATCGGCGTACCGTGCGAAGTAGTGCTGCGACAGCTGCTTGGCGCGGAACGGCTTCTCCCCCAGCTCCGCGACCGCCTCCCGGCGCTCCTCGGGCGAAAGATCGGCAAGGTGCCGCGGCGGCCTCTTGGCTCCGCGCGGCGCGACGAATGTGAGTTCTCCGGGTGCAGGCATGGTTCACCCAGTGTCGCAGATCAAATAAGCCCGCCCAGGTCAGATGGGTGAGGCTCCCGTCACTCTCAGGTGCCTTCCGTCAACCCTGGCCGACCTTGCACGGCCCACAGGCGGCCCAGACGTCGCGGTCCGCGCTGCGAGGGGGTCGACGGCGAGCAGCGGAAACAGCTGGATCTTGGCGTCCACGCCATCGAGCTGCATTCGTCCGGGCGCCTGCCAGGAACGCTCGGGGCTGGCCGACACACCGGAAATCTCGTCGCACTCCTCGCCCCGACCAAGAACGATTGCCGGTCATGGGGACGGACATACACGGGTTCATCGAGTGCCGCTGGGATCGCCGGCTGGACGAGGACGACCGCAGCCGGCACGGGGCCATCGACCTCGCGCACCTCTACAACGGGCGTTCCTACGTTGCCTTCGGGTCCCTGTTCGGTGTCCGCGACACCACCTCCTTCCACCCACTCGCCGATCACCGTGGCCTTCCTCCTGACGTTTCGCGGGAGACTCTCGCCGACTTCGAGTGCTGGGGCTCGGACGCCTCCGGTGCGTCCTGGATCACCTGGGCGGAGCTGGAGGCCGCGGACTGGGACGAGATCGTGCATGAGGTCGACGACTGCGTTCACGAGTACCGCCGGAGCCCCGGCGGGACCTGGGAGACGCACGGGCGGAACTCCGGCCTCACCCGCTTCGCCGAGCTCTCCGGTCACACCGACCACCAGACTCTCCACCACGCGGGCAGGACCTACGCCGAGGGCACCGAGTGGCCGGACGGCGACCGCCTCTTCCGCATCGGACGCCTCCGCCGCAGGGACGCCGTGCCGGACAGGGACTGGGCCGCCGTCTGGTCGGTGATGCGCACGCCGGCGAACCTGCACGGCGACGAGGGCGTCCGCCTGGTCGTCTGGTTCGACGGCTGACCCGACCCGGCTTGAGCCTGATGGCTGGCCGCGTCACGAAGTTGGGCTCACTGCGACGAGACTGAGCACCGCTGTACAAGTTCGAGCCGGAGTCGGAGCGACCTGCAGGAACCTGTGCCGGGTGAGGGAACCGGCCCTGCTGCAGTCGGGCTGATGTGTTGCCGTCCGGAGCCGTTGATGTCAGAAGTTGATGTCAGGTGTGTGCGAGGCGCGCTTCCTGCGGCGCTTGATCAGGTCGCTGATCAGCAGAGCTGTCCAGAAGACTGCAAAGACTGCGGCCGGCACCCGAACGTCGATTGAGCTCCCGCTGCTCGCGGCGGTCCAGCCGGCACCGCTAGATGACCGCAGACATGACGCGACCTCTTCTCCGATCCGCCGAGTGATCATTTCCTTGATCGGACCAGCACCGCGGGCGTCGGCGCGAGCTTGGCCGATGGCCTGCCCCGGTTGGGATCCAGGTGGGGCAGGCGGTCGAAGTGCCAGGCGCCAGAAGCCGCGACCGTGGCTGCCGTGTCAGGAGTGGGCGAGTGCCCATTCGAGGGCGTAGTCGGCGATCTCCTGCCAGCCGTCCTGGACGGCCATCAGGTGGGAGCGGCCAGGAAACACCTTGACCTCGGTGGTGGTGCCCTCCGCCTTGTAGTGCCTGGCGTTGGACATCTGGACCTTCGGTGGCATGACATGGTCGGACTCGCCGGAGAGGAACAGTAGGGGCGCCCGGTCGGCGTTGTGGAAGTTCACGTACGTCTCGGTGTGGCCGGGGTGAAGGTTGGCCAGCGAGCCGCTCCATACGATGTTGCCTGGTGCGGGGATGTGGTAGCGCTCATATGTGGCGCGGGCGTAGTCGTCGGGAAACGTGTTCGCGAAGGCGTAGTGCCATTGGCCGAGGTCCAGTCCGACGGCGCGGTGCCGGTTGGCCGGGTTCTTCAGGACGGGGAAGAGGGACCGGATCTGGGAGAGCGGTACGACCGGTACGCCCTCGGCAGGCGCGGAGTTGATCACCACTCCGGCGGCACCGAGGCCGCGGTCCAAGAGGATCTGGGTGAAAAGGCCGCCAGCAGAGTGACCCATCACTATGGGCGGCCGGTCCAGCCCCACGATCAGCTTCTTCAGGCTGGAGATGATCGCCGGAACGGTCACGGTCTCGATCGGGCTCGGGTCGGCGTTGAGGGCCTCGACCTCCACCTCGAATCCGGGGTACGGCGGCGCGATGACCCGGAAGCCCTTGTTCTCGTAGTGGGCGATCCAGCTCTCCCAGGCCCGCGGCGTCACCCAAAAGCCGTGGACGAGGACGATGGTGTCGGGTTGCATCAGTGTGCTCCTTGGCGGGTCGACCGATGACTGGTCGAACCTAAGACCGATAGGGCCCGGCAATGTGACAGTGGGGCAAGAAAATTGCCTCTGCGGCACAGAGGATGCTGATGCCGTTCCGCCTCGGCTTGTTGTTCAACCCCGCTGCTGTATCGAGCGGATGTGTCCGGTGAGGGCTACGCCAAGCAGGCGTCCAGGCGAGGCAACGTCCGTAAGTGGTGATATCGCGTCGTTGGTGCTGAGCGAGCGTACGGAGCAGCCACTGCCCCGGCCGGCCGCCAATCCGGCATCGTCCCCTGACGGGGGTAAGCAGGCGCCGTGGAGCGTTGGCGCGATCGCGTCGCGTCCCGGTCCGGTCCGGGGAGGTAACCAAAGATCGTGTCGGCGCCCGCCCCAGCCAACCGCGGTTCTGACCTCCCGCCCTCATCGCGGGTCTGTGCGGAGACCTGACGATGACGTAGTGGCCGACCGCCGGTGCCCTGGCGGCGGCCCCCGGCCTCACCTCGCGGGGCCACGGACGCCGGGTCCGGACAGGGCCGCTCACCCGTCTGGGTCTGCCGGACTGTGCACGTCCCGCGGTCGGCCTGACCCTGGAAGCCGGGTTCTCGCACCGGGCCTCACAGCTGCCGAGCCCCTGCCGTGGCGGCCATCCTCCAGGAGCGTGATCATGGCCCGGAACCGCCGTCTGATCCTGAGCTCGCCGACCGAAGTCTGGCGCCTGCTGTGCGATGGCCGCCGCTACGGGGAGTGGGTGACAGGAACCCAGCAGGTCCTCGCCGCGGACCCGTAGTGGCCGGAGGTGGGCTCCCGGCTGAAGGTCCGCGTCGGCACGGGTCCTCTGACCCTCGACGACACCTGCGTCGTGCGCATCTGCGAACCGGGACGCCGCCTGGAACTGGAGGCGAAGGCGGATCCCTTCGGTGCGGCCCGCATCGCCGTGAACCTGGTCCCGTGGGGCGAGCACACCCTCTTCATCCTCGACTGGCACCCCCTCCGGGGCCCCGGTACCCGGATGCACGGCCTCCCCGTGGATTACATCGTCGCGATCCGCAACGGCATGATGCTGACGAAGCTGGCCCGGATCGCGGTGCGCGAGCACGGCGGGGGCGTTTGAGCCGCCTCCCAGAGCACCCGAGGCGCCCGCCGGTCGACTACGCCGGTCGACTCCGCCGGCAAGAGCAGATGCCGGACACGACCCGATGGGTCGCCTGACCGCCGGCTCGGCCGGTGTCCCCGTCGGAGCGCCGCGTCCGCGGCGGCTCAGTGCTTGAAGACGTCCACGTCCCCGGGCTCGGCCTCCAGGCACCGACGGTCGAAGATCAGCATGCCGAGGAAGAACAGCCCGCCGACGACGAGCAGTCCCACCACGATCACCAGGGGCACCAGCGCCTCCTCCGGCGTCACCAGGGCGACGAGTGCGACGATCGTCCACACCAGGGCGGCGACGGCGACCGGCAGTTCGAGGCGTCCCAGGTCGAAGGCGCCCGTGCGGCGGCCCAGGCGCCGGCGGACCGCCAGGTAGAGGACGATCGTCGAGCCGTAGATGAGCGCCGGGAGGATCGTCGACGCCGTGATGAGCTCCAGCAGTGCGGCACCCGGCAGCGCCACCATCAGGATCACGCCCATGGCGAAGATCAGCACGGTGGCCGGGATCGGGGTCCGCGTGTGCGGGTTGACCCGGCGCATCAGCCGGTGCGCGGGGAAGCGCCCGTCGCGCGACATCGCGAAGATGATCCGCGAGCACGCGACCATCACCACCATCCCCGCCCCGAAGAAGGCGAAGGTGATCGCGATCAGCAGGATGCGTTCCGTCACCTGCCCGAGCTGGTCCCGCATGATCGTGGCGACCGGGGAGCCGTCGCGGCTGATGCGGGGGACGTCCTCGATGGCGACGGTGAGCGTGATCAGGAAGAGCAGGCCCAGCAGTCCCGCGGCCACGACCGAGCCGACGATCGCCCGGGGGACGCTGCGGTAGGGGTTCTTGGCCTCCTCGGCGAGGTTCGCGGCGGAGTCGAAGCCGACGAGGGTGGCCAGGCCCATGATCATCGCGATCATGAGCCCGCCGCCGACGGCGAAGTAGTGCGGGGCGTCCTCGGTGATGCCGCGTGAGGTGAGGTTGCCGACCGAGCCGTTGCCCGTGACCGCCGCGGCGATGACGAGGGCCACCGCCATGATCACGACGAGCGCGAGCTCCAGGCCGACCGCCGCGGTGTTGATGAGGCTGACGAGACGGGTCGAGGCCACGGCGAGCACGGCCTGGACCAAGAGCACCACGAGCGTGATGACGCGCGCCGTGTCCTCGTCCGGCCGCATGCCGGCGAGCGGCATGAAGGCCTGGCTCGCGAGGGCGTTGTCGATGGCGACCACGGCGATCGCCAGGTAGCAGAACGTCAGCCAGCCGAACCCCCAGCCGACCTTCGGGTCGGCGAGCCGTGAGGCCCACTGGTACGAGGAGCCGCTGAGGGCGATGCGCCCCGCGAGCTGCGCGACCACCAGGGCCACCAGGGACTGCCCGACCGCGACGAGGATCCACAGCCAGATGCCGACGGGGCCGGCGTTCTGCAGCACGTCGTCGTAGGTGGAGAAGATGCCGACGGCCACGGAGATGAACGCGAACGAGATCGCGAAGACCTGGAAGGAGCCCAGGGTGCGTTTCAGCTCCTGCCGGTATCCCCCCTCTTCGACGGACTTCTCGCCGGCCGACTCGTCCGTGGAGGCTTCCGCCACCTCAGCCACCTCTTCGCCGTTCGGGGCCCGGCGGTCCGGGCCTCTTCCGTTTTCTACCTGTATGTCATGAGTGGTGTCTTGCCTGCACCTTGAGGCCCGCGCAGCACTCGCTCCCGCGAACGTTGGCCAGCGGTGTACGGCTCACGGGGGTCAGGGTCTGTCGAGGCGCGGGGCGTCGATCGGGTGAGTGCGGCCCGGTGGGAGGGAACGGGCTGCGCCACTGGGATGACCTTGGCGCCGGACGCCGGTGGGCGCGGGTACGGATCCCGTCCACAGGGGCCACAGCCGTGCCGGAAGCCCTCCGGTTCGGTGCCGGCCAGAGATCGACGAGGAGTGTCTCCATGCGTCCTGCAGACAGGACCCCGCCGCCCTGCGGGCGGTCCCTTCGACGGTTCGGACGACTCGCGCGCACGGTGGTGCCGGCGGCCCTGATCGCCACCGCGATATCCGCGGGCTCCCTGACGACGGCTCAGGCCGTGGGCGCGGACGGCACGGACACGCCCTCGGCATCGACGTCGGACTTCCCGTGGCCCGATCCGTACGACGACTACCCGTACCCCGACGGATACCTCGGCACCGACCCCGGACTCGGTGGCGGTCCCGGGCTCGGCCTCGGCCCGCTGCTCGGTTCCGGGCCTCTCCTCGGTTCGGGCCCCCTCCTCGGTTCCGGCCCGCTCCTCGACCCCGGTCGCGGACCTCTCCTGGGCCCCGGTACCAGCCCGATCGTCGAAACCGGTGCCGGTCCCGTCCTCGACCCCGCCGCTCCGCTCCTCGGCCCCGGCCGCGGGCCCTTCGTGGCCCCCTTCCCCGGCCCCGGCAGGCTCTCGGGGTGCGACATCGACTCGGCGGGCGTGGCCAATGCGAGCAACCGCGACTACTCCGTCGCCGTGGTCCGCGGCCGGACGTTCGTGGGGCAGCGCGACACCACCCCGGTGGGCGGCGGCACGTACACCTGGCAGGACCTCAGCGGGCTCCCCGGATACCCCGTCACCGGGGTGTGCGGCGCGAGCGTGAGCGCCTCCTCGACGGCGGAGCTGTCGGTGAAGGTCGTCACCTTCCGCGGCGACATGGCGGAGAACCGCTGCAACACCGCCGGCGCCCTGCCGGTCTGCGGTGTCTGGAACCCGCTGCAGGGGCCCCTCCAGCCGCCGCCCCCGGTCGCCATCCCCTGACCGGCCCGAGCCGACGGCCCGTCGCAGCGGCCGCCCGCCGGATGGCGGGCACCGGCCTGGCCGGTCGTACGAGGGACCGTCGTCCCGGAACGGGTACCGCCTGTGCGGCGGACGGCGGGAACCGGCCGCTCACCCGGGCAACCGGGAGGCGGCCCAGCCCGACCATGGGTAGGAACAACGTCGATGTGGCCCGAACCGGGCGGGAATTCCCTCCGGTCCGGCTCGGGCCCGACGTCGACGAGGAGTCTCCCCATGAGTCCTGCGGACAGGACCGCTCCGTCCTCCTGGCGGCTGTCGCGGTGGTACGGACGGCTCACCGGCACGGTCGTGCCCGTGGCCCTCGCCGTCACCGCGCTCTCGGCCGCCGCCCTCGTCCCGGCGCAGGCCGCCGGCAGGGATCATCGGCCGGCGGCGGATCCGGCCGCCGTCCGTGAGTGGAACGCCATCGCCACGGACGTCATCGGCACCAACCTCGGCGCGACCCGTCCCTCCGGACAGGCGGTCGTCTGGCACGGGTTCGTCTCGGTCGCCGTCTACAACGCCGTGGTCGGCATCGAGGGGCGCTACGCGCCCTACAAGTGGCACGCCCGCGGACCCGCCGGCGCGTCGCCGGAAGCGGCGGCCGTGACCGCCGCGCACGACGTCCTGCTCTCCGACTTCCCCGCCTCCCGGGCGCTGCTCGACGCGGCGTACGCGGGCTCCCTGGCGAGGATCCCCGACGGCGACGCCGAACGGCAGGGCGTGGCCTTCGGGGCGCGCGCCGCCGAGCACGTCATCCGGCTGCGGGAAGGGGACGGCCGGTTCGCGACCGTGGACTTCACCCTTCCGCCGGCTCCCGGCGTCTGGCGGCCCACCCCGCCGGGGAACCTGCCCTTCATCGACACCTGGCTCGCCCGGCTGCGCCCGCTGCTGCTCGCCTCCCCCTCCCGATTCCGTCCCGGCCCGCCGCCCGCCCTCACCTCCGCCCGCTACGCCCGGGACGTGAACGAGGTGCGGACCATGGGCGCGTTGACGGGTTCGCTCCGCACCGCGCGGCAGACCGAGACCGCCCTGTTCTTCGGGGGCAACCTGGCCGTCCAGCTCCAGGCCGCGTACCGCGACCACAGCGCCCGCCACCGTCTGGACATCGCCGACACGGCACGGCTGTTCGCCGCGGCGAACGCCACGGCGACCGACGCCGTCATTACGGCGTGGGACGCCAAGCTCCACTACGGTTCCTGGCGGCCGATCACCGCCGTCCGGCTCGCCGGCGCCGACGGCAACCCGGCGACCGAGCCGGATCCGCAGTGGCAGCCGCTGCTCGTGACACCACCGCACCCCGACCACATCAGCGGGCACGCCGCGGTCGCCGGCGCGGTGGCCCAGACCCTGGCGGGACTCCTCGGCACGACCCGTCTCGATCTCACCTTCGCCTCCGACGCCACAGGCACCACACGCCACTACGACGACGCCGTTCGGTTCAACCAGGACATGATCGACGCGCGCGTCTGGGCCGGCATCCACACCCGCACGGCGGACACCGAGGGCTGCCTCGCGGGGGCCCGAGTCGCCCGCTGGGCCCTCGCCCACCACTTCGGTCCCCTCCACCCGGCGCACCCCCGCTCCTCCCCGCCGCTTCCGCGAACGTGCCCGAAAACGAGGTGAGTTGACACTCCCCCAGCAGCACAGTCGGCGACCTGACGGACCATCGCACGCGGGTCCACAGGACGTGCCGCCGGACCTCAGGAGGCCGGCTCCGCTTCCGGACGGCAGACCCCGCACGACGTGACGTCCGGCATGCCGAGGGCCACCTCGAACTCCTGCCGGTTCAGCCGTCCGCCCCCGGGAACCCGGCAGTCGTCGCGATGGAGGACACCCCGGCCCGAGCCGCCGCCCGGATCGGGCACGCTCTGCAGCCGCCAGGCGCGGGCGGGAGTGCGGGCGCCGCCAACCCCCTTGGCCCGCTGCGGAGCGCCGCCTCCGGCCTCCGCAGCCCCCGCCGCGGCGGGGGCGGAACCGGACTCCGCCTCCTGGATCTTGGCGTCGACTGCGGCGATCTGCATCTGCAGATAGAGGCGTATCACCCGCAGGCGCTGCGGATCCGGAGGAAGCTCGTACACATGTTCGAGTGTAAGCGGCAGACGGATCGCCTTCCAGCGTCGCGGCCCGCCGCACCCTGCGACGGCCGTCACGCCGGGCCGCGACGGCGCAGGTCAGGGAGGCGGCCCAGCGTGCTCCCGCCCAGTGGCCGGGACGGTGGCCTCAGCCCCGGGCTTCCCGGCCCGGCGGGGCTGCGCCAGGATGGACCGGTGGACACGATCATCAGCGCACAGGAGCTCGCCGCCGACCTGCACCAGGGCGCCGCGCCCGTGATCCTCGACGTCCGGTACGAGCGCGGCGGGCCGTCGGGACGTGAGGCCTACGAGGCGGGCCACATCGCGGGCGCCGTCTACGTCGACCTGGAGGCGGACCTCGCGGGACCGCCGGGCCCTGCCGGCAGGCATCCGCTGCCGGACACCGGGGTGTTCGAAGACGCGATGCGGCGGGCCGGGGTGCGCCGGGACAGCCGGGTGGTCGTCCACGACGGCGGCCAGGGCTGGGCCGCGGCACGGGCCTGGTGGATCCTGCGCTGGGCCGGGCACGCGGAGGTACGGGTGCTGGACGGCGGACTCCCCGCCTGGACGGCCGCCGGAGGCGAGCTGACCACCCGGGGCGCGGCACCGGAGCCCGGCGACTTCGAGGCTGTGCCGGACTCGCTGCCGGTGCTGAGCGCCGACGACGCGGCGGCGCTGGCCCGTACGGGCGTGCTGCTCGACGCGCGGGCGGCCGAGCGCTACCGGGGGGAGGTCGAGCCGCTGGATCCGGTGGGCGGCCACATCCCCGGGGCCGTGTCGGCTCCCACCGCGGGGAACGTCACCGCCGACGGCACCTTCCGTCCCACCCGCGAACTGGCCCGCCGGTTCGCCGCCCTGGGGGTCACCGAGGGCGGCGGCAGGGTCGGTGTCTACTGCGGGTCGGGGGTCTCGGCGGCACAGCAGGTGCTGGCTCTCGCCGTCGCCGGGATCGACGCCGCCCTGTACGTCGGCTCGTGGAGCGAGTGGAGCGCCGATCCCGCCCGGTCCGTGGCGACGGGACCGCTACCGGGCTGAACGCCGGGCGGCCCGGAAGAATCAGCCCGAGCCGACGAAGACGACGAGCAGCAGCCACACCACCGGAGCGGTCGGCAGCAACGAGTCGAGGCGGTCCATGATGCCGCCGTGGCCGGGCAGCAGCTTGCCCATGTCCTTGATGCCGAGGTCCCGCTTGATCATGGACTCGCCCAGGTCGCCCAGGGTGGCGCTGACGGCCACGGCGAGGCCCAGCAGCAGCCCCTGCCACCACCGGCCGTCGTCGATCAGGAACTCCATGGACAGAGCGCCCGCGACCATGGCGAAGCTGATCGCGCCGGCCAGGCCCTCGCGGGTCTTGCCGGGGCTGATGCGGGGAGCGAGCTTGTGCGTGCCGAAGCGCCAGCCGACGGCGTAGGCACCGGTGTCGCTGATCACCGTGAGGAGCAGGAAGACGAACACCCGCCAGGGGCCGTCGCCCGCCGCGAGCATCATCACGACGAACGTGGCCAGGAACGGCACATAGAACGCGGCGAAGACCCCCGCCGTCACGTCGCGGAGGTAGTTCTCCGGTGGCTCCGTCATCCGCCACACCAGGACGGCGAGTGTGGTGAGCGCCATCGCCACCCACGCGCCCTCGGCGCCGCGCACATAGCCCGCGACGACCATGGCGGCGCCGCCGACGGCGAGCGGCACCAGCGGAGCCCTGATCTCCTTGCGCTCGGCAAGGCGCGAGGTGAGCTCCCACAGGCCCACCACGACCGCCGCGGCGACGACGCCCACGAAGACGGCCTTGACGATGAAGAGCGAGGCGATGATGACGACGCCGAGCCCGACGCCGACCCCTATCGCGGCGCGCAGATTGCGCCCCGCGCTCTTCTTCGCCCGGCCGCCGTTCCCACCCGCCGCCGAGGGCTGGGGCGTGGAACGGTCGGGCCGGGCGGAGTGCCGTTCCGGTTCGGGGGCGTCGTCGCGGAACAAGGGGCCGCCCATCCGGGTGCCCACCTCATCCTCACCTCCCCAGGAACCGGCATGTGGCGAGGGCCCCCAAGAAGAGTCGTTCACGGAGTTTCGCCTCGCGTTTTCGTCCGGTCCGGGTCGGTCGGATGGATGGTCGGGTGGATGGGTGGCTCAGCCGCGGGCGTGCCGGGCCGAGGAGCGGATCCGGCGGTGCGCCGGATCAGACCTCCAGCAGCTCGGCTTCCTTGTGCTTGAGCAGCTCGTCGACCTGCGCCACGTACTTGTGGGTCGTGTCGTCGAGTTCCTTCTCCGCGCGGCGCACCTCGTCCTCGCCCGTCTCGCCGTCCTTGACGAGCTTGTCGAGGGTCTCCTTGGCCTTGCGGCGCACGCTGCGGATCGAGATCCGCGCGTCCTCCGCCTTGCCGCGGGCGACCTTGATGTACTCCTTGCGCCGCTCCTCGGTGAGCTGCGGGAAGACCACCCGGATGATACGGCCGTCGTTGGTCGGGTTGACACCCAGGTCCGAGTCCCGGATCGCCTGTTCGATGTTGCGCAGCGCCGAGTTGTCGAACGGGGTGATGACGGCCATCCGCGCCTCGGGCACCGCGAAGGAGGCGAGCTGGTTGATCGGGGTCGCGGCGCCGTAGTAGTCCGCCACGATCTTGTTGAACATCGCCGGGTGGGCACGACCGGTGCGGATCGCGGCGAAGTCCTCCTTGGCGACCACGACGGCCTTCTCCATCTTCTCCTCGGCTTCGAGGAGGGTCTCTTCAATCACCATGTGCTCCTGGTATTCAGAAGGCAGAGCCTCGGCCCTTGCGCGCGTCTTTCCTGCACGGTGTCCGACCGGCAGCGTCTTGTCCATCCCCGTTCCGGGCGGATCGCCGGCCGGGTGGCGGCCGGCGGCGTCCGTCAGCGGGCGCCCGTGTCGTTGACGAGCGTGCCGATCTTCTCACCCTTCACGGCCCGCGCGATGTTGCCCTCCGCGAGCAGCTCGAAGACGAGGATCGGGAGCTTGTTGTCCTGGCACAGCGTGATCGCCGTCAGGTCCGCGACGCGCAGGTCGCGGGCGATGACGTCGGAGTACTCCAGGGCGTCGAACATCACCGCGTCGGGGTTCGAGCGGGGGTCGGAGTCGTAGACGCCGTCGACCCCGTTCTTGCCCATCAGCAGCGCCTCGGCGTGGATCTCCAGGGCGCGCTGCGCGGCGGTGGTGTCGGTGGAGAAGTACGGCATGCCCATACCGGCGCCGAAGATCACCACACGGCCCTTCTCCAGGTGGCGCACGGCGCGCAGCGGGATGTAGGGCTCGGCGACCTGGCCCATGGTGATCGCCGTCTGCACCCGCGACTGGATGCCCTCCTTCTCCAGGAAGTCCTGGAGGGCGAGGCAGTTCATGACCGTGCCGAGCATGCCCATGTAGTCGGACCGGGCCCGGTCCATGCCCCGCTGCTGGAGCTGGGCGCCGCGGAAGAAGTTGCCGCCGCCGATGACGACGGCGATCTCGTAACCGTCGCGGACGACAGCGGCGATCTCGCGGGCCATCGTGTGCACGACGTCGGGGTCGACTCCGAGCCCCCCTCCGCCGGCGAAGGCCTCGCCGGAGAGCTTGAGCAGGTACCGGCCCTTGTGCGTGCCGGCGGCGGTGGGTGCCTTGTCGGCGTCCTGTTCCATGGAGATCTCCTCGTGCACGTACGAAGAAGGCCATTGCCGAGGGTCCGTGATGGTTCCCTGCGGGCAATGGCCTCCTCGTCACAACTGCGGCCTGCCGGTGAGCGGCCGGCTGCGTACGACCCTAGCGGGGCCGTCGGTCAAACGCTTGCGCGACTGGTCGCTCAGACGCCGACGCGGAAGCGGGCGAAGCGCTTCAGCGAGACGCCGGCCTCGTCGAGCACCTTCTGGACGGACTTCTTGTTGTCCTTGGCGAAGGCCTGCTCGAGGACGACGTTCTCCTTGAAGAAGCCGTTGACGCGACCCTCGACGATCTTCGTCAGGGCGGCCTCGGGCTTGCCCTCCTCGCGGGCGGTGGCCTCGGCGACGCGACGCTCGTTCTCGACGGTCTCGGCCGGCACCTCCTCGCGGGACAGGAAGGTGGGGGCGAAGGCGGCGATGTGCTGCGCGACGTCCTTGGCGACCTGGGCGTTCTCCTTGTCCAGCTCGACCAGGACACCGACCTGCGGGGGCAGGTCCGGGCTGGTGCGGTGCAGGTAGGAGGCGACGTAGCCGTCGGTGAACTGCGCGAAGCGGTCCAGGACGATCTTCTCGCCGAGGGTGGCGTTGGCCTCGTCGACGTAGGCCTGGACGGTCTGGCCGTCCTTGATCTCGGAGGCGAGCAGCGCCTCCAGGTCGGCCGGCTTGCTGGCGGCGACGTGGGCGGCGATCGCGTCGGCGGCGGCGATGAACTTGTCGCCCTTCGCGACGAAGTCGGTCTCGCACTTGAGCTCGACGAGGACACCCTCGCTGTTGTCACCGGCGATCAGGGACACGACGGCGCCGTTGGACGCGGAGCGGCCCTCGCGCTTGGTGACGCCCTTCTGGCCCTTGACGCGGAGGATCTCGACGGCCTTGTCCAGGTCGCCCTCGGCCTCCTCGAGCGCCTTCTTGCAGTCCATCATGCCCGCGGCGGTGAGCTCGCGGAGCTTCTTGACGTCGGCGGCGGTGAAGTTCGCCATGGTCTGTCAGTCTCTCTTCGGAAGTCGGTGAATCCGGTGAGCGGTGGTTCTACGGACGAACGGCGGGGGCCGGAGCCCCCGCCGTCCTCACACGCATCGGAAGGCGGGCTGAGGCTCAGGCCTGCTCGGCGTCGGCGGCGGGCGCCTCGGCCTCGGCCGGAGCCTCGGCCTCGGCAGCGGCCTCCGCCGGAGCGGTCTCAGCGGCGGCCTCGGCCGGAGCGGCCTCGGCAGCGGTCTCCTCGGCCTTCGCCTTGTCGCCCTCGAGCAGCTCGCGCTCCCAGGCGGCCAGCGGCTCGCCCTCGGCCTTGTCACCGGCGGAGGCGGCACCGGAGCGGGAGATGAGGCCCTCTGCGACGGCGTCGGCGATCACACGGGTCAGCAGGGTGACGGAGCGGATCGCGTCGTCGTTGCCCGGGATCTTGTAGTCGACCTCGTCGGGGTCGCAGTTGGTGTCGAGGATCGCGACGACCGGGATGCGCAGCTTGCGCGCCTCACCGACGGCGATGTGCTCCTTCTTGGTGTCCACGATCCAGACGGCGCTCGGCACCTTCTGCATCTCGCGGATGCCGCCCAGGGTCTTCTCCAGCTTCTCCTTCTCACGGGAGAGGACCAGGAGCTCCTTCTTGGTGAGGCCGGAGGCGGCCACGTCCTCGAAGTCGATCTCCTCGAGCTCCTTCAGGCGCTGCAGGCGCTTGTAGACGGTCGAGAAGTTGGTGAGCATGCCGCCCAGCCAGCGCTGGTTCACGTAGGGCATGCCGACGCGGGTCGCCTGCTCGGCGATGGCCTCCTGGGCCTGCTTCTTCGTACCGACGAAGAGGATGGTGCCGCCGTGCGCGACGGTCTCCTTGACGAACTCGTAGGCGCGGTCGATGTACGACAGCGACTGGAGCAGGTCGATGATGTAGATGCCGTTGCGCTCGGTGAAGATGAAGCGCTTCATCTTCGGGTTCCAGCGGCGGGTCTGGTGCCCGAAGTGGACGCCGCTTTCCAGCAGCTCCCGCATCGTGACGACGGCCATGGCCGTACTCCTAGGGGTACTCGGTTTTCGCGGTCGCCGGACGGCGGCCGCGCCTGACGCCCCGAACGCGCCGTGCCACAAGGGACCGAGGAGCGCGTCCACCGCTCGCTGTAGGGCGGTGGCGGGGCGTGCGAAGTCGACCCGGTGACCCGGATCGCCATGGAAAGTGTACGGGACCGCCGGAGCGGCGGGCGACATCGCGCCTGGGGGCGGGGGCCGTCCGGGGTTGTCCACAGGCCGGCTCCATGATCGTCCGGAAGTGGCGGGAGGCATCACCGTTGGAGCATGAGGACATATGTGGCGGTGGTGTTGACGGTACTGACGTGGCTCGGGGGGCTCGCGCGCCCGGTGGAAGCCTCCGTCCGGATGCCGGTCGTCCCGGTCGTCCCGGTCGTCACGGCCGGTGGGGGCCCGGACCGGGCGTGGCCCGTGGCGCCGGGCGACGGGGAGCGGCGGCCGGTCGTGGAGCGGGGGTTCGATCCGCCGGCGGTTCCGTGGGCGAGGGGGCACCGAGGGGTGGACCTGCGCGCGGGACCCGGCGCACCGGTGCGCGCGGCGGCGCCGGGGAGGGTGTCGTACGCCGGGCGCGTGGCGGGGCGCGGAGTGGTCGCGATCGAACTCGACGGCGGCCTGCGCATCACCTACCAGCCGGTTCGGGCGTCCGTCGCGGTGGGCGACGAGGTCGGCGCGGGGCAGGTGGTCGGGGCGCTCGACGCAGGCCCGTGGCACTGCCCGGACGGCTGCCTGCACTGGGGGCTGCTGCGCGGGGATGTCTACCTCGACCCGCTGTCGCTGCTGCCGCTCGCCCTGCTGCGCGGGGGGCCTTCGCGGCTGCTGCCGGTCTTCGGGGTGCCCCTGCCGGAGGGGGCGGACGGGGTGGTGGCCTCCCCCCGGGTCAGCCGAGCACCCCGCGCAGGGCCATGGTGACGGCCGCGTCGGCGATGGTGTCCGGCTCCTCGGCGGCGCCGAGCTCGATCCGGCGGACGGCGGAGTCGACGACGCCCTGGAGCAGCATCGCGGTCAGCCTCGGCTCGTGGTGGCCGAGCGCGGCGAGCGCCTCGACGACCATGGCGATCAGTCCGCCGTGGGCGGCGCGGATCTTCTCGCGGGCGCTCGTGTCGAGTTCACCCGCGGAGATCGCGACCACGGCCCGGTGCCTGCGGTCACCGACGAGCGCGAGCTGGCTGCGGACGTAGGCCTCGATCTTGGCCTCGGCGGACGGGGCGGCCTCCATGGCCGCCTCGACCTCGGCCGCCCAGACGGGGAAGTCGACGGCGCACAGCTCCTCGACGACGGCGGCCCGGGAGCGGAAGTACTCGTAGACGGAGGACCGGGCCAGCCCGGTACGCTCCGCCAGCGCGGGGAAGGTCAGGGCCTCCGTCCCGCCCTCGGAGAGCAGACTGCGGGCGGCGTCCAGCAGGGCGTCGCGCTGCATCGACCGGTGCTCGGCCACCGAGGCCGCTCGAATCTTGGGCACCTCACCACTGTACGGAAGTGGCGTGCCGGCCGGGCGCACCCGTCGGCAAAGCGGCGTCAACGGCCGACGTCGGCCAGTTTCGCGCGCAGTTGCAGAACGGATTTGGTGTGGATCTGGCTGACCCTGCTCTCGGTGACGCCGAGCACCTGGCCGATCTCGGCGAGGGTGAGCCCCTCGTAGTAGTAGAGGGTGACCACGGTCTTCTCGCGCTCGGGCAGCGTGTTGACGGCCCTGGCGAGCAGCCGGCGCAGCTCGCGGTCCTCGGCGACCTCGACGGGGTTGTCGGCGCCGGTGTCCTCCAGGGTGTCGACCAGGGTGAGCCGGTCGCCACCGTCGGTGCCCGCGTGGAGCAGCTCCTCCAGGGCGACGACGTTGGCGAGGGAGAGCTGACTGAAGACTCCGTGCAGCTCCTCCAGGGCGATGCCCATCTCGGCGGCGACCTCCGACTCGCTCGGGGTACGCCGCAGGGAGGCCTCGAGGGTGGCGTAGGCGCGCTCGACGGCACGGGCCTTCTGGCGCACCGAGCGCGGGATCCAGTCCAGGGCGCGCAGCTCGTCGATCATCGCCCCGCGGATCCGGGTGATCGCGTACGTCTCGAACTTGATCGCGCGTTCCGGGTCGAACTTCTCGATGGCGTCGATGAGCCCGAAGACCCCGGAGGAGACGAAGTCCGCCTGTTCCACGTTTGCGGGCAGGCCGACGCTCACGCGTCCCGCCACGTACTTCACCAGGGGCGAGTAGTGCAGGATCAGCTGCTCGCGCAGACGCGCGTCCCCCGTGGCCTTGTAGGTCCGCCACAGCGCGTCGAGCGAGGTGGGGGCGGGCGGGCGGGGGTTTCCGGTGACGGCGGTCGCCGCCGTGCTGCCTTCGTGCCCGGGAGTGTGCCGGTGCATGCGTCGATCTGAGCCGTTCTGCGTTGACCTGAGGGACGGGCGGGACTCGAACCTCCTTGAGCGTAGCGTGACAGGGCCGTCGCTCAGGGCGACGTTCGGGCGTCCCCATAACCTCGCCATCCAGGGGGTCCCAGGTCAAGAACCGTCCTGTCACCTGATGGTGTGTTCACCGGGAGAGCGTGTCGGCTTGGCCGCCTCCCCCCGACGTGGGAGCCGTCGCACCGCCGTGCGCCAACTTCCAGCGCGGTCCGTCGCGTTCGACGAAGCCGAGGGCGTGCAGCTCATGAAGCCTGGTGACGGTGTCGTCGGGGGTGCCGCCCGCGGCGACCGCGAGCTCCTCGTGGCGGACCCCGCCTCGGGCGGGCAGGGCCTCCAGAACCCGGGCGGTCGCCGGCGGCAGCAGGTCCCGTGGCAGGACGGGACCGCGGCGCTCGGGCGCGAGGTCCTCGCCGATGCGTCCGACGAGCTCGATGACGTCTGCCGCGCCGGTGACCAGGACCCCGTCGGCGCGCAGCAGCTCGTGGACCCCGCGGGACAGCGACGAGGTGCAGGGGCCGGGCACACCCATGACGAAACGCCCCAGCTTGCGGGCCCGGCGGGCGGTGATCAGGGAGCCGCTGCGGTACTGGGCCTCGATCACGACGGTGCCCCGGGTCAGTGCCGCGATCACGCGGTTGCGGAGCACGAAGCGGCTGCGGGTGGGGTGCGATCCGGGCGGCAATTCACCGATGAGCAGGCCCTGTTCGGCGATGCGTCCGATCAACTCGGCATGACCCGGCGGATATGCCACGTCGACCCCGGAGGCGACGACCCCCACGGTCGCGCCCGTCACGGACAGCGCGCCGCGGTGTGCGGCGCCGTCGATGCCGTAGGCGGCCCCGGAGACGGTGACCCAGCCGGCCTCCGCCAGGTCGGCGCCCAGGGACGCCGCCATGTGGGAGCCGTAGTCGGTGCACGCCCGGGCGCCCACGACGGCGACCGACCGCAGCGCCCACATCCTCAGCGAGGCGCCGCCGCGCACCCAGAGCCCGTAGGGGCGCTCGGTGCCCAGGTCGTCGAGCTGCCGCGGCCAGTCCGGGTCCCCGGGGCACACGAAGCGGGTGCCCGTGGCCCGGGCCGCCGCCAGGTCCCGTTCCGGCTGCGCCCTGCGGGCCCGCAGGGCGTACCCGGCCGTCCGCTGCTGCCCCGCGCCGGGCAGCTCTTCTCCGGCGGTGAGCGCCCGTACGGTCTCGACGGGGCCGAACTCGCGCAGCCAGGTGCCGACCAGCCCGTCGCCGGGGTCGGCGATCCGCGTCACGGCGGCCCGGGCCAGTCGCTCCCCGGGCGTCGGGGGCGGCTCCTCCCCCGGGTCGGGCCCGGCGTCGTCGTCCATGCCGGGCGGCGTCTGCGTCATCGCTGATCTCCCGTCGCCACCGCCATGCCGCGACGCACACCCGTGCGCAGCTCCAGGGCGCGCTCCATGTCGACGCCGGCCGGCCGGTCGCGGCCGGCGAGGTCGGCGACCGTCCAGGCCACCCGCAGGACCCTGTCGAGCCCGCGCGCGGTGAGCAGTCCGCGCTCCATGTCCCGTTCGGCGGAGCGCAGGGCCCCGGGCGCCACCGCCCAGCGGGTGCGCAGTTCGTGGCCGGGGACCTGGCTGTTGAGCCGCCACGGCGTGTCCGTGTACCGGGCGGCGGCGCGCTCGCGGGCCTCCCGCACCCGCGAGGCGACCACCGCGGTGGTCTCGGCGCAGCCGACGCCGCCGATCAGCTCGGAGCGGCTGACTGCCTCCACGTCCACCCGCAGGTCGACCCGGTCCAGGAGCGGCCCGGACAGCCGCCCCTGGTAGCGGCGGATCATGCTCGGCGTGCAGTCGCACATACCGCCGGGTGAGCCGTACCGCCCGCAGGGACAGGGGTTGGCGGCGAGGACGAGCAGGAACCGTGCGGGAAGGCGGACGACTCCGGCGGCCCTGGCGATCACCACGTGCCCGGACTCCAGGGGCTGACGCAGTGCGTCGAGGGCCTGACCGCTGAATTCGGGTGCTTCGTCCAGAAAAAGTACTCCTTTGTGGGAGAGTGAGACGGCGCCCGGCCGCGGCATCGCGTTCCCGCCGCCGACGAGGGACTGCATGGTCGCCGAATGGTGCGGCGCGCAGTACGGCGGCTGCTCCACCATGTGCCGGCCCGGCGGCAGGATCCCGGCGACCGAGTGCACGGCGGTGACCTCCACCGCCTCCTGGCGGGTGAGCGGCGGCAGCAGCCCGGGAAGCCGCTCGGCGAGCATCGTCTTGCCCGCGCCAGGCGGCCCCTTGAGGTAGATGTGGTGGCCGCCCGCGGCCGCGACCTCCAGGGCGGTCCTGGCGGCGCCCTGCCCCGCGACCTCGGCCAGGTCCGGGGTGCCGGTGTCGGCGAGCCCCGTGCCGTGGCCGACACCCGGCAGGGTGAGGCCGGCCAGCATCGGTTCGGGCCGCCCGTCGGCGGGCTCCTCGTCCTCCTCCGGGGCGAGCTCGTCGTTGAGCAGCGCGATCAGCTGCCGCAGGCTGCGGACCCCGAGCACGGAGACCCCCGGAACGAGCGAGGCCTCGGCGACCGTCCGCTCGGGCACCACGACGTGGCGGTACCCGGCGTCCGCGGCCGCCAGGACCGCGGGCAGCACACCGCGGACCGGGCGGACCCGGCCGTCGAGCCCGAGCTCGCCGATCATCATCAGGTCGGCGATGTCGCGCGGGTCGACGCGGTCGTTCGCGGCGAGCACGGCGCACGCCACGGCCAGGTCGAAGCCGCTGCCGCCCTTGGGGACGGAGGCCGGGCTGAGGCCGACCGTGAGCTTCTTCTGCGGCCAGGTCTCACCGCTGTTCACGATGGCGGCACGGACCCGGTCACGGCTCTCGCTGAGGCTCTTGTCGGGCAGCCCCACCAGCGTGAACGCCGCCACCCCCGCCTCCAGGTCCGCCTGGACCTCGACGACGACGCCCTCCACGCCCAGCAGCGCCACAGAACACGTACGGGCGAAGCCCATCACTCCACCCCTCGCACGTGCTCGACGCGGGCGGCGCCCCGGGGCGGCAGCACCACGCCCACCACGTCGATCCGCACGCCGCCCGGCGGCGGCCCGCCGTGGTCGGCGAGCCAGCATTCGGCCAGCTGACGCAGCCGCTCGGCCTTGCGCGGGGTGACCGCGGCCATGGGGTGCTCACCGCATTTCTCGGCGCGCGACTTCACCTCGCACACGACGAGCGCGTCCCCGTCCGCCGCCACGATGTCGATCTCGCCGTGGCGTTCGCGGTGCCGGCACCGCCAGTTCCGCTCCAGCACGATCATCCCGGCGTCGGTCAGCGACCGTGCCGCCAGTTCCTCGCCGTAGCGTCCGAAAGCCCCTCGGGCGTTCATCCGTACCACCTCCGTCACTCACTGTGAGGGAGGTGGCGCCCGAGAGATGATCTTGATGGGGGCCTGTGGACAACCCGTCGGCCCCGGCCGCCTCAGCCGTTGAAGCCGGAGTCGTCCGAGGGCAGGTCGAGGTCGGCCTTGTTCAGCTCCTCGATGTTCACGTCCTTGAACGTCAGCACGCGCACCTGCTTCACGAAGCGCGCCGGCCGGTACATGTCCCACACCCACGCGTCAGCCATGGAGACCTCGAAGAACACCTCGCCCTGGACCGAGTGCACCTGCATCTCGTAGTCGTTGGTGAGGTAGAAACGACGCTCCGTCTCGATCACGTACTTGAACAGGCCGACGACATCCCGGTACTCCCTGTAGAGCTTCAGCTCCATCTCGGTCTCGTACTTCTCGAGGTCCTCGGCGCTCATGGCATGTTCCCCTTCAGCCGTACGTCCCCCCATTGTGCGTCAGTCACGCTCCGTCCCCAGGTGAATCGGGGACAATGGGGGACCTTCGTCGAGCAGCATGCGCAGCAGCTCGGCGAGCCTGGTCGGGTACACCGTCTCATGCGAGGCGAGCAGTTCCTCGCACGTCCACCATCGCAGGCCGTCCACGCTGCGCTGCTCCAGCTCCGTGAGGCCGCCCGTGTGCACCCGGACGTCGTCGGTGCGGGCCAGGTAGTACCACTCGTCCTGCTCCCATCGCCGGCCGTCGAAATCGAAGGCGCACGAGCGCTCCCACAGCACGGGCCCCAGCTGGGCCGTGGTGATCCCGGTCTCCTCCGCCAGCTCCCGGCGTGCGGCGACCTCCAGGCCCTCGCCCTCCTCGACGCCTCCGCCCGGGGTGAACCACCATGTGACGGACGGGTCGTCCGGCTCGTACCCGTGCAGCAGCAGGATCCGGTCGGAGGGGTCGAGCAGGATGACCCGGGCCGCGCGCCGTCGCATGGCTATCGCGCCGCCCTGCGCCGGGCCCGGGCCGCGACCGGGCCGTAGGCCGCACCCGCGAAGATCAGGACCACGCCGGCCGCGATGGCCACGCCCATCGTGCGCAGCGGACCGGGGGCGGAGGGACCCTCGCCCGGCAGGGCGGCGAAGGCTCCGGTCCGGTCGACCATGCCCGCGCGGCCGAACGGCCACGCCACACCGTCGACCCGTGCGGACACCGTGCCGCGCGGCACGGAGCCGTTGTCGGCGTCGCCGAGGCGGAGGCGGGAGTCCTCGGACGTCGCCCGGTTGTCGCCCATCATGAACAGGTTGCCCTGCGGCACGGTGGCCGAGAAGGGCATGGGCGAGGCCGGGCCCTCGGTGTCCAGGCGGTACGGCTCGTCGACCGGCTTGCCGTCGACGGTGAGCCGCCCCTGCTTGTCGCAGCAGGCCACCTTGTCACCGCCGACCGCCACCACCCGCTTCACCATGGGGACGTCGCCCCAGAGCGGGTCGGTGAAGACCACGATGTCCCCGCGCCGCACGTCGGAGCCGTCGATCCGCTGGGCGAGGATCTTGTCGCCCGCGTCCACGGTCGGGGTCATGGATCCGGTGGGGACGGTGTACGGCCGGTAGACCAGCGCCGCCCAGACGAAACCGCCCAGGAAGAGGACGCAGCCGAGGGCGACGGCCAGACCGGAGGCTATCCGCCCGATCCGTCCGCCGCCCTGCCCGCTCGCTCGCCTCGTCGCCGTCCGCGTGCCCGTGCGTGTGCTCGTGCTCATGCGTCCGCACCCTACCCGGGGGTACGGACCGGGGGCAGCCCCGTCACCCGGCCCGGTTGATCAGATGGCGCCGCCGCCACATCACCAGCGGGACCGCGCCGGCCAGTCCGCCCGCGGCCGGCAGAGCCGTGGCGGGCAGACCCGCGGCCGCGGCGTTGATGCCCGGCTGGTCGAAGGTGCTGGGCACGGGCAGGGTGGACCAGTTGCCGATCGGCCAGGCCACGACGACCGCCCGGCCGACGACCTCGTCCACGGAGACCGTGCCGTTGCCCGGCAGGTTCTGGTGGTAGCGGGAGTCCAGGGAGTCCTGCCGATGGTCGCCCATGACCCAGATGCGGCCCTGCGGGACCTTGATCGGACCGAAGGGGCGGTCACCGCAGGGGGTGTTCCCGGGGTAGATGTACGGCTCCTCCAGCGCCTTGCCGTTCACCTTCACCGGGCCGGTGCCCTTGCACTCCACCGTGTCGCCACCGACCGCGATGACCCGCTTGATCAGGTCCTTCTCCTCCGCGGACGGCATGAGGCCGACGAAGCTCAGGCCCTTTTGGATCGCGCCCGTCACCGGGTTGGTGTCCACCGGGACGGTCTCGCCGAGCCAGCCGCCCGGGTCGTGGAAGACCACGACCTCGCCGCGCTCGGGCTCGGAGCCGAACCAGGGCGTGAGCTTGTCGACCAGTACCCGGTCGCCGATCCTGAGGGTGTTCTCCATCGACGCCGAGGGAATGGAGAACGCCTGCAGCAGGAAGGTCTTGATCAACCAGGCCAGCGCGAGAGCGATGACGATCAGCAGGGGCAGTTCCTTCCAGAACGAACGCTGCTGCTTCTTGCCCCCGCCGCCGTCACGGTCGTTCGTGTCAATCGGCGCCTCGCCGCCGCCTGACGAACCGCCCGACGAACCGCTCGACGTGGGGCCCCGATCCTCCGGCTCTTCGCGTCCGGACCTTGCGCCGACCACCAGGTCCCCCACATCCACTCCCTACTCCGCTTGCCACGCGCTGCCGCCCGCGCCATATGCGGCGCAAGCTCACCACCCCCATAACGAGCGGGAGTTCCGCAGGAGTCGGGAGCGGGGTCATTCCTTGCCGATTGTTGGATGTTGCCACCCCGGGGCCCGCCCTCGCGGCAGACGCGCCCGAACCCCCGGGCGCGGCGACGCCGGAGTACGTCGCCGGTTCCTTCAGTCCGGCCCAGTGCCCCATCGGCCAGGCCACGGCGAAGGCCCTGCCCACCACGAGGCTCTCGGGCACGGTGCCGTCGCCGGCGTCCTTGAGGTGGAAGCGGGAGTCCGCGGAGTTGGAGCGGTGGTCGCCCATCACGAAGAGCCGGTTCGGCGGGACCGTGACCGTGAACTTGATCTCCGACGGCGGATTCCCCGGATGGATGTAGGGCTCGTTCAGCGGGGTCCCGTTGACGGTGATCCTGCCCTGGGCGTCACAGCACTTCACCGTGTCGCCGCCGACCGCGACCACCCGCTTGATCAGGTCCTGCTCGTCAGCGGACGGCAGCAGCCCGATGAAGGTGAAGAACTCCTTGACCTGCTTGACGACCACGGGGTCCTCGCCGGCCTGGGCCTGCTCGCCGTCCAGCCAGTTGCCGGGGTCCTTGAACACCACCACGTCGCCGCGCTGGGGACGGGAGCCGAACCACGGCGTGAGCTTGTCGACGACCACGCGGTCGCCGATCCTGATCGTCTGCTCCATCGAACCCGACGGAATGACGAAAGCCTGCAGCAGGAAGGTCTTGAGGACCAGCGCGATCAGCAGCGCGACCCCGATGAGCAGGGGTATCTCCTTGGCCGCGGAACGGCGCCGCCTGCGCTTGACCTTCCGCGCCAGCTTGCGTCGATCGGCCCGGCCGCCGCCCCTGCGCGGGCCGGCCGGCTCCTCGCCCAGGTACGCGGCGCGGCTCGGCTGGCCGGCGTGCTCCCGGCCGCGGCTACCCATGGGCGCCGTCCAGCGACCGGCGGCGGCCCAGCGGCCATATGGTCGCCTCCGCCCGGCCGATCACCTTGTCGACGGGAACCGTGCCCCCTCCGGGGTCACCGAGATGATCACGGGAATCACGACTGTCGGCACGGTGGTCGCCCATCACCCACAGCCTCCCCTTCGGAACCTCGATGTCGAACGCTACCCGGGACGGTGTGTCCCCGGGGTAAAGATAGGTCTCGTCCAGCGGGCGCCCGTTGACGGTGATCCTGCCCCGGTTGTCGCAGCAGGTCACCCGGTCCCCACCGACACCGACCACGCGCTTGACGAAGTCGGTCCCGCCGGAGCCCTGCACGAAGGATCCCCCGCCGTCGAAGACGACGACCTCGCCCCTGGCGGGCATCCCGCCGAAACGGTACGCCAGTTTGTTGACGAGCACGCGGTCCCCGGCCCGCAGGGTGTTCTCCATCGAACCGCTGGGAATCTCGAAGGGCTGCGCGACGAACACGTTGACCAGCGCGACCACGGCGGCGGCCGCCACGACGAGGAGCGCATACCGCTGTGTACGTACGCCGAAGCGCGACCGCTCATCCCGCCGTTCGGCGGCATCGGCGCGGTCGCGCTCCGGAAGGTGTACCTCTGTGTCCATCGAGCGCAGAGCCTATAGGGCTCCGCTTGCGCCCGGCGGGCTCAGCGCTCGCGCTTCTCCTTGATCTTCGCGGCCTTGCCGCGCAGCTCACGGAGGTAGTACAGCTTGGCCCGACGCACGTCACCACGGGTCACGAGCTCGATCTTCTCGAAGATCGGGCTGTGCACCGGGAAGGTGCGCTCGACGCCGACGCTGAAGGAGACCTTGCGCACCGTGAAGGTCTCACGGACGCCGGAACCCTGGCGACGGATGACAACGCCCTTGAACTGCTGGATACGGGAGCGGTTGCCCTCGATCACGCGGACGTGGACGTTGACGGTGTCACCCGGGCGGAAGGCCGGGACGTCGCTGCGCAGCGACGCGGCGTCGACGGTGTCGAGCAGGTGAGACATGTTCGTCTGCTTTCTTCGCCCATGCCACAGGTCATCGGCGGATTGTGGTGGTGATACGAATGCCGGCCCGTCGGACGGTCGTCATGTCCCCCTGTGGCAGGGGCGCACGCCGGACGCACTACGGCAGCCGCCTATTCTTCCACGGACTCCGCGGCTCGCCCAAATCGCCCGTCCTCGCCGAGTACCCAGCCGAGTGCGGCGAGCATCGAGCGGTCCTTCTTGTCGAGGGCCGCCGGGTCGCAGCGCTCGATCAGGTCGGGACGGTTCTGCGCGGTACGGCGGAAGGCCTCGTCGCGGCGCCAGCGGGCGACCTTGCCGTGGTGGCCGCTGAGCAGCACCTCCGGGACGCCGCGGTCGCGCCAGACCGGGGGCTTGGTGAAGACCGGGCCCTCCAGCAGGTCGGCCATCGCGCCGGGGGCGAAGGAGTCGTCGCGGTGGGACTCGGCGTTGCCCAGCACGCCGGGCAGCAGGCGGGCGACCGCCTCGACCATCACCAGGACCGGGGCCTCGCCGCCGGCCAGCACGTAGTCGCCGATGGAGACCTCGCGGACGTCGAGCCGGTCGCCGTACTCCTCGATGACCCGCCGGTCGATGCCCTCGTAGCGCGCCGGGGTGAAGACCAGCCAGGGCTTCCCGGACAGCTCGACCGCGAGCTCCTGGGTGAAGGGGCGGCCGCTCGGGGTGGGCACCACCAGCACGGGCGAGCCCTCGCCCGACTCCAGGACCGCGTCCAGGGCCTCGCCCCACGGCTCGGGCTTCATGACCATGCCGGGCCCGCCGCCGTACGGGGTGTCGTCGACGGTGTTGTGCCGGTCGTGGGTCCACTCGCGCAGGTCGTGGACGCGTACGTCCAGCAGGCCTCGCTCCCGGGCCTTGCCGACCAGGGAGACGTTCAGCGGCTCCAGGTACTCGGGGAAGATCGTGACGACGTCGATGCGCATGGTCCTACTGCTCCGCCTCGGCCTCGTCCAGCAGACCGGGCGGGGGGTCGATGACTGCCCGCTGCTCCTCCAGGTCGATCTCGGGGACGATCTCGGCGACGAAGGGCACCATGACCTCGCTGCCGTCCGGCCGTTCGACGACCAGCAGGTCGTGGAACGGCAGGTGGGAGATCTCCTTGATCCGGCCGACCTCGGTCCCGTCGACGGTGACCACGTCGAGGTCGACCAGCTGGTGGTCGTAGAACTCCTCGGGGTCCTCCGGCGTCTCGTCCGGGTCGACGTCGGCGATGAGCAGGACGTTGCGCAGCGCCTCGGCGCCGGTGCGGTCCTTGACGCCCGCGAAGCGCAGCATCAGCCGGCCGCTGTGCACCCGGCCGGTCTCGACGGTGAGCGGGCCGGCCGAGGCCGGGTCCGTGACGAGCACGGCGCCCGGGGCGAGCCGCAGTTCGGGCTCGTCGGTGCGCACCTCCACCGAGACCTCGCCCTTGATGCCATGGGCGCGGCCGATGCGTCCCACTACCAGCTGCACTTGTTCGCGCTCCTGTGCTCACGTGTCGGATAAGGCCACGGGCCGGGGGCGGCCCAAGTGCCACCCCCGGCCCGTGCCGGTGCTGCGTACCTCAGCGGACGTTGTCCACGTCGACGAGGTCGACGCGCACACCCCGTCCGCCGATCGCGCCCACGACGGTGCGCAGGGCGCGGGCGGTGCGGCCGTTGCGGCCGATCACCTTGCCGAGGTCGTCGGGGTGCACCCGGACCTCGAGGACCTTCCCGCGACGCAGGGTGCGCGCGGCGACCTGCACCTCGTCGGGATTGTCGACGATGCCCTTGACCAGGTGCTCGAGGGCCTCCTCGAGCACGATCAGGCCTCGGTCGACTCGGCCGCCTCGGCGGCCTCGTCCTTCTTGTCGGACTTCTTGGCCTTCTGGGTGATGGCCTCACCCTTGGGCTCGTCACCGGCGTCCTTGGCAGCGGCCTCGAAGAGGGCGCGCTTGTCGGCCTTGGGCTCGGCGACCAGGAGCGGGGCCGGGGCAGGCTCGCCCTTGAACTTCTGCCAGTCGCCGGTCTTCTTCAGGATGGCGAGCACGGGCTCGGTCGGCTGCGCGCCGACACCCAGCCAGTACGCGACGCGATCGGCGTTGACCTCGATGCGCGACGGGTTCTGGACCGGGTGGTACAGACCGATCTCCTCGATGGCCCGGCCGTCACGGCGGGTACGGGAGTCGGCGACGACGATGCGGTAGTGAGGCGAACGGATCTTGCCCAGACGCTTCAGCTTGATCTTGACTGCCACGGGAGTGGGTTCTCCTGGTGTTGACGTGGTTGGGCAGAACAGACCACCACGTGGGGTTGTGGAGCCGGTTTGCCCGACGGACGCGTCAGCCGAAGGAGAGAGGGGTCCTGCACGGCTGCCGAGTGCTCAGCTGACCATTCTGCCATACGGCGGGCATGCCACCGCACGCCGGTGACCCCACCGGCGCTGTCCCCCCGTACGGCACCGCCCCCGTGCCGCGGCGGGCGCTCACGCGACCGCCGCGGCCTCCGGAATCCGGAACGGCGTACCGCACGCCCCGCAGACGATCGGCGCCTGCGCGAGCACGGACGGCACGACCCGGACGTTGCGTCCGCAGTCGCAGACCGCCTTCACCCGTACGCCTCCGCCCGAGGACCCGTGCCGGGCGGCGGGCCCGCGGAAACTGCGGGCGGTGTCGGCGGCGGTCGCCGCGGTGTGCGCTCTGAGCGCGCGCTGCAGGCGGTCGATCGTCGCCCGGTAGCGCTTCTTGGTGTCCTGGCGCATCTGGACCAGGGAGAAGCCGCTGCTGGGGTGCGGCTCCTCGGAGTGGTCCAGGCCGAGCTCGTCGGCGATGGCCAGGAATCGACGGTTGTGGTAGCGACCTGCCCGCGAGGTGTCCCGGACGCCGCGTGCGGCGGCGACTCCGTGGACGGCCTCGTGCAGCAGGCGCTCGAAGGAGAGCTCCGTGCCGCACGCGGACGAGGACTCTCCGATCAGGGACTCGGGGGCGGCCAGGTCGGGCAGTTCGGGATGGTGCCGTTGAATGTCGGCCCATGCGACTGCCAGCTCGGCGGCGAGGACTGGTGGTGTCGTGCTCACGTCGTGACAACGAGCCGGGGGTGCCCTGTGTTCCGATACCGGGCCATCCCAAATATTTTGCACGTACTAGTCAGTTCCGGATGATGCGTACGGCTGAGGGCGGGTGCGGAGGACAGTGGAGAAGTCACGCACCCGCCTCAAGCATGGACGTACTGCCGATTACGTACGTCGCTTTTCAGTCAGTTGACGGTCAGTATGCCCGCGCGACGAGCGCGACGGTACCCGGCGCGTCGTCCGCTTCCGGAACAGCGCCGTCCTCGGTGAGGAGGCAGCGCACGGACACGCCCTGCTCGGCCAGCTTGGCCTCGCCCTCCGGGCCCAGGTCCGCCCACGGGATGCGGCCCCAGCCGGTGGCCGCGGCCTCGGCGGCCTCGGCGATCGTCCTGACGTCCACGGTGCGGGACTCGCGGCGCTCGCGGGACTGGCGCAGCAGGGTGGCCTGGTCCTCCTCCAGCACCTTGGGCAGCAGCGCGGCCAGCTCGTCGATCGCCACCGGCTCCTTGCCCCCGGGGATGCGGCGGGCGAGCATCGCGGTGCCGTTCTCCAGGTCGCGCGGGCCAACCTCGACGCGGACGGGGACGCCCTTGAGCTCCCAGTCGACGGCGCGCCGGCCGAAGGGGGTGTCGGTGCGCACGTCGACCTGGACGCGAAGGCCCGCGGCCTTGAGCCGGTCGCCGATCTCGCGGACCTTGGCGACGACCGCGTCGTCGCCCTTGATCGCCAGGACGACGGCCTGCACCGGGGCCAGCCGCGGCGGCACACGCAGTCCGTTGTCGTCGCCGTGGGACATGATCAGGCCGCCGACCATGCGGGTCGACACACCCCAGGAGGTCTGCCAGACCAGCTCCTGCTGCCCCTCCTTCGAGAGGTAGGAGGTGTTGAAGGCCTTGGCGAAGTTGGTGCCCAGCTCGTGACTGGTGCCCAGCTGGAGCGCCTTGCCATCGCCCATCATGCCCTCGAGGGTGAGGGTGTTGATGGCGCCGGCGAAGCGCTCGCGGGCGGTCTTGCGGCCGAGGACGACGTCGATTCCGAGGACCTCGGTCATGAAGTCGCCGTACACGTCGCGGTGGATCATCGCGGCGTACTCGCGGGCGTCCTCGTAGGTGGCGTGCGCGGTGTGGCCCTCCTGCCACAGGAACTCACTCGTGCGGAGGAAGAGCCGCGAGCGCATCTCCCAACGGACCACGTTGGCCCACTGGTTGATGAGCAGCGGCAGGTCGCGGTAGCTCTGCACCCACTTGGAGAAGTATTCGTTGATGATCGTCTCGGAGGTGGGCCGGACGACGACCGGCTCCTCCAGCTCCTTGCCGCCGCCGTGGGTGACCACGGCCAGCTCCGGCGCGAAGCCCTCGACGTGCTCGGCCTCCCTGGTCAGGTAGGACTGCGGGATGAAGAGCGGGAAGTACGCGTTCTGGGCGCCCGCCTCCTTGATCCGCGCGTCCATCTCCTGCTGCATCCGCTCCCACAGCGAGTACCCGTACGGCCGGATGACCATGGTGCCGCGCACCGGGCCGTTGTCGGCCAGCTCGGCCTTGTTGATCAGGTCCTGGTACCAGCGCGGGAAGTCGTCCGCCTGGGGTGTGAGTACGGGAGCCTTTGCCATGCCGCAGATGGTACGGGGACAGCGGCGCCGGACGTGAATCGGCGGGGTCCGGGAATCGGCCCAATCCTCACCTTCAAACCTCTGGACTACGGCCCGGAAGGGGAGTTGGCTGGCTCCGGGGGCATGCGCGGCGTGACGGCGACGGTGCGCGGCGTAACCGGGGGGCGTACGAGGAAGGCTTTCGGCGAGACAGCGACGCGGCTGATTGGGGCGCTCGATGACACCTACGCTCGCACGGCACCCACGAACACACCGGACCGACGGCAGGGCGCGTGACTGGGCGGAGATCCAGGAGCGGATGCTCGTACCGCTCTACGAGGCGGTGCACGAGCGATTGGAGGTCGGCCCCCGCACCCGGCTGCTCGGCATCGGGTGCGGATCGGGACTCGCGCTGCTGATGGCCTCGGCCCGGGGCGCGGCGGTCACGGGATGCGATCCGGACGAACGGCGGCTCGCGCTGGCCCGGCAGCGGCTGCTGCCCGAGCCGCAGTGGGGCACGCCGGTACGGTCTGACGGGCGCACCCGGCTCGTGCCGGGCGGCCCGCAGGATGTGTCCGGCACGGAGGGGGCGCCGTTCACGGTGGTGACCGCCCTCGATCCGGGGACGGCACGCGGTGAGCTGGTCCCGGCGCTCAGGGCCGCGGCGGGCCTGGCGGAGCGGGGCAGCCCGGTCGTGCTGGCCGGCTGGGGGCCGCCCGAGCGCTGCGCCACCGGGCGGGTGCTGCGGGTCGCGGCCCGGCTGGCCGAGCCGCGCGACGCCACCGCCGCCGCGGCGGCCGCGGTCCGGCTCAGCGGCCGGGACGATCTGGAGGACCTGGCGCGGGACGCGGGGCTGCGCCCGGACGGCTCGGGACGGGTGTCCTGCCCCTTCGGCTACCCCGACATGGACAGCGCGGTACGCGGCCTGGTGTCGACCGGGCTCTTCGACGCGGCCGTGGCGGCCACGGACGAGGACCAGGTGCGCAAGGAACTGCGCGAGGCGCTGCACGCGTACCGGCGCGCCGACGGCACGGTCCGGATGGAGAACGTGTTCCGGTACCTGGTGGCCCGGGTGTAGCCGGGACGTGCCCGCGCGCACGCGGCCGCGATCACACGGCGGTCACTCGGCGGCCTTCGCGAGCCGCGGGATGCCCGCCGCCTCGTAGGCCTCGCCCTCCTCCAGCGTCTCCGCCTCCAGCAGCCGCTCCGCGAGGGCGTCCAGTTGCTCGCGGTGCCGGCTGAGCAGCCGGCACGCCGTCCCGTAGCACTCGTCGACGATCCGGCGCATCTCGGCGTCGATCACGTCGAGGGTGGCGGGGGCGGCGGACAGTCCGTAGGGCTGCTGGGAGTCGGCCGGGATCGCGGAGAGCGGGCCGACCTTCTCGCTCATGCCCCAGCGGCCGACCATGCCCCGGACGACGTTGGTGACCTGCTCCAGGTCGTTCTCGGCGCCGGTGGTGACCACCCCGAAGACGACGTGCTCGGCGGCCATGCCGCCGAGCGCGCCGATGATCCGGCCGCGCAGGTACTCCTCGGTGTACGCGTAGCGGTCGGAGTCGGGGGTGGAGAGGGTGACGCCGAGGGCGCGGCCGCGCGGCACGATGGTGATCTTGCGTACGGGGTCGGCGCCCGGGTGCAGCATGCCGAGCAGGGCGTGCCCGGACTCGTGGTAGGCGGTGCGGCGGCGCTCCTCGGCGGGTATGACAAGCGGGCGTGCCGCGCCCAGCTGCACCTTCTCGAGTGCGTCGGAGAGCTCGCCCTGCCCGACGGCGGACTTGTCGCGCTTGACGGCGAGCAGCGCCGCCTCGTTGGCGAGGTTGGCCAGTTCCGCGCCCGTCATCCCGGGCGTGGCACGGGCCACGGCGGTCAGGTCGATGCCGCTCTCCAGGGGGACCTGGCGCAGATGGATGCCGAGGATGGCCTCGCGGCCCGTACGGTCGGGCGGGCTGACGTGGACGACGCGGTCGAAGCGGCCGGGACGGGTCAGGGCCGGGTCCAGGACGTCGGGCCGGTTGGTGGCGGCGATGACGACGACGCCCTCTGAGCCGGAGAAGCCGTCCATCTCGGTGAGGATCTGGTTGAGGGTCTGCTCCCGCTCGTCATGGCCGCCGATGCCGCCCGCGGCGCCGCGGGCGCGCCCGATGGTGTCGATCTCGTCGATGAAGATGATCGCCGGGGCGACCTTGCGGGCCTCGGCGAACAGCTCGCGCACCCGCCCGGCGCCGACGCCCACGATCATCTCGATGAACTCGGAGGCGGAGGCGGAGAAGAACGGCACGTCGGCCTCGCCGGCCACGGCCCGGGCGAGCAGCGTCTTGCCGGTGCCGGGGGGTCCGGCCAGCAGCACGCCGCGCGGCATCCGCGCCCCGAGCGCCCGGTAGGCCTGCGGGCGCTTGAGGAAGTCGACGACCTCGTTGAGCTCGGCCTCGACCTCGTCGATGCCCGCCACGTCGGCGAAGGTGGTGCGGCGGCCCAGCTCGGGGACGACCGGCCGCGGCGGGGCCCTGCGGCCGATGCCGCCCAGGCCGCCGAGCCCGCCCGCGAGCTTGCTCATCCGGCGGGAGACGTAGAGCCACAGCACGACCAGCAGCAGCACCGGCGCGAGCGAGAGCAGCAGGTTGTAGAGCAGTCCGCGCTGCTGGACGACGGGTTCGGCGGTGACGGTGACCTTGTTCTTCGTCAGGGTCGCCCACAGGTCGTCGTCGGCGAAGACCGGCCGCTGGGTCTTGAACTGCATGAACGTGCCCTCGTCCGCCCCGGGCACGTCCTGCTTCCGCTTGAGCTGCCCCTCGATGGAGTCGCCCTTGGAGTAGATCTTCGAGATGTTGTCCGCGGCGAGCTGCCGGCCGAACTCGGTGTACGAGATCGTGGTCGACCGGGACCCGGTGAAGAGCGAGAGCACGAGGTCGGTGATGAGGAAGACGACGAGCGCCGTCAGGATCATGCCGCCCCAGCCGCCCATGCGGCGCCGTCGCCGGGTGGGCGAGGAGGGCGGCGCGCCCTCCGTCCGCCATGGGTCGTCCGGATTCTGCCGGGGCGGTACGGGATTGCCCATACCCCGACCATAAGGACAGCGCCGCTCCGGCGCCCCTCAGGCCCCGGGCCACTCCTCGACGGTGAGCGCGAAGCGCTCGTGGTCGCGCCAGGCGTCGTTCAGGTAGAGCATGCGGGGGGTGAAGCCCTCGTGCCGGAAGCCGAGTCTTCTGGCCATGGCGACGGACCGTTCGTTCTCCGGCTGCACGTTGATCTCCAGCCGGTGCAGGCCCAGTCCCTGCGGCTCGCGGGCGAAGCAGCGGTCGACGACCAGCCGCAGGCCCTCGCTCATCCGTCCGGTCCCGGCGAAGGGCACATAGCTGTCGTAGCCCAGGCTGGCGTTGCGGAAGCGCCCCATGACGATGTTGGCCACGTTGCACTTGCCGACGATCCCGCCGGTGTCCTCGTCGAGGATCAGGAACGTCCGCAGCACGGGCCCCTGGCGCCGCAGCAGTTCGGGCAGCCCGTCCGGTTCGACCGGGTTCCACCGGCCGACGTGCTCGGCGGAACGCAGCACCGCCTCCCGGTACGCGGGAGCGTCGGCCGGCTCCGGGGCACGGATGTGTACGCGCATGGGTCCATGATGCACGCGCGGCGGCGGCTCCTCCCTCCCGGGAAGCGCCGCCGCCGTACGGAAACGGGACCGGATCAGCCCATGAACTTCTTGAACTCGTCGGGCAGTTCGAAGTTCTGGCCCTCCTGGGCCGCCGGCATCCCGAAGGCGCCTCCGGCCTGCTGCTCGCGGCGGGCGGCGTCGGCCTTCTCCTGCTCGGCGCGCTTGAGCGGGTTGCCGCTCTGGCGCTTGCCCTTGGCCTTCTTCTGCTGCTTCTTCTGGCGGGCGCCGCCGCCCAGGCCCGGCATGCCGGGCATTCCGGGGATGCCGCCCTGGGCCATCCGCGACATCATCTTGCGGGCCTCGAAGAACCGCTCCACCAGGCTCTTCACGGCGCTGACGTCCACACCGGAACCGCGCGCGATGCGGGCGCGGCGGGAGCCGTTGATGATCGTGGGGTCGTGGCGCTCGCCCGGGGTCATCGACTTGATGATCGCGGCCGTGCGGTCCACGTCGCGCTCGTCGAGGTTGTTGATCTGGTCCTTGATCTGGCCCATGCCCGGGAGCATGCCGAGCAGCTTGGAGATCGAGCCCATCTTGCGGACCTGCTCCATCTGCTGGAGGAAGTCGTCGAGGGTGAACTCCTTGGGGCCCTTGGCCAGCTTCTCGGCCATCTTCTGGGCCTCGGCCTGGCTGAAGGTCTGCTCGGCCTTCTCGATCAGGCTGAGGACGTCACCCATGCCCAGGATGCGCGAGGCCATCCGGTCGGGGTGGAAGGCGTCGAAGTCGTCCAGCTTCTCGCCGTTGGAGGCGAACATGATCTGGCGGCCGGTGACGTGCGCGATGGAGAGCGCGGCACCACCGCGGGCGTCGCCGTCGAGCTTGGAGAGCACGACGCCGTCGAAGCCGACGCCGTCGCGGAAGGCCTCGGCGGTGTTGACCGCGTCCTGGCCGATCATGGCGTCAACGACGAAGAGGATCTCGTCGGGCCGCACGGCGTCGCGGATGTCCGCGGCCTGCTGCATCATCTCGGCGTCGATACCGAGGCGGCCGGCGGTGTCGACGACCACGACGTCGTACTGCTTGGTGTGGGCGTGCTCGAGGGAGTCCTTGGCGACCTGGACCGGGTCGCCCACGCCGTTGCCGGGCTCCGGCGCGTAGACCGCGACGCCCGCCCGCTCCGCGACGACCTGGAGCTGGTTGACGGCGTTGGGGCGCTGGAGGTCGGCGGCGACCAGCAGCGGGGCGTGGCCCTGGCTCGCCAGCCAGCGGCCGAGCTTGCCCGCCAGGGTCGTCTTGCCGGCGCCCTGCAGACCGGCGAGCATGATGACGGTCGGCGGCTGCTTGGCGAAGCGCAGCCGGCGGGTCTCACCGCCGAGGATGCCGATCAGCTCGTCGTTGACGATCTTGATGACCTGCTGGGCGGGATTGAGGGCCTGGGACACCTCGGCCCCACTCGCCCGCTCCTTGACCTGCTTGATGAAGGCACGGACCACCGGCAGCGCGACATCCGCCTCCAGCAGCGCGATACGGATCTCGCGCGCCGTGGCGTCGATGTCCGCCTCGGAGAGGCGGCCCTTGCCCCGGAGGTTCTTGAACGTCGCTGCGAGGCGGTCGGAAAGGGTGTCGAACACGTCGGTCGCGGATCCTCAGGTCGGGGGCGGGTGATAGGTCGTCCTCAAGGGTATCCGCCCGGCCCGTGAATGGTCTCCACCGCGTCAGCGCAGGGCCCGCTCCACCTGGTCGGCGACCTCGGCCGCGCGTACGTCGGGGAGCGGAGCGCCGGCGGTGTCGGTGACGTAGAACGCGTCCACCGCGTTGGCGCCGAGCGTACTGATGCGGGCGGACCGGACGTTCACGCCGGTGGCCTCCAGGGCCCTGCCGATGCGGTGCAGCAGCCCCGGGGCGTCGTGGGCGCGGACCTCGATGACGGTGGCGGCGGTGGAGCTGCCGGGGGCGACGGTGACCCGGGGCGGCGGGGACGTGACCCCGCGGCGGCGGGGATGGGCGGACTCGCGCTCCGCCAGCCGCGACTCGATGTCGAGGGAGCCGGCGAAGGCCCGGGCGAAGTCGTTGCGCAGCCGTGCCGCCTCGGGCAGCGAGCCGTACTGGGCGGCCACCCGCCAGCGCAGGAGGGTCACCGGGCCGTCGCCGATGGGGTCGACCGTGCGCAGGTCGGCGGCGCGGACGGTGAGCCGGTGCAGGGCGAGCACGCCCGCCGCCGCGGCGAGCAGCCCTGGGCGGTCGGGAACGGCGAGCAGCAGCTCCACCCCGACGGGCTCGGGTTCGTCGTCGGCGGTCCGCGTGGCCGTCCCGTCGGGGTCGGGTTCGGCGTGGGCGCGCAGCGCGATGACAGGGCCCCCAGTGCGCGCCGCCTCGACGGCCAGGCGCTCCTCCTCGGCGGTGGGCTCGGGGTCGGCCGGCTCGGGCACCGCCCCGCTCGCCAGGACGGCGGCGACCCGCTTGACCAGGTCGCCGACGAGTGAGGACCGCCACGCGCTCCAGGCCGCGGGACCGGTGGCGAGGGCGTCCGCCTCGGTCAGCGCGTGCAGCAGTTCCAGCGTCTCGGTGTCGCGGACGGCGTCGGCGACACTCTGCACGGTGGCGGGGTCGTCCAGGTCGCGCCGGGTCGCGGTCTCGATCAGCAGCAGGTGGTGGCGGACGAGCAGGGCCAGCGTCTCCACGTCGGCGCGGCCGAAGCCGAAGCGGGCCGCGACGTCGCGGGCGATGACCTCGCCGGCCTCGGAGTGGTCGCCGGGCCAGCCCTTGCCGATGTCGTGCAGCAGGGCGGCGATGAGCAGGAGGTCGGGACGGCCGACCCGGCGGGTCAGGCGCGAGGCGCGCACGGCGCACTCGACGAGGTGCCGGTCGACGGTCCAGATGTGCACGGCGTTGCGCTGCGGGCGGCAGCGGACCCGCTCCCAGTCGGGGAGCAGCCGGGTGATCATGCCCTCGGCCTCCAGGGCCTCCCACACCGGCACCGTGGACTCCCCCGCGCCCAGCAGCGTGACGAGCTGTTCGCGGGCCTCGGCGGGCCACGGCACCGGCAGCGGCCGGGTCGCCTGGGCCACGCCCAGCCGTCGGACCGCGTGCAGCGACAGCGGTACGCCGTGCTCGGCCGCTGCCGCCGCTGCGCGCAGCGGCAGCACCGGGTCGCGCTCGGGCCTGGCCGTGAGCGCGAGGACGGCCTCGCCCTCGTGCTCCACGACGCCCTCGGCGAGCGGGGTGCGCTCGGGCGGGTTGCCCTGCTCGGGACGGGAGCGGCCGAGCAGCCCGCGCCTGCGGGGCCGCGACTGGCGGGAGCGCAGGACCCGGCCGACCTCGCGCCAGGTGACGTCGAAGGCGTAGCCGACGGTCCGGGCGGCCTCGTACACCTGGCGCAGCAGCGCGTCGGCGTCCAGCAGGCCGAGTGCGCCGGCCACCTGGTCCTGCTCCTGAAGGGCCAGCCGGTCGGTGGCGCGCCCGGTCACCAGGTGGAGGGCGTCCCGGGCGTCGAGCAGCCGGGTGCGGGCGTCCTCCAGGCCCTCGCGGGGCGCGTCGGCGAGCCAGGAGGCGGCGACGGCGCGCAGGGCGGTGGCGTCGCGCAGTCCGCCGCGGGCCTCCTTGAGGTCCGGCTCCAGCAGGTACGAGAGCTCGCCGTGGCGTTCGGCGCGTTCCAGGCACAGCTCGTGGAGCGCCGGGAGGCGCTTGGGGGCCTGGTTGCGCCAGTCGGCGAGGACGGCGGTGCGCAGCGACGCGGTGAGGGCGGTGTCCCCGGCGATGTGGCGGGCGTCGAGGAGGCCGAGCTGGACCTTGAGGTCGTCGGCGGCGGTCTTGCGGGCCTCGGCCGGGGTGCGGACGGAGTGGTCGAGGGCGACGCCCAGGTCCCAGACCGGGTACCAGATCCCGTCGGCGAGGCCGGCGACGTCCGCGGCCCCGGCGGAGCCGTCGTGGAGCAGCAGCAGGTCGAGATCGCTGCGCGGGGAAAGCTCGCCCCTGCCGTAGCCGCCGACGGCGACCAGTGACCAGCCCCTGGTCCCGGTCCGGTCGGCCGCGCCGCGGGCGAGGTCGGCCAGCCATGTGTCGGTGAGGGCGGCCAGCGTCTTGCGCCGCGGCGGCCCGGACGGCCCCTCGCCGTTCAGCAGGGCCAGCCGGGCCGCCGCATAGCCTGCAGGGGCGTGTCCGTCGTGGGCTTTCGCGTCGACGTTCTCCGTCACACTGTCTCCAGTCGCAGGCCGTGCGGTGGAACTGCTCGGTTTCGGTGGTGCGAAGGGGCGCGGCCGGAGTCCCGGCCGCGCCCCCGCGTCCTCAGAGTGCGTCCGGGCCGCGCTCCCCGGTCCGGACCCGTACGGCGGTCTCGACCGGGATGCTCCAGACCTTGCCGTCACCGATCTTGCCGGTGCGGGCCGCCTTGACGATGACGTCGATCAGCTGGTCGGCGTCGCCGTCCTCGACGAGCACCTCGATGCGGATCTTGGGCACGAGGTCGACGGTGTACTCGGCGCCGCGGTACACCTCGGTGTGACCCCGCTGGCGGCCGTAGCCGCTGGCCTCGGTGACCGTCAGACCCTGGACGCCGAAGGCCTGCAGGGCCTCCTTGATCTCGTCCAGCCGGTGCGGCTTCACGACCGCGGTGATGAGCTTCACGCGTCCACCTTCTTCGACGGGGCGTCGGTCACCTGGGTGCCGGTGCCACTGCTGCTGTCCAGGGAGGAGAGGGCGGAGCGGACCGCGCCGGCCACGCCCGCGAAGTCGTAGCCGGTCTCCGCGTGCTCGGCCTGGTCGATGCCCGCGACCTCGGTGTCCTCGCTGACGGTGAATCCGATCACCAGGTCGATGAGCTTGGCAAGGATCGCCGACGCGACCAGCGAGTAGGCCAGGACCACACCGACGCCGAGGAACTGCTTCCACAGCTGGTCGAAGCCGCCGCCGTAGAACACGCCCTTGGCCGTCTGGCCGACCCCGCCGGTGGCGAAGAAGCCGATGAGCAGCGAGCCGATGATGCCGCCCACCATGTGGACGCCGACCACGTCGAGGGAGTCGTCGAAGCCGAACCGGTACTTCAGGCCGACCGCGGCGGCGCAGCCCACACCGGCGATGACACCGACGGCGATGGCGCCGAGCGGGCTGACCGAGCCGCAGGCCGGGGTGATGGCGACCAGGCCGGCGACGGCGCCGGAGGCGGCGCCCAGGGTGGTGAAGGAGCCGTGCTTGATCTTCTCGTAGGCGAGCCAGCCGAGCATCGCGGAGGCGGTGGCGACCTGGGTGTTGGTGAAGGCCACGGCCGCGACGCCGTCGGAGGCGAGCCAGGAGCCGGCGTTGAAGCCGAACCAGCCGAACCACAGCAGACCGGCGCCGAGCATGACCAGCGGCAGGTTGTGCGGCCGGAACGGGTCCTTCTTGAAGCCCACGCGCTTGCGGATGACGAGGATCACGCCGAGCGCCGCGGCACCGGCGTTGATGTGCACCGCGGTTCCGCCGGCGAAGTCGATCACGCCGCGGGTGAACAGGAAGCCGTCGGACGCCCAGACCATGTGGGCGACCGGGAAGTACACGACCGTCGCCCACAGGGCCACGAAGAGCGACCAGGCGGTGAACTTCACCCGGTCCGCCAGGGCACCGCTGATCAGGGCGGGTGTGATGATCGCGAACATCAGCTGGAAGACGGCGAAGACGTACACCGGGATGGTGTAGCCGTCCCACAGCTGGGCGATCCCGATGTTGCGCATGCCGGCCCACTCGAAGCCGCCGAAGAAGGCGTTCCCGGAGTCGAACGCGACGCTGAAGCCGTAGAGCGTCCAGAGCACCGTGACGATGCCGATGGCGATGAAGCTCATCATCAGCATGTTCAGGACGCTCTTGACCCGGACCATGCCCCCGTAGAAGAAGGCCAGGCCGGGGGTCATCACGAGCACCAGTGCCGCGCTCAGCAGCATGAACGCCGTGCTACCGCTGTCGAGCGTGGGCGTGTCTGCGGCAAGCGTCAAAAAGCCTGCTGCCATCGGCGTCTCCTCGTCATCCGAACGGCCCGTGCGGGATGCGGGCTCGGTGGGCCGGTTTTCGCCATGAGGTTGTCCCAGCCGGGTTTCCGTCGACGCCATCGGGTGTTTCGTCACCGTGACGAAGAAGTCGTCCGTGTTACGTCGCGATGAACCGCCGCCCCAGCGGGCGCCGCCATGACGCCGCCGTGATGACGCCGCGACCCCTCGGACGGGCCGCCGAGCTGTATACGTGCCGCGCGGGCCGGGGTGTACAAACCTCGCCACGCCGTCGAAGGGGCGCGCCGGTGAACGAGGACCGGCCGCGGCGAGCCACCCGGTTGACCTGGCATGGGGGAGCCGAGTCGGGCTGTCGGGATGGCCGGCCGCGGCCGGGGTGAGGGGCGGACCGCCGGTCAGGCGGTCTCGGCGACCTCGGGGAGGTCGGCGGCGAGGCGCTCGCTGAGCTGGGCGACCTCGGCGACCTGGCCGAAGTCGCGCAGGGCGCTGTCGGCGGTCTTGCGGATGCGGGTGTTCACCCGCTCGGAGCGCACGTGCTTGGCGACGTCGATCGCCTGGACGGTGAGGCCCGCTGCCTCCTCCGGGCTGCGCTGCAGCAGGTGCACGGTGGCCATGCCGATCAGGTTGAGGGCGTAGGCGCGCTGGTGGACGCTGTCCCGCGCGAAGAGGTCGACGGCCCGCTGCATCACCGGGTGGGCCAGTGAGGCGTACGTGGGGCTGCGGCCGGCCACGTAGGCCAGGTCCCGGTAGGAGTGGGCGTTCTCGGCGTTGAGCTCGGCCTCGTTGAAGAAGCTGATCCAGTCCGGATCCTCGGCGGGCCGGGAGTCGGTGTAGGAGTCCTCCGCCATCCGCACGGCGCGGTGGCACTTGCTGACCTGCCCCATGTTGGCGTAGGCACGGGCCTCCATCGCGTACAGCATCGCCTGGGTGGTGGCGCTCGCGCTGTCCCTGCTGCCGTACTGCGCCAGGTGGATGAGTTCCAGTGCGTCGTCGGGGCGGTCCAGGTGGATCATCTGGCGGCTCATGCTCGACAGGACGAAGGCGCCCAGCGGGCGGTCGTCGGCCTCCTTGGCCGCGTGCAGGGCCAGGACCAGGTACTTCTGCGCGGTGGGGTGCAGGCCGACGTCGTACGACATCCAGCCGGCGAGCGCCGCGAGCTCGGCGGTGACGCGGTAGAGCCGCTTGGCAACGGACTGCGGATGGGACTCCTGGAGCAGGTCGGTGACCTCGTGCAGCTGGCCCACCACCGCCTTGCGGCGCAGGCCGCCGCCGCACTGGTTGTCCCACTGCCGGAACATCACCGTGGTGGCCTCCAGCAGCTCCAGTTCGGGCTCGGAGAGCCGGGCCCTGGCGCGGGAGTCGCGCGGCGGCGGGACGTCGGCGCCGGAGGCGGGGGTGGGCACCAGCCAGCGCTGCATCGGCTCGACGAGGGCGGGGCCGGCGGCCAGCGCCAGGGAGGTCCCGAGGAAGCCGCGGCGGCCGAGCATCAGGTCGCTGCGGGAGAACTCGTTGATCATCTGGACCGTCTGCGGCCCCGCCCACGGCAGGTCCACTCCGGTCGAGGCGGGCGGCTGGTGGGCGGGACGCAGCCCCAGGTCCTCCACCGGGACGACGGTGCCGAAGCGTTCGGAGAACAGCTCGGACAGGATGCGCGGGATCGGTTCCCGCGGCTGCTCGCCGTCCAGCCAGCGGCGCACCCGCGAGGTGTCCGTGCTGACGTGCAGCGCCCCCATCTGGCGCGCTCTGCGGTTCACCTGGCGGGCGAGTTCGCCCTTGGACCAGCCACTGCGCACAAACCAAGAGGTCAACTGCGCGTTGGGCTGCTTGTCCTGTGTGCCGCCCACCGTGACGCCCCCATTCCGTCGCCCAACACCACCGGGGATGTGGGCCGTTGCCTGCCTGGCCCCCATGCGCCTCAGTGTCCTACGAGTCTTGCCTCCGGCATACCCGCCGGCCCGCACACTTCCGGGGCTTGCAAACCGAAAGTAATCCTACGATCACCCATCCGGCGATGCCTCCAGCGAAAACGCCACCATTCGCCACCCCTTCGAATGAACTACATGTGGACGCGGAGCGATTCACTTGACACATGCCGATCAGGCACGGGCGTAACCATCGGCAACTGCGACCCGTTGGGGGTGTCATGGGCTTCACGATCGGCAGCATGCGGGAGATGCGACACATCCGCTCCGGCGCGCGCCGCCGGACGCACGCCTCGGCGTGCACCACCGTGGCGGAGTACACCGGGTTGTGCGGATGGGCGGTGGCGCCGGGTGCGCGCGCCACGCGCGGGGGCGGGCAGTGCTCCTGCGGCGACCCGGGGTGCGAGGCGCCGGGCGCCCACCCGCTGGAGTTCGCCGGCGAGGTGCCGGCCGGGGCGACCCTCGAGGAGGCCGCGGCCGCCTGGGAGCGCGTGCCGGGCGCGGCGCTGATGCTTCCCGTGGGGCGCACCTTCGACGTGATCGACGTGGCGGAACGATCCGGCGTGCGCGCTCTGGTGCGCCTGGAGCGGATGGGGCTGCGTCTCGGCCCGGTCGTCGCCACCCCGGACGGCCGGGCGCAGTTCTTCGTCGCGCCGGGTGCCGCCGCCGAGCTCCCGCATCTGCTGTACCGCATGGGCTGGGACGACGCCGACCTCGACCTGCGCTGCCTCGGGCCGGGCGACCATGTGACCGCTCCCCCCTCCGACCTCGGCGGCCTCGGCCCGGTCCGCTGGCTGCGGCCGCCGGCGCTGGACGCCGCCCGCCAGCCCCCGGAGGCCCGGCTGCTGCTCGGCACGCTGGCGTACGTCTGCCACCGGGACCGCGCCTACGCGTGAGCAACGGAGAAGGGGCGCACTCCCGGGAGTGCGCCCCTTGTCCGTTGCTCCGCTGCCCGTCCGCGGATGCCGCCGGCTACGAGCCGATCAGCGCGTCCACGAAGGCCTCGGGCTCGAACGGCGCGAGGTCGTCCGCTCCCTCACCCAGGCCGATCAGCTTGACCGGGACGCCCAGCTCGCGCTGGACGGCGACGACGATGCCGCCCTTGGCGGTGCCGTCGAGCTTGGTGAGCACGATGCCGGTGATGTCGACGACCTCGGCGAAGACCCGGGCCTGCACCAGGCCGTTCTGGCCCGTCGTGGCGTCCAGGACGAGCAGGACCTCGTCCACCGGGCCGTGCTTCTCGACGACGCGCTTGACCTTGCCGAGCTCGTCCATCAGGCCGGTCTTGGTGTGCAGCCGGCCGGCGGTGTCGATGAGCACGACGTCCGCGCCCTCGGCGATGCCCTCCTTGACCGCGTCGAAGGCGACCGACGCCGGGTCGCCGCCCTCGGGCCCGCGCACGGTGCGGGCGCCGACCCGCTCGCCCCAGGTCTGCAGCTGGTCCGCGGCCGCGGCGCGGAAGGTGTCGGCGGCGCCCAGCACGACGCTGCGGCCGTCGGCCACCAGGACCCGGGCGAGTTTGCCGGTGGTGGTGGTCTTGCCGGTGCCGTTGACGCCGACGACCATCAGCACCGCCGGCTGGTCGGCACCGTCCGCGTTCGGCAGCCCGTCCGTGTGGAGCGTACGGTCCAGGTCCGTGCGGACCAGGGTGAGCAGTTCCTCGCGCAGCAGCTGCCGTAGGTCCGCGGGGCTGCGCGTGCCGAGCACCTTCACCCGGGTGCGCAGCCGCTCCACCAGCTCCTGGGTGGGGGCGACACCGACGTCCGCGGTGAGCAGGGTGTCCTCGACCTCCTCCCAGGTGTCCTCGTCGAGGTGCTCGCGCGAGAGCAGGGTGAGCAGCCCCTTGCCGAGCGCGTTCTGCGAGCGCGAGAGGCGCGAGCGCAGCCGCACCAGACGGCCGGCGGTGGGCTCGGGCCGCTCGATCTCGGGGGCGGCCGGGCGCTCCTCGACGAGGACGCCGCCTGCGGAGGCGTCTTCCGACTCGGGGAGCTCGACCTCTTCGATGGTCCGGCGGGGTTCGTCCCGCGGGGCCTCGGCCTCGTCGCCGATGTGCGGTTCGGCGGGAGGCGCGGTGATCGTCGGCTGCTCGGTGGGCGGCGCGGGGGGCAGCTGCTTCCTGCGGCGGCTGCCCACCACCAGCCCGCCGGCCGCCAGGATCACGACCAGGGCGATGACTACGGCAAGAATGACGGTTTCCATAACCCGTCCAGTATCGGTCACGCGGCCCGCCCTCCCGGGAGCCACCCGGCGGGCGTCCGCGACTCTGTTCATCTGACGATTCGTCAGCTAACGTCGGCGCATGCCCGCCACTGTCGTACGCTTCAACCTCGTCGACCCCGCGGCCTCGCCCGGGGCGCTCGGCCACCGCTACCGGGCGGCCCTGGAAATGGCCGCGTACGCCGACGAGCACGGCGTCGCCACCGTCCAGACCGAGGAGCACCACGGCTCCCCCGACGGCTGGCTGCCCTCGCCGCTCACCTTCGCGGGGGCCGTCCTCGGCGCGACCCGCAGGATCGCGGTCACCGTCTCCGCCCTGATCGGGCCGCTGTACGACCCGCTGCGGCTGGCGGAGGACCTCGCGGTGCTCGACCACGTCGGAGGCGGACGGCTGGTCACCGTCGCCGGCATCGGCTACCGCCCCGAGGAGTACGCGGCCCTCGGGGTCGACTGGCACCGGCGCGGCGCCCTCCAGGACGAACTGCTGGACACGCTCCTGAAGGCCTGGACCGGTGAGCCCTTCGTCTTCCGCGGCCGGACCGTGCGCGTCACACCCCGCCCCCACAGCTCCCCGCACCCGCTGCTGATCGTCGGCGGCAGCTCGCGCGCCGCGGCGCGCCGGGCGGCGCGGTTCGGACTGCCGTTCTTCCCCAGCGCCCACCTGCCGGAGCTGGAGGCCTACTACCGGGAGCAGCTCGCCGAGCACGGCACGGTGGGCTGGTGCCTGATGCCCCCGCCGCAGGTGCCGCTGCTCCACCTGTCCGAGGACCCCGACCGCGCCTGGGCCGAGTACGGGCGGCACCTGTTCCACGAGGCTGCCACCTACGCCTCGTGGCAGTCCGCCGGCATCCGCTCCGCGGTGCGCTCCACGGCGGCCTCCCCGGAGGAACTGCGCCGCGAGGGGGTCTACCGCGTGGTCACCCCCGACGAGTGCGTCGCCTACGCGGAGGCGAGCACCGACCCGGCCGCCGCCCTCGTGCTGCACCCGCTGTGCGGGGGGATGCCGGTGGAGGAGGGCTGGCGGAGCCTGCGCCTGTTCGCGCAGCAGGTGCTGCCCCGGCTCAAGGACTGACGCGGCCCGGACGGGCCGGTCAGGACGTGAGGCGCTGGCTGATGACCTTCGACACGCCGTCGCCCTGCATGGACACGCCGTACAGCGCGTCGGCGACCTCCATGGTCCGCTTCTGGTGGGTGATGACGATCAGCTGGGAGCTCTCCTGCAGCTCCCGCATGATGCCGATGAGCCGCTGCAGGTTGGTGTCGTCCAGCGCGGCCTCGACCTCGTCCATCACGTAGAACGGGCTCGGCCTGGCCTTGAAGATCGACACCAGCAGCGCCACCGCGGTCAGCGAGCGCTCGCCGCCCGACAGCAGCGACAACCGCTTGACCTTCTTGCCCGGCGGGCGGGCCTCCACCTCCACACCGGTGGTCAGCATGTTCTCGGGGTCCGTCAGGATCAGCCGGCCGTCGCCGCCGGGGAAGAGCCGGGAGAACACGCCCTCGAACTCCCGCGCGGTGTCGTGGTAGGCGGAGGTGAAGACCTGCTCGACCCGCTCGTCGACCTCCTTGATCACCTGGAGGAGGTCGGCCCGGGTCTTCCTCAGGTCCTCCAGCTGCTCCGAGAGGAACTTGTGCCGCTCCTCCAGCGCCGCGAACTCCTCCAGCGCCAGCGGGTTGACCTTGCCCAACTGCTGGTACGCCTTCTCCGCGGCCTTCAGCCGCTTCTCCTGCTCGCCCCGGTGGTAGGGGCGCGGCCTGTTGCGCGGATGCTCCGGGTCCTCCGGCAGCTCCTCGCCCTCGGCGGGCGGGGACGGCGGCACGAGCTGGTCCGGCCCGTACTCCGCGACCAGGCCCGCGGGCTCGACGCCGTACTCCTCCAGCGCCTTGCTCTCCAGTTGCTCGGTCCTCATCCTCTTCTCCGCGCCGAGCACCTCGCCCTTGTGGACGGAGTCGGTCAGCCGGTCCAGTTCGGACTTCAGCTCCCGGCCCCGGCGGCGGGCGGTGTCCAGCTCCGCCTCGCGCTCGGCCTTGGCCCGCTCGGCCGCTCCCCGCTCCTCGTCCGCACGCCCGAGCGAGACCTGGACGTACGCCAGCAGGCCCTGCGCGCCCTTCAGCACCGCGGAGGCGACCTGCGCCTCGTACTCCAGACGTGCCTTGCGGCGGGCGGCCCGCGCCCTGGCCTCGCGCTCGGCGCGGGCGGCGCGGTCCAGGCCGTCGGCGCGGCCGGCCAGGCCCTTGACCCGCTCCTCGTGGGTACGGACCTGGAGCCGCGCCTCCATCTCCGTCTGGCGGGCGTTGGCGCCGTCGGCGGCGAGCCGGTCCCGCACGGAAGTGTCCGGCTCCTCGTCCGCGGGGGCGGCCTCCGCCTCGCTCAGCCGGAAGGAGAGCTCCTCGAACTCCTCTATGGCGGCGGCCAGCGACTCCTCGGCGCGGCCCACGGCGGCGGCAGAACGTTCCGCCTCCCCCGCGGCGGCACGCGCCTGCCCGCCCAGCCGGCCCAGCTGCTGGGCCACGGCCGACTTCTCCTTCTCCGCGGCCCGGCGACGCTGCGTCAGCTCGTCCACCACCCGGGCGGCGGCCGACCTGCGTTCCCTGGCCGCCGCCTGCTCCTCCGCGAGCGCCTCGCAGCGCCCGGCCAGGGCCTCCAGCTCCGCGGCGGCCTCGTCGACGGCTGCCTGGACCTCCAGCAGGCTGGGGGCTCCGGCCGAGCCGCCGTGGGCGAAGTGGGCGCCGAAGACGTCGCCTTCCGCGGTCACCGCGGTCAGCCGCGGGTGGGCGGCGACCAGTGACTCGGCGTCGGCGAGGCTCTCCACGACGACGTAGTCCCGCAGCAGACGGCGCACGGCCGGGAGCAGTTCGTCGGGACCGCCGACGAGCGCGGCCGCCGCACGCACGCCCGCGGGCACCTCGGCGGCCTCCTGCGGGACGGAGTCACCGGCGACGAGCAGCGCGGCGCGGCCCGCGTCGTCCTTGCGCAGCAGCCGCAGCGCCTCGGCGGCTGCCGACGGTCCGGATACGGCCACGGCGTCGGCGGCGGCGCCCAGCGCGGCGGCCACCGGCACCTCGTGGCCCGGGGCGACGGTGAGGAGTTCGGCGGCGGGACCGAGCAGCCCGGACAGGCGGTCGCCCGCGGCGAGCAGGGCTCCGGTGCCGTCCTTGCGGCGCAGGCCGAGTGCGAGGGCGTCGTGTCGGGCGGCGAGGGCGGCACGCCGGCGCTCGGCGGCGGTGGCGGCCTCGCGGGCGGCGGAGTGGGCATCGTCGGCGCGGGCCTGCTCGTCCTTGGCGGCCTCGAGGCGCTCGTCGAGCTCGGAGTCGTCGGCGTCCAGGTCCTCGACCCGGGCGCGGAGTTCCTCGTACTCCTCCTGCGCGGACTCGGCGCGCTCACGCGCCTCGTCGCGGGCGGCGGTCAGCCGGCCGATCTCGGCCTCGGCGGATCCGGCCTTGGAGCGGGCGGCGTTGACCTGGCCCTGCAGCCGGGCCAGCCCCTCGCGGCGGTCGGCGATGGCGCGGGCGGCGGCCTTGAGGGCCTTGTCCTCCTCGGCCAGGCGGCGTTCCAGTTCCGCGCGGTGGTCGACCGTGTCGTCCAGGGCGCGCTGCGCGGCCTCCAGCGCGTCGGTGAGTTCCGCCTCCTGTTCGCGGATGCGGGCTGCCTCGCGCTCCATCTCCTCCGGGTCTCGGCCGCGCCGTTCCTCCGCGGGCTGGGCGGTGGCGTGCCGTACGCGCTGCTCGGCCAGGCCGATGGTGCCCCGGACCCGCTCGGCCAGCTGCGACAGCCCGTACCAGGTGGCACGGGCGTCGGCCAGCCGCGGGGCCAGCTCCCTGACCTGCTCCTCCAGCCGCGCCTCCCGTTGCACGGCGGCGGCGAGGTCCGTCTCGACGGCGTCGCGGCGCTCCTTGAGCGCCGCCTCGTCGGCGACCTCGGCGCGCAGTGCCTCCCGCAGGGTGACCAGGTCGTCGGCGAGCAGCCGCAGCCGGGCGTCGCGCAGGTCCGCCTGGATGACCACCGCCCGGCGCGCCACCTGTGCCTGCCGTCCCAGCGGCTTGAGCTGGCGTCGCAGCTCACCGGTCAGGTCCTGGACGCGGGCCAGGTTGGCCTGCATGGCGTCCAGCTTGCGCAGCGCCTTTTCCTTGCGCTTGCGGTGCTTGAGGACGCCGGCCGCCTCCTCGATGAAGGCGCGGCGGCCCATCGGATCCGCGTGCAGGACCGAATCCAGTTGTCCCTGACCGACGATGACGTGCATTTCGCGGCCGATACCGGAGTCGGAGAGCAGTTCCTGGATGTCCAGCAACCGGCAGGTGTCCCCGTTGATCTGGTATTCGCTGCCGCCATTGCGGAACATGATCCGCGTGATGGTGACCTCGGCGTATTCGATCGGGAGGGCACCGTCGCCGTTGTCGATCGTGAGCGACACCTCGGCACGGCCGAGCGGCGGCCGCCCCGTCGTGCCGGCGAAGATGACGTCCTCCATCTTGCCGCCGCGCAGCGACTTGGCGCCCTGTTCGCCCATGACCCAGGACAGCGCGTCCACGACGTTGGACTTGCCGGAACCGTTCGGGCCGACGACGCAGGTGATCCCGGGTTCGAACCGCAGCGTCGTCGCCGAGGCGAATGACTTGAACCCGCGCAGGGTCAGGCTCTTGAGGTGCACGCCGCTGGACTCTACCTCCCGCTCTCGGTTTCACCGAGGAATGCGGGGGGCACATGCAATGCAAGGGCGGAGATCATGGGAGGGCAACGGGGCGGAAAACGACGAAGGGACGCCGGGGCGTCCCTTGCACATTCCCAAACGGAGTCGTTTCCACTTGATCGGCCGAAAGGCCGGATCAGGCGAGAACCGGCTCCGCGTGAGGTACGTCGACGAGCTCGCGCGAGGCGGCGGCCAGCGTGTCGTTCTCGGCCTGGATCCGTACGAGTTCGGTTTCCAGGTCCTGGACGCGCTGCTGCAGCCTTCGCATCTCGGCGAGGAGTCGAGGGTCGGGGCCGCCGACGTAACCGAGAAGCGCCTTTGCCATGATGGATGGTCCTCCACGCTGAGTGACCGACCGGGGAGCGGTGTGGGTCGTTTGTGAGGGGTTATAGGCACCCGCGCCGTGTGCGCCGAAGCTGCCCTTTGCCATGCCTACAGCTGCGGTGCGCGGGGCTTCCAGCGTCTCACCAAATGGTTGGACGGTCAACACGATCACAGCCCGCTCGTCGGGTACGCCTAAGAAAACACGGCGCGAGAGAGGCGCCGCGGGCGTCCCGCGTGGCTGGAGGACGGGGCCGTCAATCACTCCCCGAAGATCACCGCGTCCTCGATGTCGGCAGCCTTCCACGCGGTGCGCGAAATGGCAACCTCCTTGGCGCTCTTGCCAGGTGAGATTGCCGGCGATCTGTGACCTCGCCCCTCACCTGCGAGGACGGCGCGGTGCGCCGGACGGTGGCTCAGCGGATCGCGAAGCCCTCATAGCCACCGCGCGGCTCGCCCCAGATCTCGGTGACGCCGTCGACGCGTCCGGGCGTGTCGCCGGTCCGCAGCCAGTCGAGCAGCCGGTCGCAGTGCGACCGGTCCCCTTCGGCCACGATCTGCACGCGCCCGTCCGAGAGATTGCTCACATAGCCGTCGAGCCCACCGATCTCCAGTGCGTTCGCCCGCGTCCACCAGCGGAAACCCACTTGGTGTACTCGACCTCGCACCCAGGCCGTCAGTCGGACAGCGTCGTTCATGGAAGCACGCTAACCCCCCAGTTGCACAGGGTTCACACCGGCCCCGCCTGTCTTTCGGTACAGTCGCGCCGCAACAGGACTCACCCGTTCGGGTGAACACCGCCGACATAAAGGACTGCATCGGATGGGCCGCCACAGCCGTACAGCCTCCGAGCCGGCGCCGTTCTCGGAGGCGCCGCGCCACCGCGGGCAGACCAACAGGGCCCGGCGGCGCAAGCAGAACCCGGTGCGCACCGGGCTGCTGGCCTCGTCCGCCGCGCTGGCGGTCGGCGCGATCGGCGTCTCCAGCGGGCTGCTGCCCTCGCCGGACGGTTCCGGGGGGTTCGCGTACCACGACGACGCTCCCGGTCAGGTCCAGGCCGCCGGGCTGCCGAACACCGCGAGCCCGCAGGACGTCGGCGCCGTACCCGCCGACCGCGACACCTCGGCCCCCGCCAGCCGCGGCGACGCCCGTACCACCGCGCCGCCCGCGGCCCCGTCGGCGCCCGCGACCGCGGCGACGCCGACCCCCTCCGCCCCGGCCTCGGCCCCGGAGCGGAACGCGGCAACTCCCGCCGCGCCGCAGCCCTCGGCGTCCGCCACGCCCACCGACGTCCCGTCCCCGCCCGCGGCCACCCTCGTGCCGGGCGGCGGCGAGGAGGTGCAGGACGGCGACCAGAGCGTCGTCGAGACCTCCGTCCTGGCCCTGGTGAACACCGTCCGGGCCACCGCCGGCTGCCAGCCGCTGCACGCCGACAAGAAGCTCTCCGAGCTCGCCTCCGACTTCAGCGCCGACATGGCCGCCCGGGGCTTCTTCGACCACTCCGACCCCGACGGCGACGACCCCTGGGACCGCGCCGCCCAGGCGGGCATCAAGAACCTCGGCGGCGAGAACATCGCCCGCGGCCAGGCCACGCCCGAGGAGGTCATGGACGCCTGGATGAACAGCGAGGGGCACCGCGCCAACATCCTCAACTGCGACTTCAAGAAGATCGGCGTCGGAGCGGTCCTCGGCGAGGGCGGCCCCTGGTGGACGCAGGACTTCGGCTACTGAGAAAGCCGCAGGTCAGATAGCTGTCAGACGGCTCGGGCCGTCTCCGGGCCGTCGTCGGTCGCAGGCTTGTAGCCGAATACGCGATCGACGGCGGCCCTCGTGCGTGTGTCGCTCGCGGGCATCAGGTGCGTGTACGTCCGGAGCGTGAAGCCGGGGTCGTGATGGCCGAGGTACTCGCTCAGGGCCTTGATGTTCTCCCCCGCGTCCAGGAGCACGGAGGCGTAGAAGTGGCGCAGCGCGTGCATGCCGTTCTCCCTCCCCGAGGGCACGCCGGCCGCGCGTAGGGCGGGGCGCCAGACCCAATGGTTGAAGCGGTTCCGATCGAGGGCCTATCCCCCTGCACTGGTGAAGATCAGCGTGGCCGTCACGGGAGATCCTTCAGGGGTCTTCCACGGCAGCGTGATCTCGACCGGCGGATGGCGCCTCATGTGGTCGGCCAGCGCGAAGGCGACCGACCCCGGCAGGGGCACATCCCGGATCTTGCCGCCCTTGGGCGGGGCGAAGACACGCTGCCCGCGTAAGAGCTTCACCTGTCGGATCACACGGACGACACCGCTGCGGAAGTCGACCTCTTCCACAGCCAGGCCGAAGACCGCACCTTGCCGCAGACCGCATCCAGCAGCCGGTTCGATCATCGCGTGGTAACGGTCGGGCAGCTCGCCCCGGACTGCCTCCACCCGGTTGTCCCATGGCTTGACCTTCTGCGGATCAAGGCGGGGAGCTTTGACAGAACGAGACCGGCACGGGTTCTCGCGGATGATCCGATCCTCCACGGCGGCAGAAAGGACGGTTGATACGTGAGCGAAGGTCCCACGCCGGTATGCCGCCGCAAGGCCCGTGTTTTCCAGAGCGCGCACCCACAGCCTGATTTGCGAGGGCTGGAACGAGGCCAGCGGACGCGAGCCCAGGTATGGCACTGCGTGGAGGCGACGTCTCATCTCGACTGAGGCGCGCGTCGCCGGGTCGGTGGTCTGGCTGGGTGTGGCCGCCGTCGTGGGGTAGCCGACGCGCTGGAGGTGGACGAGGGCACGCCCGTCGTCCAGCGGCGCCGCAAGTACCTGGACGACGACGGAGTGATCGCACTCTCTACGTCCTGGGTGCCCGGCGAAATGGCGGAGGCAGCCGCCGAGCTGATCTCGACCGGACCCCTCCCGAAGATGACCTTCGGCCTGATCGAGGACCGCACCGGGCGCAGGGCGATCAAGCGCCCGGACGTGGTGTCGGTCAGGCCCGTGCCCGAGGACGTCGCGCAGCTCCTCGAAGTCGAAGCCGGGACGCTTCGCGCCGACCATTGCCAACCACTACTGGGACCAGCACGGACAGGTGATGGAGTACGCCCGCGGCTTCATGGGCGCTGACCGCGAGCTGGCCGCCGACTACGACTTGGAGTAGACCGGCATAGCCGGATCAGTTACAGGTTTCCCTACCTCATCAAGACACCCGGCGTCGCTCACGCTCCGCCGGGCGCGCGGCTCCGGCGTCCGGCCGCGCCCACGCTCCCGTCGAATGAGGTGCGGTCTACCTGACTACCGATCAAGGCCGTGGGGACCTTCACTGGACTCTCCCTGGAATCGCTCCGACCAGTCGGCATCGTAGACCTGGGCCCAGACCCTTCCGTGCGGGTCGCTTCCCTCTGGTCGTGCCACGCACGTGCCAGATGGGGCAGGGACTTGCAGTGACTCACGGAGAACCTCGGGCTGCCGCACCGGTCCATCCACATCAGCGTCGGTCCAGCTCAGTCCGAGCCCACAGCCTCAGTCTTCCAAACTGGTGCTCATGACGCCGGGCGAACCACCGACTGTAGGCTGCGCCGGTAGATGCGACCACCCGAGGAACGTCATGGACCTATCACCGTCGACCCTTAACCGCCTGGGAAACAGCATCCTCGGAGTCGTTCCGGCGGTTGTCAGCATCGCGTACACAGCGCAAGCCGACCGCGGAGTGCTGCGGCTCGTCGGCAGTTTGGCCGTGATCGGGTTCGCTGTACTTGCAGTGCGAGGATATCGACTCGGCGTGACGTACGAACACTCACGGATGATGGTCCGCGGCTACCTGCGCACGCGGGTAATCGACCGGGATCGCATCTCGGAAATCACCGACTTCCCCGCGGTGAGGTGGGCAGCTCGCAACGGACGCAAGCGATGGACCCCTCTGACGGCGTTCATGACGAGCCCCGGTGAATTTCCGGCAACTCGCCTCCCCAAAGAACGCGCCATCAGCAGGCTGCGACAGTGGGCACGGCGAGGACGCGGCTAACAAGAGCGTGTCAAGGCCGCTGCTCACGATGACATCCATCGCTGACACCAACACGGCCGATCGTCGGCGAATCCCGCCGGGCTCAGGCGGCACGTAGGCACACCACGGGTGCGGATCAACCAGGTGCCGGGTGCCCGTTGATCGACCTGATAAGGAAGCGGCCACAGGTTCAAGACTGCACGGACCCGAGACGGCACTGGCGCGCGGCCGGGCCGTCTCTGGGCCGTCCGGGCGCGCAACGACGACCAACGCTGACAACCGTTGACCACTCGATCGCAGGTCACAGCGTTGATCGCCTAGGCGGCCCCAGGTCAGCAGACCCCCGGATCACTTCTTCGGCCACTGAGGCAGTCACCGGCCGTCGGCGCCGCGTTGAACGGGGGCGGCTCCGCGGACGTAGAGGTGGGTGGGGCCGCAACTGCCGGCCACGGATTCCGGCTGGGTGGGGGTGCGCGGTGGACGAAGCGGCGGTGTCGTTGGTGAGGGGCTCGGTGCGCTTCCTCAGGTGGGCGGCCGGGGCGGCACTCGACGTGTACGCGGCCCTGTCCGGCCGCTCGCGGCGCTCCCCCGGCGCTACGGCGCGGTGAGTGCCGCCTCGATCGAGGAGCCGTGGCGCTCCAGCCAGGCCTCGCGGCGTTTGATCTGGTCGCCGACGCCCTCCTGCCACATGCGGGCCCAGCCGCCGCCCTCGGTCTCGGCCATGCGCTTCATGGAGAACCACGCGCGGCGGGTCCGCAGCACGGCGACCTCCAGCAGGCGGCCGCGATCGGTGCCGGACATGCCGTACACGTCGGCGAGCAGGCGGCAGCGGCGGGGGACGTGGACGTCGCGCAGGTGGGGGTCGGCGTCGGCGGGGTCGCCGATGGGGGCCCAGTAGAGCATCGCGTTGTGGATCTCCTCGACCCTGGGGACGGGCCTGGCCAGGTCGAAGTCGATGAGCGCGGCGGCCCGGCCGTCCCGGAAGACGATGTTGTCGGGCGTGAAGTCCATGTGCCCGACCACCTCGGCGGGATGGGTGGGCGCGGGAGGCATGTCCGGGTGCGAAACCGGGCCGGAGGGGGGCCCGACGCCGTCGGGCGGGGTGAAGCCGGCGGCCGCTTCGTCGTAGGCGCGGACCAGACGGCCGACCGAGACGAGGCGGTCCTCGTCGGCGATCCAGGCCGGACGCGGACGTCCGGCGACCTCGCCCGTGACGTAGGTCAGCACCTCGCGCCCGGCCGCGTCGATGCCGAGGAGGCGCGGGGCGCCGGGGAATCCGACGTCCTCCAGGTGCCGTAGCAGGGCGTGCACCAGAGGGCTGTGCGGGCCGGTCGGGCGGCGGACCGTGTCGCCGACGCGGACGACGCCCTCGGTCACGTCACCGCCGATCAGGGGGATCTCCGGCTGCGGCTCAGCGGTCTCGGGATACGTGGCGGCGGGCGGGGAGGGTGGGCCGTCGAGAGGCATCCGCCCATTGTGCGCCGCACGGCCCCGCCCGCGCCGGAGGTTCACGGCGGCGGCTGCGTCGTCCCCGTGCGACGGCGGCCGCGCGCCGTTACGACGAGCGGACGGCGAGAACGGTCGTGCCGGCCGGGCCGCGCGGCGGTCGCTGACAGCGCGGGCAGAAGTAGCTCGAGCGGTTCATCCAGGGGCGGCGGCGGATCGGCGTGCCGCAGCGGCGGCAGGGCTCGTCCTCGCGGCCGTAGGCGTCCAGGGAGCGGTCGAAGTAGCCGGACTCGCCGTTGACGTTGACGTACAGGCTGTCGAAGCTCGTGCCGCCGGCGGCGAGGGCGTCGGTCATGACCTCGCGGATGTGGGTGAGCAGCTCGGTGGTGACCGGCCGGGTCAGGGTGGCGGTCGGCCGCTCGTAGTGCAGCCTGGTGCGCCACAGCGCCTCATCGGCGTAGATGTTGCCGACCCCGCTGATCAGGGACTGGTCCAGCAGTGCCCGCTTGATCGTGGTGCGGCGGCGGCGCAGCGCGGTGTGGAAGGCCGCGTCGTCGAAGCGGGGGTCGAGGGGGTCGCGGGCGATGTGCGAGAGGGGGACCGGCAGCCGCTCGGGGTCGCCGGGTACGCACTCGTGCAGCGACAGGCCGCCGAAGGTGCGCTGGTCGACGAAGCGCAGCTCCGTCCCGAGATCGTCCTCGAAGCGGATCCGGATCCGCAGGTGGGTCTCGGCGGGCGCGTCCTCCGGCTGGACGAGCAGCTGGCCGCTCATGCCGAGGTGGCCGAGGAGGGCCAGCGGGGAGTCCTGGAGCGGCAGCCACAGGTACTTGCCGCGGCGCAGGGCGGGGCCGAAGGTCTGCGCCTCCAGCCGGGCGGCGAAGTCCGCGCCGCCGGCGAGGTGGCGACGCACGGAACGGGGGTGCAGCACCTCGGCCCGGGCGACCGTGCGCCCGCTCACCCAGCGGTCCAGGCCGCGGCGTACGACTTCGACCTCGGGCAGCTCGGGCACTCGGTGCGCTCCTCTCGGACGGCGGTTCCCCGCCCGGGGAACCGCAAGGCCCGCCCGGGCGGCCTCGGGGGCCGGCCGGACGGGCCTGACGGGTTCAGCCAGCGACAGTGCCGTTCGCGTCGCGCGTGGCGCGGATGTCGCGCCAAGCCGACTCGGCGGCCTGCTGCTCTGCTTCCTTCTTGCTGCGGCCGGTGCCGGTGCCGTACTCGACACCACCGACGCGGGCGGCAGCCGTGAAGGTCTTCTCGTGGTCGGGTCCGGTCTCGGAGACCACGTACTCCGGGACACCGAGGCCCTCGCCCGCGGTGAGTTCCTGGAGGCTGGTCTTCCAGTCCAGTCCCGCACCGAGGTTGGACGACCTCTCGATCAGCGGATCGAAGAGCCGGTGCACCAGCTCCGACGCGGCGTCCAGGCCCTGGTCCAGGTAGACCGCGCCGATCACCGCCTCGAGGGTGTCCGCGAGGATCGACGCCTTGTCCCGGCCGCCCGTGCCCTCTTCGCCCCGGCCGAGGCGGATGAAGCTGCCCAGGTCGAGGCCGCGGCCGACACCGGCCAGGGCGCGCGAGTTGACCACCGCGGCCCGCAGCTTGGCGAGCGTGCCCTCCGGAAGGTCCGGGTGGGTGCGGTAGAGCGTGTCCGTGACCACCAGGCCGAGCACGGAGTCCCCGAGGAACTCCAGGCGCTCGTTGGTGGGCAGACCACCGTTCTCGTACGCGTACGAGCGGTGGGTCAGCGCACGCACCAGAAGGGCGGGTTCGAGTGTGTACCCGAGCCGCCCTTCCAGAACCGCGGGGGACGAGGCTGCCTTACCGGCGTCCGTCGACGTTGCGCCGTCTGACGACATGGAGCCCCTCACCCGCCGATCAGACCTCGAGGACCTGACGACGGTTGTAGGTGCCGCAGCTCGGGCACGCGATGTGCTGCTGCTTCGGCTCGTGGCAGCGCTCGCACGCCACCAGGCTCACGGGCGCAGCCTTCCACTGCGAACGGCGGTGGCGCGTGTTGCTGCGCGACATCTTCCGCTTGGGAACAGCCACGGCTACTTCTCCTGGTTCTCGTCGGCGCCGTCCTCGGCACCGCTCAGCTGGATTTCCTGCAGGGCCGCCCAACGGATGTCGGTGACCTCGTGGTGGTGGTCCGGGTCGTCCGCCAGCCGTACCCCGCAATCGGGGCACAGGCCGGAACAGTCGTCCTGGCACACCGGCTGCAGCGGCAGTTCGAGAACCACCGCGTCACGCAGCACGGGCTCGAGGTCGAACAGGTCGCCCTCGAGGAAGAGAGTGTCCTCCTCCTCGGCGTCGTCACCGGCGTCGGCGGCACCATGGTGCCCACCGGTCCGGGTGTCGGCGTCGGGGTAGGAGTACAACTCCTGGAAGTCCGTCTCGAGCTCGCGCTCGACCGGCTCCAGACACCTTACGCACTCCCCCGAGAGCGGTGCGCGGGCGGTGCCCGTGACGAGCACCCCCTCCATCACCGACTCCAGGCGGAGGTCCAGCGTGATCTCCGCACCCTCGCGGACACCGATGACCTCGATGCCCATGTCCTTGGGGGCCGGCACCGAGCGGGAGACCTTCTTCATCGCCCCAGGACGACGACCCAGCTCGTGCGTGTCGAACACGAGCGGGTTGCGGTGGTCGAGGCGGGTGTTCAGGGCTCCTGCTTTCTTCGGTTCGGCGCGTGCCCTTCGGTGCGACGGCGGGCACGCCAAAGCGCCGGGGATCACACGGCTGAGGGATCAGGATACCGGTCCCCCGGGCTCAGCCCAAACCGCGCTCCTGCTCCAGCTCCCGCAGCCGGTTCAGGTCGATCATGCTGGTGTCGAAGAAGCTCGTCTCGTCCAGCGCCGCGCCCTGACCCTGCTGGTGCTGCTGCGGCATGTACTGCTGCTGCTGCTCGTAGCCGGTCTGCTGCGGCTGCTGCGGCTGCTGCCAGCCGTAGTTCGGGTCGTAGTAGGCCTGCTGCGGCTGCGCGGCGTACGGGTCGGCGTACTGGCCCTGCTGCTGGTACGGGTCCGACTGCGGGCCCTGCTGCTGGTACGGGTCCGGCTGCTGGTAGCCGTAGTCGGGCTGCTGCACGGCGTTCGGGTCGTACTGGTAGTCGCCGGGGGCCACGGGGGCGGCCAGGCCCGCGAGGTACTCGGCGTCGGACTGCCCGGGGACGTGGCCCTCGCCGTCCGCGTCGTGGGCCAGGCCGGCGCCGAGCTCGTCGACGGGGCGGTGGCCGGTCAGCTTCAGGCGCCCCCGTCCGACGGCCTCCAGGGTCTTGCTGAGGACCGCCTCGAAGGCACCCAGCTTGGCGTCCACGTATTCGTCGGCGCGGCGGCGCAGCGTCTCCGGGTCGCCGCTGCGCTCCGGCGCGTCGTCGTCCTCGTACGGGTAGCCGTTCTCGTCGAGGGCCGGGCCGTGGCCCAGCAGCTTCTCGCGGCCGCGGTCCACCGAGCCGATGGTCTTGGTCAGCACGACCTCGAAGTTGGCGAGCTTGCTGTCGACGTAGTCGTCGGCCTCGGCCCGGATCTCGGTGGCCTCGCGCTGCGCCTCCGTGACGATGCGCTCGGCCTCCTGCTGTGAGCGGCGGGCGATCTCGGTGTCGGAGATCAGCGAACCGCGTTCCGCGTGCGCGGCCCCGATGATCCGGTCGGCCTCGGCCCGGGCCTCCTCGACCATCTGCTCCCGCCCGCCCAGCAGCTGCTGGGCCTGGGAGAGCGAGTCGGGCAGCGCCGACCGCACGTCTTCGAGCATGTCGAGCAGCTCGGCACGGTTGACCACGCAGGAGGCCGACATCGGCATGGACCGGGCGGCCTCCACGGCGGCCACGATCTCGTCGAGCTTCTTCTGGACGTCCACGTCCCAGACTCTACTGCTGCGCGAGCTTCTTCTTGAGGGCCTCCAGCACGACGGGGGGCAGCAAGTGGGCGACGTCGCCGCCCCATTGCGCCACCTCCTTGACGAGACTGGAGGACAGGAAGCTGTAGGTGGGGTTGGTGGGGACGAACAGGGTCTCCACGCCGGACAGCCCGTTGTTCATCTGGGCCATCTGCAGCTCGTAGTCGAAGTCGCTGACCGCGCGCAGGCCCTTCACGATCGCGGGGATGTCGCGCTGCTTGCAGAAGTCCACCAGCAGGCCGTGGAAGGCCTCCACGCGCACGTTGCCGTACTCGGCGGTGACCTCCTCGATGAGGGCGATGCGCTCCTCGATCGAGAAAAGGCCCTTCTTCGACTTGTTGATCATCACGGCCACGTAGACCTCGTCGTACAGACGCGAGGCTCGGGCGATGATGTCGAGGTGTCCATTGGTGACGGGGTCGAAGGACCCGGGACAGACTGCGCGGCGCAACGGTGACTCCTCGCTCTGAGGGTTCTGCGGGTGGTTCATGACGCGTCAGTAACGTCGGCGGCGCGACCGTACCAAAGCGTCCCTTCGCCGTACCGACGGGCCCTGATCCCTTCGTACCCCTCGGGCCAGCGGAATTCCCCGCCTCGGGTGCTCCTTTCCACGGTGGCGACGGCGTCCGCGTCGAGCCAGCCCCGCGTACGGAGTGTGAGCAGGATCTCGCGCAGCTCGTCGTCCGTGACGGCGTACGGCGGGTCCAGGAACACCAGGTCGTACGGCTCCGCCGGGGGCTCTCCCGCGATCACCTTCTCGGCCTTGCCGGCCCGCACCTCGGCGCCGGGCATCTTGAGGACGCGGACGTTCTCCCGGATGACCCCCGCGGCCCGCGGGTCGGACTCGACCAGCAGCACGTGCGCCGCGCCGCGCGACAGCGCCTCCAGTCCGACGGCGCCCGATCCCCCGTACAGGTCGATCACCCGCGCCCCGTGCAGGGCGCCGCGCAGCGACTCCCAGGTGGAGAACAGCCCCTCCTTCGCCCGGTCCGAGGTGGGTCGGGTTCCGTTACCCGGCGGCACGGCCAGGCGGCGGCCACCGGCGGCTCCGGCGATCACGCGGGTCATCTTCGGCTCACTCGTCTCGTGGGCGGGGGAACGGCGCCTGCGCGGCGCCGCTCCCCCACGATACGTAGGTCAGTCCCGGCCCCGCTCGCCCCCGGCCTCCGGCAGGGGTGACCCCGCCAGGCCCCCCACGAGCGCCGGCGAGGCATAGCGCGACCAGGACAGGCAGCCGTCGGGCGGGCAGTGCTCGGGGCGGCGCGGGTCGTGACCGAGCTCACGCAGCTTCGTCCGGACGGAGTCGGGCGTGCGGCCGAAGCGCGCGGCTATGCGGGCGATGGACTCGCCGTCGTGGAACCGGCGCAGCAGTTCCTCCTCGTGCTGCGGCACCCAGGGGGCGCCGTGCCCCGGGAACAGCTCGCGCAGCACGTCGCGGTCGGGGATGGGCTCGGAGACGTCGGCCACGAGCGCGAGGGCCCGCAGGGCGCGGTTGAGGGCGATGCGCAGGGACGGGACGTCGGTCAGCGGCAGCGTGAGCGTGCCGGAGGCGAGGAGGGTGTCCGGGTCGTCCTCGGACCAGCCGGCCAGGGTCAGGGTGACGGTGGTGTCGTCGTCGCTGGAGAGCTCGATCCGGAAGACCTTCTCACCGAGCGGCAGTTCGTTGAGATGACGGAACGACATGAAATCAGCCCCCAAAGGTCCAACTACGCCGATTCCCGAGCGGATCGGCGCGGACTGTGTCCATTCTCCCAGGGGGCACTGACAATGACGGTCCGTCAGCCCTTGTCGAGATACTGCTCCCGGTCCGCGTCCACCAGGCTCTCCAGCGCGCTGCGCAGGTCCGGCTGGCCCGCCAGTTCGGGGTCCGCGGCGACCAGCGAGGTGGCCTCCTCGCGGGCGGCCGCGATCACGTCCTCGTCGTCGATCACCGTCAGCATGCGCAGCGACGAGCGCGTCCCGGACTGGGCCTGCCCCAGCACGTCGCCCTCGCGCCGCTGTTCCAGGTCGATGCGGGACAGCTCGAAGCCGTCCAGTGTCCCGGCCACGGCGTCCAGCCGGGCGCGGGCCGAGGTCGCCTCCGGCATCTCGGACACCAGCAGGCACAGACCCGCCGCCGAGCCGCGGCCGACCCGGCCGCGCAACTGGTGCAGCTGCGAGACGCCGAAGCGGTCCGCGTCCAGGATCACCATGGCGGTGGCGTTCGGCACGTTGACGCCCACCTCGATCACCGTGGTCGCCACCAGGACGTCGACCTCGCCCGCGGCGAAGCGGCGCATCACGTCGTCCTTCGCCTCCGGCTGCATCCGCCCGTGCAGCACCTCCACCCGCAACCCGGCCAGCGGCCCCTTGACGAGCTGCTCGGCGGTCTCCAGCACGGCCAGCGGCGGCCGCCGCTCCGCCTCGTCCTCCGCGGACTTCTTCTTCTGCGCGTCCGCTTCGTCGTCCGAGTCGCCGATCCGCGGGCACACCACGTACGCCTGGTGCCCGTTCTCGGCCTCCTCGCGCACCCGCTCCCAGGCGCGCGAGAGGAAGTGCGGTTTGTCCTTGGCGGGCACGACGTGCGTGGCGATCGGCGAACGGCCCGCCGGCAACTGGTCCAGCACGGAGGTCTCCAGGTCGCCGAAGACCGTCATCGCCACGGTCCGCGGGATCGGCGTCGCCGTCATCACCAGCAGGTGCGGCGGCTGCTTGGCCTTGCCCCGCAGCGCGTCGCGCTGCTCGACGCCGAAGCGGTGCTGCTCGTCCACCACGACCAGACCCAGGTCGTGGAACTGCACCTTGTCCTCGATCAGCGCGTGCGTGCCCACGACGATCCCGGCCTCGCCGGTCACCAGGTCCAGCAGCGCCTGGCGGCGGGCGGCCGCCCCCATGGAACCCGTCAGCAGCACGATCTTCGTGCCCAGGTCCGAGCCGCCGAGCATGCCGCCCTCGGCGAGGTCGCCCATCATCTCCGTGATCGACCGGTGGTGCTGCTGCGCCAGCACCTCCGTGGGCGCCAGCATCGCGGCCTGGCCGCCCGCGTCGACCACCCCGAGCATGGCGCGCAGCGCCACCATCGTCTTGCCGGAACCCACCTCGCCCTGCAGCAGCCGGTGCATCGGGTGGTCCGTCGCCAGGTCCGCGAAGATCTCCGCCGACACCTTCTGCTGGCCCTCGGTGAGCGTGAACGGAAGCCGCGCGTCGAAGGCCCTCAGCAGGCCGTCCTCCGCCGGCGCACGCGGCACGGCGGGCAGGGCGTCGTCCGCGGCACGGCGCCGCGCGAGGGCCACCTGCAGCACGAACGCCTCGTCCCACTTGAGGCGCTCCTTGGCGATCATGATGTCCGCCTTGGACCGCGGCCGGTGGATCTTCTCCAGCGCCTCCGGCAGCGGCGCGAGCCCGCGCGACTCCCGCAGCGCGGCGGGCAGCGGCTCTCCCGTGCCGGACCACTGCGTGGCCCCCAGGGAGGTCAGCACCGTGTCCACGGTCTTGGCGATCGTCCAGGAGTTGACCTGCTTGCACGCCGGATAGATCGGGATCAGCCGGCCCGCGAAGGCGTCCACGGCCTCCTTGCCGTCCTCGGCGTCCAGCAACTGGTACTCGGGATGCGCCAGTTGCAGGGCACGGTTGAACACGGAGACCTTGCCGGCGAACATGCCGCGCCGACCCGGGAGGAGGTCGTGCTCGGGCTTGAACACCCCCCGGCCGAAGAAGACCAGGGTCAGCGAGCCGCTACCGTCCGTGACGACCACCTCCAGGCGCGCCTTGCCCGGGCCGTACGTCTTCTTCGTCGCCTTGGCGACGCGGGCGACGACGGTGACGTGCTCGTCGAGCGGGAGGTCGGACAGGCGGGTCAGCTCGCCGCGTTCCGCGTAGCGGCGCGGGTAGTGGTGCAGCAGGTCACCGACCGTGCGCAGGTCGAGGTGGTCGGCGAACACCTTTGCGGTGCGGCCGCCGACGGATTTCGCGAGCGGTTCGTCAAGGGCAGCAGACATCGCGTCCATCTTTGCGCACGGAGCCGACAATGCGGGGACCGGTCGTCCTCGTGCGCGGGTGCGTTGCGCCCGCCTCCGGTCGCCCCGCGGCGGCGACGGGGCTACTCGACGCCGATCAGGAGCGGGCACGTCTCCTGGCCGCCGTCGTAGACGACCGTGTCGACCGCGAGATGGCTGTCGCGGACGTGCGCTTCGAGCCGGTCCGCCAGATCCGCGGGCGCGTGGGCCCCGATGACGAGCGTGACCATCTCCCCGCCCGCCGCGAGCATGCGGTCCAGGACGATGATCCCGGTCTCCACGAGGTTGCCGCCGATCACCGCGACGTCCCCGTCGATGAGGCCGAGGACGTCCCCGGCCTGGCAGACGCCGGCCATGGTCCAGGACCGGGCCTCCGCGACGGCGAGTTCGGCGTAGCGGGTGGCGCCGGCCGCGGAGGTCATGGCGACGACGTCCTCGTCGAAGCGCCGGGTCGGCTCGTGGACGGCGAGGGCGGCGATGCCCTGGACCGCGGACCGGGTGGGGATGAGGGCCACGCGGACGCCCTCCGCGCGCGCCTGTTCGGCCGCGGCGCCCACCGCGTGCCGCAGTTCGACCTCGTTGGGCAGCAGGACGACCTCGTCGGCGTGCGCGCGGCGGATGGCCTCGGCGATGTCGCCGCTGGCGGGCGGCTCCCCGGGCCGTACGGCGACCACGGTGGCGCCGGCCTGCGCGCAGAGTCCGGCGAGGCCGTCGCCGCGCACCACGGCGACGACGGCGCGCAGCGCGCGTTCGCCCCGCTCACCCGCCCCGTGCGGGCCCGTCGTCCCGCGGCGGCCCTGCTCCAGCGCCCGCGCCTGGTCGCCGAAGTGCGTGACCTTGATGCGGTACGGCCGTCCGGCCTCGATCCCGGCCTCGATGGCGGCGCCCACGTCGTCGACGTGGACGTGGACGTTCCACAGCCCGTCCCCGCCGACGACCACCAGGGAGTCGCCGAGCCGGTCCAGCCGGGTGCGCAGCGCGGGTACGGCGCGGTCGGGCGCCTCCAGGAGGTAGATCACCTCGAAGCCCGGCCCGCCGGGCACCGCGTGCGGGTCGCCGCCCTCCGTGCCGTCCTCGCCGGTCGCGCAGCCGTAGGGCACGACCTGGGACGCGCTCCGGGGCAGCGGCACCCGCAGGACGTCGTCGAGCGGGCCCATGGGGGTCTGGCCGGAGACCGCGTCGGCGAGGGCGCCCAGGACGGCGACGAGGCCGCGGCCGCCGGCGTCGACGACCCCGGCGTCGCCGAGGACGGCCAGTTGCCGCGGGGTCGCCGCCAGCGCGAGGCGCGCCGCCTCGTACGCGGCCCGGGAGACCTCGTGGACGTCGCCGTTCACCGCGGAGGCGGCCTCCGCGGCCGCCGTGGCGACGGTCAGCATCGTGCCCTCGACCGGGTGCGCCACCGCCTGGTACGCGGACTCCGCGGCCCGGCGCAGGGCGGGCCGCAGGTCGCCGGCGTCCTCGGCGAGGACCTCGGCCATGCCGCGCAGCAGTTGGGCGAGGATCGTCCCGGAGTTGCCCCGCGCGCCGATGAGCGCGCCGTGCGCCATGGAGCGCAGGCACGAGGTGAGGTCCGGGGTGCCGCCCGAGGCGGCGTGGCCCTCGAAGACCGCGTCCACGGACTGGGCGGCGGACTCCACGGTCAGGAAGAGGTTCGTTCCGGTGTCCCCGTCGGCGACGGGGTAGACGTTGATCGCGTCGATCTCCTCGCGTGCCCGCCCGAGCGCCTGGAGGGACAGCCGGCACCATGCGCGGACCGCGGGAGGGTCGAGCGTCGGCGGCACGTGTTCCTCCTGCGGGGCGGCCGGGGACCTGGGGTGGGGAGGTGTCCGCACGCAGCGTACTGAGGGCCGGGGCCCTCCGGGGGACCGCCCCGTACCGCTGACCATGGTAATTTCGAGGGACAGGAGCGGACGTAGTATGCTGCTCCGGTTGCCCGGGGCTGTCCCGGGCCGTCCCTCGGCACCACCGGCTCTTCCTTCATGCACTTGGACGAATGTCGGGCGCCGCCGGGATTTATCCGTTAGTGCATCTGAAGTCTTTGGAGTGACCCGTGGCTGCCAACTGCGACGTCTGCGGCAAGGGGCCGGGCTTCGGCAACAACATCTCGCACTCGCACCGCCGTACTCGCCGTCGTTGGAACCCCAACATCCAGACGGTGCGTGCTGTGGTCGGTCGGACGCCGAAGCGCCTCAACGTCTGCACCTCGTGCATCAAGGCCGGCAAGGTCGCGCGCTGACGCATAGGACGTCGTAGCGCAGCCTTTGCGGCTACTTGAGCCGGTCCACCCTCGTGGTGGACCGGCTTTCTGGTGTGCTCTTCCATCGGATCCCGGCGGATCCCACCGGGTTCCGCTGCGATCCGCCGGGATGCGCCGGGATGCGCCGGTCTTCGTCAGCGCTGCTGCCAGGCGTGGTCCACGGGGCCGATGCCGCCGCCGAGAGGGAAGCCCGCCTCGATGGCTCCGGTGACGTACTCCTTGGCCGCGTGGGCCGCCTCCGGGACGTCCATCCCCCGCGCCAAAAACGAGGCGACGGCGGACGCCAGCGTGCAGCCGGTGCCGTGGGTGTGGCGGTTGTCATGGCGCGGCGCGCGCAGCCAGTGCTCGCTGCTGCCGTCCGTGAGCAGGTCGACGGCGTCGCCGCTCAGGTGGCCGCCCTTGATCAGGACCCAGCGGGGGCCGCACTCGAGGACGGCCGCCGCGGCCTCGCGCATGGCCGGCTCGCCGTCCACGACGACTCCCGTGATCTGGCGCACTTCGTCCAGGTTGGGGGTGGCGACGGTGGCCAGCGGCAGCAGCCGCGTCCGGACGACCTCGACGGCGTCCGCGGCGAGCAGCGGGTCGCCGTGCTTGGAGACGCCGACGGGGTCGACGACCACCGGGACGTCGAGCGGGGCGAGGAGTTCGGCGACGGCGGAGACGAGCCCGGCCGAGGAGAGCATCCCGGTCTTGACCGCCTGGACGCCGATGTCGTCCACGACACTGCGGAACTGGGCCCGCACGGCCTCCACCGGGAGTTCCCAGGCACCCTGGACACCCAGCGAGTTCTGCGCCGTGACGGCCGTGACCACGCTCATCCCGTGGACGCCGAGGGCGAGCATGGTCTTCAGGTCGGCCTGGATGCCCGCGCCGCCGCCGGAGTCGGAACCGGCGACGGTGAGCACGCGTGGTGGGATCGTCATACCGCGAATCTAGTCGGCGCCTTCACTCGGCCCCGAAGTGGTCCCAGCCGCCCGCCTTGTCCCAGGGGGCGCCGTCCACGGTGACCTGGGGCGCCGTGGTGGCCTTCACCACCCGGCCGATGACCCGCCAGCGGGCGGGCAGTTTCGTCTCCGGGGGGAAGGCGGCGACTATCGCGTGGTCCTCTCCCCCGGTCAGCACCCAGTGCAGCGGGTCGACCCCGACGGCCTGCCCGATGTCGGCCATCTGCGCCGGGATGTCGATGTCCGCGGAGGACAGGTCGATGGCGACGCCGCTCGCGGCGGCGATGTGGCCGAGGTCGGCGACGAGCCCGTCGCTCACGTCCGTCATGGCCGTCGCGCCGAGTTCCGCGGCGGCGGGACCCGCGTGGTACGGCGGTTCGGGGCGGCGGTGGGCCTCGACGAAGGCGCGCGGGGAGCGGAACCCCCGGGAGAGGACGGCGAGTCCCGCGGCGGACCAGCCGAGCCAGCCGGTGACGGCGACGACGTCGCCGGGGCGGGCACCGGATCGGGTGATGGGTTCGCGGTCGCGCAGGTCGCCCAGCGCGGTGATGGAGACCATGATCGTGTCACCGCGGACGACGTCACCGCCGACCACGGCCGCGCCGGCCACCTGGCACTCGTCCCGGATGCCGTCCATCAGCTCGACCGGCCAGGTCACCGGCAGGTCCGCCGGGACGACCAGGGCGAGCAGCACGGCGGTCGGCACGGCGCCCATGGCGGCGATGTCCGCGAGGTTCTGCGCGGCGGCCTTGCGGCCCACGTCGTAGGCGGTGGACCAGTCGCGGCGGAAGTGCCGCCCCTCCACGAGCGCGTCGGTGGTGGCCACCACCCGCCGGTCCGGGGCGGCGACCACGGCGGCGTCGTCACCCGGTCCGAGCCGGACGGCGGGGCTGGAGGTGAGCCGGGCGGTCAACTCCCTGATGAGCCCGAACTCCCCCAGTTCGCCCACGGTGCCCTTCATCTGACTGTCCCCTTCACCTGGCTGGTCCCCTTCTGTGTGCGCTTGTGCGGCGGCTTCGGCGCGACCGGTACCGCGCGGGTCTCCCCGCGGCATGCGGCGACGCGGTACCGTGACGTTCCCTCCCACATGATCCTCGTAGCCGCCCTGGAGGTTCCGTGGTACAGGCGTACATTCTGATCCAGACCGAGGTGGGAAAGGCCTCGGCAGTAGCTGAGGTGATCTCCAAGATTTCGGGGGTCATCCAGGCCGAGGACGTCACCGGCCCGTACGACGTGATCGTGCGTGCCCAGGCCGATACGGTCGACGACCTGGGGCGCCTCGTGGTGGCGAAGGTGCAGCAGGTGGAGGGGATCACCCGCACCCTGACCTGTCCGGTCGTCCATCTGTAGGCCCCCTGTAGGCTCGGCGGGTGATGTACCGCCGGGTAGCGCTAGTCTCCGTGTCCGCCGTCGCGTGCATGTCCGCGGCGGCGGTCTGGATTTCCGCCTCCGGCACCGCCGCGGGCGGGGTCGCCGTGCCGTCGCCCTCCGCCTCCGCCGCCCGGATGTGCGGCGCCCTCCACGACGCGCTGCCGGGGAAGGTCGACGGACTGTCGAAGCGGTCGGTGAGCCCCGTCTCCGACCTCACCGCCGGATGGGGGGATCCTACGGTGGTGCTGCGCTGCGGCGTGCCGCGACCCGAGATGCTGACCCCGGGCAACCCGGTCTACAACCCCACCGCCGAGGCGGTGGAGGTCAACGGGGTGAGCTGGCTCGTCGAGCAGACCGGCGACGGCTACCGCTTCACGACGACCGGCCGCAAGGCCTTCGTCGAGGTGACCGTACCCGCCCGCTACAAGCCCGAGGTCAATCCGCTGACCGACCTCGGGCACGCCGTGGAGACCACGATCCCCTCCGAGCTCTGACGGGCCCGGGGCACCGCTGCTCGCCGTTCGCGGCTCAGCGCAGGCCGGTGGGGCGCCGCAGCGCGGCCTGGATCAGCCGGTCCACCAGTTCCGCGTAGCCGACGCCGCTCTCCTGCCACATGCGCGGGTACATGGAGATCGGCGTGAAGCCGGGCATCGTGTTGATCTCGTTGATCACGAACTCGCCGTCGTCCTGCAGGAAGAAGTCCGCGCGGACCAGCCCCTCGCAGGAGGCCGCGTCGAAGGCGGCCACGGCGAGCCGCTGCACCTCGGCGGTCTGCTCCGGGGTCAGCGGGGCGGGGACGACGCCCTCGGCGGAGTCGATGTACTTCGCCTCGAAGTCGTAGAAGTCGTGCGTCGTGACCGGCGGGATCTCGGCGGGGACGGAGGCGCGCGGGCCGTCCTCGAACTCCAGGACGCCGCATTCGATCTCGCGGCCCCGCAGCAGCGACTCCACCAGCACCTTGGGGTCGTGCCGGCGGGCCTCCTCGATCGCCTCGTCCAGGCCCGCGAGGTCGTCGACCTTGCTGATGCCCATCGAGGACCCGGCGCGTGCGGGCTTGACGAAGACCGGCCAGCCGTGGTCGGCCGCGAAGTCCACGACCGCCTTGCGGGCCGCGGCGGGGTCGTTCTCCCACTCGCGGGGGCGGATCACCACGTACGGGCCGACCGGCAGGCCGAAGGAGATGAAGACCCGCTTCATGTACTCCTTGTCCATGCCGACGGCCGAGGCGAGCACGCCGGAGCCGACGTAGGGCACACCGGAGAGCTCCAGCAGGCCCTGGAGAGTGCCGTCCTCGCCGTAGGGGCCGTGCAGCACGGGGAAGACGACGTCGACGTCGCCCAGCGCCTTGGGCACCGAGCCTGGCTCGCTGTAGACGACCTCGCGGCTGGCCGGGTCCACCGGCAGCATCACCGTGCCGTCGGAGGACTCGGCGAGCTGCTCGACGCTCGGCAGCGCGCGGTCGGCGATCGCCATCCGGGACGGGTCGTCGGCGGTCAGCGCCCAACGGCCGTCGGTGGTGATCCCGATCGGCAGCACGTCGTACTTGTCGCGGTCGATCGCGCTCAGTACGGCGCCTGCGGTGAGGACCGAGATGGCGTGCTCGGAGCTGCGTCCGCCGAAGACGACGGCGACGCGCGGCTTGCGGGAAGAAGGCTGAATGCTCATGTCGCGTTGACCTTACCGTTCCGGACGTCAGCGTTCCGACTTGGCGGAGCGCGACATCAGCTCCTTGACCGCGACGACCGGCTGCTTGCCGTTGTGCACGATGTCGACGACGGTCTCGGTGATGGGCATGTCGACACCGTGCCGGCGGGCGAGGTCGAGCACCGACTCGCAGGACTTGACGCCCTCGGCGGTCTGCCGGGTGACGGCGATGGTCTCCTGCAGCGTCATGCCCTTGCCCAGGTTGAAGCCGAAGGTGTGGTTGCGGGACAGCGGCGAGGAGCAGGTCGCGACGAGGTCGCCCAGGCCCGCCAGGCCGGAGAAGGTCAGCGGGTCGGCGCCGAGCGCGATGCCGAGCCGGGTGGTCTCCGCCAGTCCGCGCGTGATCAGCGAGCCCTTGGTGTTGTCACCCAGGCCCATGCCGTCCGCGATGCCGACCGCCAAACCGATCACGTTCTTCACGGCGCCGCCGAGTTCGCAGCCGACCACGTCGGTGTTGGTGTACGGCCGGAAGTAGGCGGTGTGGCTGGCGGCCTGCAGCCGCTTGGCGACGGCCTCGTCGCGGCAGGCGACGACGCTGGCGGCGGGCTGCCGTGCGGCGATCTCCTTGGCCAGGTTGGGGCCGGACAGCACGGCGACGCGCTCCGGGCCCGCCTTGGCGACCTCCTCGATGACCTCGCTCATCCGCTTGGCCGTGCCGAGTTCGACGCCCTTCATCAGGCTGACCAGCACCGAGTCGCGGGGCAGCAGCGACTGCCACTCGGCCAGGTTGCCGCGGAGCGTCTGCGACGGTACGGAGAGGATCACGAACTCCGCGTCCCGGGCCGCCTCGGCGGGGTCGGTGGTGGCGGTGATCGTCTCGGGCAGTTCGGTCCCGGGCAGGTAGTACGGGTTGCTGCGCGTGCTGTTGACCGCCTCGACCACCTCGGGGCGTCGGCCCCACATGGTCACCTGGGCGCCCGCGTCGGCGAGCACCATCGCGAAGGCGGTTCCCCAGGAGCCCGCGCCGTAGACCGCGCAGCGCGTCGTCACTTGCTGTTCCCCTTCTGCTTGCGAGGGTCGAAGCGCTCGGCGGGCGGGGTCTGGCCGCGCAGTTCGCCCAGCAGCTCGCTGACCGCGGCCATGATGGTGTCGGTGGCGTCCCTGAGCACCTCGGCGTTGGCCTCCTGCCCGTAGAAGGCCGAGAGGTCCACCGGCGGCCCGGCGACGACCCGCAGGGTCCTGCGCGGGAAGAGGCGGAGCTTCTTCTCCGTGGCGTAGGGCGGCATGACCTCGTTGGCGCCCCACTGGGCGACCGGGATCACGGGGGCCTTGGTCATCAGCGCGACCCGTGCCACGCCGGTCTTGCCCACCATCGGCCACATCTCGGGGTCGCGGGTCAGCGTGCCCTCCGGGTAGAAGGCGACGCACTCGCCGGAGTTGATGGCGTCCACCGCGGCCCGGAAGGCGTTGGCGGCGTCGGTGCTCTCGCGGTAGACGGGGATCTGACCGGTGCCGCGCAGTATGGCGCCGACGAAGGCGGGCTTGAACAGCGGCGCCTTCGCCAGGAAGCGGGGGACCCGCCCGGTGTTGTACTGGAAATGCGCGTACGACAGCGGGTCGAGGTACGAGTTGTGGTTGACCGCCGTGATGAATCCGCCCTGGCCCGGAATGTGCTCCATTCCGCGCCAGTCCCGCTTGAAAAGAACGACAAGCGGCGGTTTGGCGATGACGGCTGCGAGCCGGTACCAGAAGCCGATTCTGCGGCGGGACACCAGAACTCCTCCTCGTTCCGCCGCCGACCCGGGGGTCACCGGATCGCGGCCTGCTGCGGTCGGCGGCACCGTACGGCCGGTGCGGCCGCACAAGTGTCGCCGGAAGGGCCACCGTAACGCCAGGGCGGAAGGCCCCAGGGGTACGCCCCGGCGGAAGCGCCGGGACCGGGAGGGCCCGAGCACGTACCAGGGAGATCGTGCACCCGGAGGCGGGCCGCCGGGAAGGGGGGTTGGGGCAGGGTGGCGGTGGCCCCGGGGGACCCGAGCACAATAGTTCGGTGTCGCCACCCGTGGAATGGACGCTCGTCGTCCCGCTGAAGCCGCTGTCCGCCGCCAAGAGCCGCCTCGCGGAGGCCGTCGGCCCCGTGCGGCCGGGGCTGGCGCTGGCCTTCGCGCAGGACACGGTGGTCGCCGCACTCGCCTGCGAGGCGGTACGAGATGTGACGGTCGTCACCGATGACCCGCTCGCCGGGTCCGTGCTGGCGGCCCTCGGGGCGCGCGTCGAGGCCGACTCCCCGGCCGCCGGCCTCAACGCGGCGCTGCGGCACGGCGCCGACGCGGTCCTGCGGCGTCACCCCGCGGCGGCCGTGGCGGCCCTGAACGCCGATCTCCCGGCCTTGCGGCCCCTCGAACTGGCCGCGGTGCTCCGCGCGGCCGCGCGGAGCCCAGGACGGTCGTTTCTGGCCGACGCGGCCGGAATCGGCACCACGCTGCTGGCGGCCACCGCCGGGACCGCCCTCGCGCCGGCCTTCGGGGGGCCCTCACGGGCCCGCCACCGGGCCTCCGGCGCCCATGAGATCGCCCTGCCGGACGTGGACTCCGTACGCCGGGACGTGGATACGGGGGAGGACCTGGCCGCCGCCCTGCTGCTGGGGGTCGGGCCGCACACGCGGGCGCTGCTGCGGCCCGCACTTCGGGCGGTGCCGCGGGACGGGGCCGCGGGGCCCGGGCCCGCCGGCTGCCCGGCCGCGGGCGCACCGGCCCCGGGCGGCGGTGCCCGATAGGCTGAGGCCCATGCAGGCCACCGCGTACACCTACGACCCCGAGACCCGCGCCGGCAGCGTGCTGCTGGACGACGGGACGCCGCTGCCGTTCGACGCGGCGGCGTTCGACGCCGGGGGCCTGCGGCTGCTGCGGCCCGGGCAGCGGGTGCGCATCCGCACCGAGGGCAGCGGGGACGGGCGCCGGGTGGTGTTCGTGACGCTGCAGACCTTCCCCGACCCGGGGGCCTGAGCACACGCCGACGGGCCGGACACCCCTGAGTCGGGGTGTCCGGCCCGTCGGCGTGTGCGGGGCCGCCGAATCGTTACCGCTTCGCGGCCCGCTTGGTGGCGGTCTTCCGGGCCGCCGACTTGGCGGGCGCCTTCTTGGCCGGGGCGGTCTTCTTGGCGGTCGCCTTCTTCGCCGTGGTCTTCTTGGCGGTCGCCTTCTTCGCCGTCGTCGCCTGGGCCGCGGTGGACTTCTTGGCCGTGGTCTTGGCGGCGGTGGTCTTCTTGGCCGCGGCGGCCTTGGTGGCGGCCTTCTTCGCGGTGGTCTTCTTCGCGGCCGCCTTCTTCGTGGTGGCCTTGGCGGTGACGCCTCCGCTCAGGCTGCCCTTGGGCGCCTTCTTGACGGAGACCTCTCCGGCCTTGGGGAGCTTCTTCGACCCGCTGACCAGGTCCTTGAAGCCCTGACCGGCGCGGAAGCGCGGGACGGAGGTCTTCTTGACCCGGACCCGCTCCCCGGTCTGGGGGTTGCGGGCGTAGCGGGCGGGACGCTCCACCTTCTCGAACGAGCCGAAGCCGGTGACCGAAACCCGGTCCCCGCTCACCGTCGCGCGGACGATCGCGTCCAGGACGGCGTCGACCGCGTCCGCGGCCTGCTGACGGCCGCCGAGCTTGTCGGCAATCGCTTCAACGAGCTGCGCCTTGTTCACGTCTTCCCCTTCGGAAACTTGCCCGGCGATGAAGTTCGGGCTTTTTCGCACGCTAGGCGGATATATACCGCAAATCAAATACGAAACGGGCGAATCACCCTTGTGCCGCAACGAACTCGGGACTCAGGAAGGCCTTTGATCGGGGAATCGGCCTTCGTCGAGGTCCTTCATCAGTTCCTCCAGACGCCTTGCCGCACCCGCGAGATCGTGCTTCGCGGCAGCGGTGATGACGAGCAGCCGCCGGGTCAACTGCATCCTGACGTCCTCCGGCACTTGCAGACCCGCCACCCGGGTGTGGGCCTGCTTCAACCTGGCAGCGAGGAACCCGTACAGCTCGAGTTGGCCATCGTGTTCCATGTGCCGATTGTGTCATCTGCGGTGAGTTGTCACGAGGTGTGGAGCCGAACACGCCGCAGCGCCCCCCGCCCGGTGGGGGCGGGGGGCGCTGCGGAGGTGGGCGGGCGGGCGGCCGCGAGGGCCGCCGGGCCTCTCAGACCTGCAGGGTCTGCGGCTTGTAAGAGGGGCGCTCGGCCTCGTAGGCGGCGATGTCGGCCTCGTTCTGCAGGGTGAGGCTGATGTCGTCCAGGCCGTTGAGCAGCCGCCAGCGGGCGTTGTCGTCCAGTTCGAAGGGGGCGGTGATCCCTTCGGCGCGGACCTCGCGGGCCTGGAGGTCGACGGTGATCTCAGCCGTCGGGTCGGCCTCGGTCAGCTGCCAGAGCTCCTCGACCGTCTCCTGCGGCAGGATCACGGTGAGCAGGCCGTTCTTCAACGAGTTGCCGCGGAAGATGTCGGCGAAGCGGGAGGAGATGACGGCCTTGAAACCGTAGTTCTGCAGGGCCCACACCGCGTGCTCGCGGGAGGAGCCGGTACCGAAGTCGGGGCCGGCGACCAGGACGGTCGCCCCCTGGCGCTCGGGCCGGTTGAGGACGAACTCGGGGTCCTTGCGCCAGGCCTCGAACAGGCCGTCCTCGAAGCCGTTGCGGGTGACCTTCTTCAGCCAGTGCGCCGGGATGATCTGGTCCGTGTCGGCGTTGCTGCGGCGCAGCGGCACGGCGCGGCCGGTGTGCGTGGTGAAAGCTTCCATCGTTCTCAGGCCTCCAGGACGGCTGCGCCGGGCAGATCGGCGGGGGACGAGAGGTGGCCGGTGACCGCGGTCGCGGCCGCGACCTGCGGCGACACCAGGTGGGTGCGGCCGCCCTTGCCCTGCCGTCCCTCGAAGTTGCGGTTGGAGGTGGACGCGGAGCGCTCACCGGGGGCCAGTTGGTCGGGGTTCATGCCCAGGCACATCGAGCAGCCCGCGTGCCGCCACTCGGCTCCGGCCTCCTTGAAGACCTTGTCCAGGCCCTCCTCCACGGCCTGCAGCGCCACCCGGACCGATCCGGGGACGACCAGCATCCGCACACCGTCGGCGATCTTGCGGCCCTTGACGACGGAGGCGGCGGAGCGCAGGTCCTCGATGCGGCCGTTGGTGCAGGAGCCGACGAAGACGGTGTCGACCTTCACCTCACGCAGCGGCGTACCGGGCTCCAGGGCCATGTACTCCAGCGCCTTCTCGGCGGCCAGGCGGTCGCTGGGATCCTCGAAGCCCGCCGGGTCCGGCACGGAGGCGCTCAGCGGGGCGCCCTGGCCGGGGTTGGTGCCCCAGGTGACGAACGGGGACAGCGCGGCGGCGTCGATGACGACCTCGTGGTCGAAGACGGCGTCCTCGTCGGTCCTGAGCGTCTCCCAGTAGGCGACCGCGGCGTCCCAGTCCTCGCCCTGCGGGGCGTGCGCGCGGCCCTGCAGGTAGTCGAAGGTGGTCCGGTCGGGGGCGATCATGCCGGCCCGGGCGCCCGCCTCGATCGACATGTTGCAGATGGTCATCCGGGCCTCCATCGAGAGCTTCTCGATGGCCGAGCCGCGGTACTCGATGACGTAGCCCTGACCGCCGCCGGTGCCGATCCTGGCGATGATCGCCAGGATCAGGTCCTTGGCGGTGACGCCGTCGGGCAGTTCGCCGTCGACGGTGATCGCCATGGTCTTGAACGGGGCCAGCGGCAGGGTCTGGGTGGCCAGCACGTGCTCGACCTGGCTGGTGCCGATGCCGAACGCCAGCGCGCCGAAGGCGCCGTGGGTGGAGGTGTGGCTGTCGCCGCAGACGACCGTCATGCCCGGCTGGGTGAGGCCCAGCTGCGGGCCGACGACGTGCACGACTCCCTGCTCGACGTCGCCCAGCGGGTGCAGCCGCACCCCGAACTCGGCGCAGTTCTTGCGCAGCGTCTCCAGCTGCGTGCGCGAGACCGGGTCGGCGATCGGCTTGTCGATGTCGAGGGTGGGGGTGTTGTGGTCCTCGGTCGCGATGGTGAGGTCCAGCCGGCGCACCGGGCGGCCGTTCATCCGCAGACCGTCGAAGGCCTGCGGGCTGGTGACCTCGTGGAGCAGGTGAAGGTCGATGAAGAGGAGGTCGGGCTCGCCCTCGGCGCGCCGTACGACGTGATCCTCCCAGACCTTTTCCGCGAGTGTCCTTGCCATCGCATTCCCTCCGACCGGCCGCTCTGCCGGCCTGTTTCGTCGTTGCCCTGTGTATCCGCTCCCTTGTGGGGAGTGGCCGCAGCGGCCTGTGCATTCCAGCGTGCCGCGTTCACCGGAAAATTGAACTTGCGTTTCACAGAGTGAGACGCGAGTATCGTTGCATGGACAACAGTAGTGGCGTCGGCGTTCTCGACAAGGCGGCTCTGGTGCTCAGCGCACTGGAGTCCGGCCCGGCCACCCTGGCCGGTCTCGTGGGCGCCACGGGCCTCGCCCGCCCCACCGCGCACCGCCTCGCCGTCGCCCTGGAGCACCACCGGCTGGTGGCCCGCGACATGCAGGGGCGCTTCATCCTCGGCCCGCGGCTGTCCGAACTGGCCGCCGCGGCGGGCGAGGACCGCCTGCTGGCCACCGCCGGGCCGGTGCTCACGCATCTGCGCGACGTGACCGGCGAGAGCGCCCAGCTCTATCGCCGCCAGGGCGACATGCGCATCTGCGTGGCCGCCGCGGAGCGGTTGTCCGGACTGCGGGACACCGTCCCGGTCGGCTCGACGCTGCCGATGAAGGCCGGTTCCGCCGCCCAGGTCCTGCTCGCCTGGGAGGAGCCGGAGCGGCTCCACCGGGGGCTGCAGGGGGCCCGCTTCACCGCCACCGCGCTCTCCGGCGTGCGGCGCCGCGGCTGGGCCCAGTCGATCGGCGAGCGCGAACCTGGTGTGGCCTCCGTCTCTGCCCCGGTGCGCGGCCCGTCCAACCGCGTAGTGGCGGCGGTGTCCGTCTCCGGTCCCATCGAGCGGCTCACCCGACACCCCGGGCGCATGCACGCCCAGGCCGTCGTGGACGCCGCCGGCCGCCTGTCCGAGGCGCTGCGCCGCACCGGCTGAGCCCGGAGCGCCGGCCTCAGGCCGCCCGTCCTTCGCCCGTCTTCAGCCGCTGCGCAGCCGTCTCACCGCGGCGTCCCACCGGGACGACGCCCGTCGCGGCGCCCAGTCCGAAGGCGGGCATGTCGACGTAGACGGACTCGTAGGCACCCGCCGGCGCGGCGTAGGTCTCGTGCCAGAAACCCACCCGGCCCTTGCCGGCCCGCGCGCGGCGGTTGAACGCCGCCCACGCGGGCCGGTGCTGCTTGTCCTGCTGGGACGCGTACGCGAACAGCTGCTCCGTGGACTTCCAGTACTGGACGACGTAGATCACCCGGGGCCCGCCGAACAGCAGCCGGTGGCCCAGGAACCCGCTCCCCTCGTCCCGCGACAGCTCGCGCAACATGCGCGGCATGGCGCGGAACACCGGGAGCCAGCTGCCGAGCGCCAGGAAGCGGTTGATCCGCATCCCGATGAGGAACACGACGATGCCGCCCTCGGCGGCGGCGGTGTTGCGGCCCGGAATCACCTGCGCGGACATGAGGAGCCCCCTGTCGGTCATGTTGGATAGTGGCACTATCCATGCTTGGATAGTGCCACTATCCAAGGGAGGGCGCAAGGGAATGCGACTGGCGGAGCTGAGTGAACGCAGCGGCGTGGCCACGGCCACGATCAAGTACTACCTGCGCGAGGGCCTGCTCCCGCCGGGCCGTCGCGTCACGGCCACGCAGTCCGAGTACGGGGAGGAGCACCTGCGCCGGCTGCGGTTCGTCCGGGCGCTGATCCAGGTCGGCAAGGTGCCGGTGGCCACCGCCCGCGAGGTGCTCGCCGCGGTCGAGGACGAGTCGCTCAACCAGCACACGCGGCTCGGCGCCGCCACCTTCGCCCTGCCGCACGGCCCGGAACCCGACGAGGACGACCCGGCAACGGGGACGGCCCGCCGCAAGGTGGACGGGCTGATGGCCGAACTCGGCTGGAGCCAGGGCAGCGGGAGGTACGGCCCCTCCCCCGCGTACCGGATGCTCGTCACGGCGGTCGCCGCCCTGACCCGCCTCGGATACCCCAGCAGCGCACGGCACTTGGCGCCCTACGCACGGCTCGCCGCCCAACAGGCCGTCCACGACCTGGATCTGGTCGAGACCTACGACACCCCGCTGGAACAGGCGGCCGCCGCCGTGACGCTCACGGTGCTCTACGAGCCGGTGCTGCTGAGCCTGCGCCGGCTCGCCGAGGCCGAGGAGTCCCGTCGCCGCTTCGGAGTTGAGTGAGCCCGAACGCCCGGATCGGGGGTGAACGGGGAAAACGGAAGAGGCCCCCCGCCGAAGCGGAGGGCCTCTCCTCGATGTACCCCCGACCGGATTCGAACCGGCGCTACCGCCTTGAGAGGGCGGCGTGCTAGGCCGCTACACAACGGGGGCAAGCCTTGAGGAAATGCGCTGGGGTACCAGGACTCGAACCTAGACTAAATGAACCAGAATCACTCGTGCTGCCAATTACACCATACCCCATGGTGTGTCAAGTACCCCCGACCGGATTCGAACCGGCGCTACCGCCTTGAGAGGGCGGCGTGCTAGGCCGCTACACAACGGGGGCCCTAGCGATCCCTGCGAGAGAGATCAGTACCCCCGACCGGATTCGAACCGGCGCTACTGCCTTGAGAGGGCAGCGTGCTAGGCCGCTACACAACGGGGGCTTTGCAGAAGATCTGCGCTGGGGTACCAGGACTCGAACCTAGACTAACTGAACCAGAATCAGTCGTGCTGCCAATTACACCATACCCCACCAAAACTCAACCCCCCGCGGGGGGTTTTGTTTGGCCGCGCTCCCCGTACCGGCCATTTCGGCCCGCCCGGGCGGCGCAGGAAGAACATTACCCGATCGGTGACGGGGCTCCAAAACGAGTATCCGCCGCCAGAAGTGCGGGCAGCTCCGCGAGCCCGGTGATCCGCCGCAGGTCCGGCGCGGTGACGGAACCCGTACGGTCCAGCCACACCCCGTACAGGCCCGCCGCGTCGGCGCCGCGCGCGTCGGTGTCGGCCTTGTCACCGACGTAGGCGACCTCCTCCGGCGGCAGCCCCAGGACCTCGCACGCTCCCAGGAAAGCCTCCGGGGCGGGCTTGGCGTGTCCCAGTTCCAGCGAGCACACCAGGCACTCGAAGCGGTCGCGGAGCCCCAGCCGGGTGAGCTTGCGCTCCTGGTGGGCGGCGCTGGAGTTGGACAGCAGGCCGTGCCGGTAGCCGGGGGTGAGGGCGTCCAGCGCCGGCACCACGTCGGGGAAGACCGACCAGGCGGCCTCGAAGTGCACGTAGTAGGCCGCGAACCAGGCATCGGCCGCGGAGTCGCTCACCGAGGGCCCCAGGAAGGCCCGGGCACGCTCCCTGCGGTGCTCGGTGAAGTCCAGCTCCCCGGTGAGGAAGCGCGCGTAGTGCGTCTCCATCGCCTCGCGCCAGGTACCCAGCGCCCGCTCCTCGCCGCCGAACGCACCGAGCAGACCCTCGGCCTCGAGATGACGCAGCGCGCCGGTCCGCTCGGCGCCCGAGTAGTCGAAGATCGTGTCGTCGATGTCCCAGAGCACGGCGCGGATCGGCATATGCCGACTCTAGCCCGGTGCTCCGTCCGGGGCGCCGGGGCCCGGCGGCCTGCGGGTGAACAGCGTCCGGCGGCTCTCGAAACGGTGCCGGTCGCCCGTCACGGGGTCGTCGAACTCCAGCACCCGGGCCAGCAGCCGCAGGGGGCGGGTGAAGTCGCCGGGCGCGGCCGGCGGCAGGACGTGCGGATAGACGGGGTCGCCGAGGATGGGCACCCCCAGGCTGTTCATGTGCACCCGCAACTGGTGGGTGCGGCCGGTCTCGGGGCGGAGCCGGTAGCGGGCCAGCCCGTCGCGGTGCTCCAGCAGGTCGACGTGGCTGCGGGCGTTGGGCTCGCCGGGGACCTCGCGCGCCGCCATCTCGCCGCGCTCCTTGACGATCCGGCTCTCCACCGTGCGCGGCAGCGCCAGGGCGGGGTCGTGCCGGGCCACGGCCTCGTACTCCTTGCGCACCAGGCGGTCGCGGAAGATCGTCTGGTAGGCGCCGCGCAGCTCGGGGCGGATCACGAACATCACCACGCCCGCGGTCAGCCGGTCGAGCCGGTGGGCCGGGCTGAGCTCGGGCAGCGCGAGGTCGTGGCGCAGCCGGCTCAGCGCGGTCTCCACGACGTGGCCGCCGCGCGGCATGGTGGCGAGGAAGTGCGGCTTGTCGACGACGAGCAGCCGTTCGTCCCGGTGGAGCACCTCGATGCCGAAGGGCACCGGGACCTCCTCCGGCAGCTCCCGGTGGAACCAGACGTGGCCGCCCGGGCGGAAGGCGGCGTCAGGCGCGAGCGGGCCGTCGCTCCCATGCACCTCCCCCGCCGCGAACATGGCGTCCACCCGCTCCGGGGGCACCGCCGCGCCGAGGCGGTCCACCAGGTGGTCGCGGACCGTCGCCCAGGTCCCGGTGCCGGGCAGCCGCACGCGTACGGGATCCACCCCGCGGCGCTGGGGCAGCGGGGGGATCGGGGGCCGGGTCCTGCGGCGCATGACGTCGTCCGGGAAGCGTGCCGCCCCGGGCTCCTGGCGGAGTGCCCGGGGCGGATCGGCGTACCGCGGTCAGCCGGCCAGTTTCGCCAGGGTGGCGTCGACGCGGGCCAGGGTGCGCTCACGGCCGAGCACTTCGAGGGACTCGAAGAGCGGCAGGCCGACGGTGCGGCCGGTGACGGCGACCCGGACCGGCGCCTGGGCCTTGCCGAGCTTGAGGCCGTGGGTCTCGCCGGCGGCGAGCACGGCGTCCTTCAGCGCCTCGGCGTTCCAGTCGGCGGCCGCCAGGTTCTCCCGGGCGGTGGCGAGCAGCGCCGAGGCGGCGGCCGGGTCCTTCATCGCCTTCTGCCAGGACGCCTCGTCCTCCACCGGCGTGTCGAGGAAGAGGAAGTCGACGTTGTCGGTGATGTCGGAGAGCACGGTCAGACGGGTCTGCGCGTGCGGCGCGATCGCCTCGAAGGCGGCCTGGTCGAACGCCTCGGGCGCCCAGGGGGCGAACGGGGCCTTCAGCCACGGGCCGCAGGCCTCGACGAACGCCTTCACGTCCAGCATGCGGATGTGGTCGGCGTTGATCGACTCGGCCTTCTTCAGGTCGAAGCGCGCCGGGTTGGCGTTGACCGCGTCGATGTCGAAGGCGGCCACCATCTCCTCGACGCTGAAGACGTCGCGGTCGGCGGAGAGCGACCAGCCGAGCAGCGACAGGTAGTTCAGCAGGCCCTCGGGGAGGAAGCCGCGCTCCCGGTAGAGGTTGAGGGAGGACTGCGGGTCGCGCTTGGAGAGCTTCTTGTTGCCCTCTCCCATGACGTACGGCAGGTGGCCGAAGTGGGGGGTGGTGCCGTTGCCGACGCCGATCTCGGCGAGCGCGCGGTAGAGCGCGATCTGGCGCGGGGTGGAGGACAGCAGGTCCTCGCCGCGCAGCACGTGCGTGATCTCCATCAGCGCGTCGTCGACCGGGTTGACCAGCGTGTACAGCGGAGCGCCGTTGGCCCGGACGATGCCGTAGTCGGGGACGTTGTCCGGCGTGAAGGTCAGCTCGCCGCGGACCAGGTCGGTGAAGGTGATCGTCTCGTCGGGCATGCGGAAGCGGACGATGGGCTCGCGGCCCTCGCGCTCGTACGCGTCGACCTGCTCGGCGGTGAGGTCGCGGCAGTGGCCGTCGTAACCCGAGGGGCGGCCGGCGGCGCGGGCGGCCTCGCGGCGCTCGTCGAGCTCCTCGGTGGTGCAGTAGCACTTGTACGCGTGGCCGGACTCCAGCAGCCTCGCGGCGACGTCCTTGTAGACGTCCATGCGCTGCGACTGCCGGTAGGGCGCGTGCGGGCCGCCGACCTCGGGGCCCTCGTCCCAGTCGAAGCCGAGCCAGCGCATGGCCTGCAGCAGCTGCTCGTACGACTCCTCGGAGTCGCGGGCGGCGTCGGTGTCCTCGATGCGGAAGACCAGGGCGCCCTGGTGGTGCCGGGCGAACGCCCAGTTGAACAGGGCGGTGCGGACCAGGCCCACGTGGGGGTTGCCGGTCGGCGAGGGGCAGAAACGTACGCGTACGGGAGCTGCGCTAGTCACGCTTGATCACCTTGTTGGTGAGAGTGCCGATGCCTTCGATGGAGACGGCGACCTCGTCGCCGACGTGGAGCGGGCCGACGCCCGCCGGAGTGCCGGTGAGGACGACGTCGCCCGGGAGCAGCGTCATGGCCTCGGAGATGTGGACGATCAGGTCCTCGATGGAGCGGATCATCTGGCTCGTGCGGCCGGACTGGCGCAGTTCGCCGTTGACGGTCGCGGTGACGGCGAGGTCGTTCGCGGCGGCGAGGTCGAGGCCGGTCTCGATCCAGGGGCCGATGGGGCACGAGGAGTCGAAGCCCTTGGCGCGCGCCCACTGCTTCTCGGCCTTCTGGGCGTCCCGCGCGGTGACGTCGTTGGCGCAGGTGTAGCCGAGGACGACCTCGGCGACGCGCTCGCGCGGGACCTCGCGGCACATCCGGCCGATGACGACGGCGAGCTCGGCCTCGTGGTGCACCTCCTGTGAGAAGGAGGGGTACACGATGGGGTCGCCGGGGCCGATCACCGAGGTGGACGGCTTGAAGAAGGCGACCGGGACCTCCGGCACCTCGTTGCCCAGCTCGGCGGCGTGCTCGGCGTAGTTCCGGCCGATCGCGACGACCTTGCTGGGGAGCACCGGCGGCAACAGCCGGACCTTGCTCAGCGGCACCTTGGTGCCGGAGCGCTCGTACTCGGCGAACGGGATGCCCTTGATGATGTCGAGGACGAGTCCGTCCGGGACGGACTCGTCGCCTTCGACGACGCCGAAGGCGACATTGCCGTCGATGGAGAACCTGGCGATGCGCACGGGAAGCAGCTCACCTCACTGGCCGGAGACTGACGCTCCAGGTTATCCCGGGGGTGGCTCCCGGCCCCGCCCGCCGAGCCGCGCCTCAGGCGGTCGGCAGCTCCGTCAGGACGGTGCGGCGGGGGTTGGCGGTCTGGCGGGGCAGCACGACGGCCTCCGCTCCCTCGACGGCCGGCGCGACCTCTGCGGTCCGCGTGTCCTCGGCGTCCGTCAGGTGCGCGAGGGTGGTGCGGCGCGGGTTGGCTATGGGTCGCATGATCATGGTCGTCTTCATGGGCCGGTCAGAACCTCGTGTTGTACCGGGCGCCCCGCAAGGCGCGGTTGACGTAATACACGGCTGTGTCAAACGTCAATCTATCGGCGCCTGTTCCCCGATCCGGATGCCCAATACAACTGACGGCCTGTGATTTTGCTCACGAAGGCAGGGACAAGCGGGGCGAATCGGTCGCCCGGCCGATGCCCCTCAATCCGACATCCCGGCCTATCCGGACTCTTCACCCCCGGTTGGCAGCAGCCGGGCGCCGGACGGGCAACCCCAACCCCCCTGGAGAAAGCCCGTATTGCCGGAAGAAATCCGAAAGGACACCGACACCGCGTGATCCACCGGACGCGCTGAGTCACGTATTCCACTCGAAACCTGTCGGCCCTTGTTGCACGTCCGGCACTGTGCTGGAATTCCCCGGACCGCCGTATCAACAGATGCCGGCGCGCAGGGGGGAGCGTGCGATCGCCGAGCGGCGGCGGCCAATGGGTATCCGCCGGGGGGCGGTACTCCGAAGACTCGACACCGTCCTGCCGCCCGTGCGGGGGACGCCTGGTCCAGAGGTTGCGACGCTAGTGCAGGGACGTTTCAAGAGGGATGGCGGCGCTGCGGGCGACCCGGAGCAGCGCGGTGGGGCCGAACACGGTCCCGCCCGCCGGGATGAAACCGCAGACGCCGGAACCGCGGGCGCGCAGAGCGACGTCACGCCGGGAATCGGTGTGCGCACCGGCCCGAAGCACGGCTCTCGAATGGCCATGCGCAACTGGCGCATCAGCACTCGACTGGTGTCGCTGCTCGCGCTGCCGGTGGTCGCCGCGACCACGCTGGGTGCGCTTCGCATCCAGAGCTCGCTGGAGAACGTGCAGCAACTGGAGGCCATGACCTCGCTGACCGACCTCACGGAGCAGGCGACCAAGCTCGCCGCCGCGCTCCAGGAGGAGCGGGACGCCTCGGCCGGGCCGCTGTCCAGCACGCCCAGGGACCTTGACGACGACAACATCAAGGCATCCCAGGCGAAGACCAAGCTGGCGCGTACGGCCTACATCGCCGCCGCCAACGAGGTCTCGCCGGACCTCACGGGCGTCAACGCCTCGCTGTCCGTGATCGGCCGCAACCTCCAAGAGCTGAACTCCATCCGCGAGCGTGCGTACGAGGATCACGGCTACATCTCGCAGACCGTCAGCGACTACAACGACATCATCCAGTCGCTGATCGACCTCTCCCAGGAACTGGCCGAGGCGACCGGTAACTCGGACATGATCGCGAGCACCCGCGCGCTGGCGGCCTTCTCGGCCGCCAAGGAGTACGACTCCATCCAGCGCGCCGTGGTCAGTGCCGCGCTCGCCGACGACCGCAAGCTCAGCTCCGCCGACTTCCGTTACCTCTCGGGCGTCCACCGGTCCGAGAACACGGAGCTGAAGCAGTTCAGCCAGATCTACGGCCGGGCGAACGCCGCTGACCTGCTCAAGGGCCTCAACGGCGGCAACGACATCGTCACCAAGGTCGACGACCAGGTCGAACGCATCACGGCCTCCGAGTCCAGCATCCAGAACTTCAAGGGCACCTCGTACCTGGACTGGGACGACGACGCCAAGACCAAGCTCCAGGTCATGGGCCAGATCGAGCAGACCCTGCTGCAGCAGATGCAGCAGAAGGCCCTGACGCTGCGGGACGAGGCCCAGCAAGAGGCGATCCTCAGCGGTGCCCTGATCCTCCTCGTCCTCGGCATCTCGGTCGTCGGCGCCTTCGTCGTCGCCCGGTCCATGGTCCGCTCGCTGCGCCGGCTGCAGGACACCGCCCAGGAAGTCGCCCAGAAGCGACTGCCCGAGCTGGTCAAGCAGCTCTCCGAGTCCGACCCGCAGGACGTCGACACCTCGGTCGAGTCGATCGGCATCCACACCCGCGACGAAATCGGGCAGGTGGCCCGCGCGTTCGACGAGGTCCACCGCGAGGCGGTCCGTCTCGCCGCCGAGCAGGCGCTGCTGCGAGGGAACGTCAACGCGATGTTCACCAACCTCTCGCGCCGCAGCCAGGGCCTGATCCAGCGTCAGCTGAGCCTGATCTCCGAACTGGAGTCCCGCGAGGCCGACCCGGACCAGCTGTCCAGCCTCTTCAAGCTCGACCACCTCGCGACCCGTATGCGCCGGAACGGCGAAAACCTCCTCGTCCTCGCGGGCGAGGAGCCCGGCCGTCGCTGGACCCGCCCCGTTCCGCTGGTCGACGTCCTCCGTGCCGCGGCCTCCGAGGTGGAGCAGTACGAGCGCATCGAGCTCACCTCGGTGCCGGCGGTGGAAGTCACCGGCCGCGTCGTCAACGACCTCGTCCACCTGCTCGCAGAGCTGCTGGAGAACGCGACCTCGTTCTCCTCCCCGCAGACCAAGGTGCGGGTCACCGGTCACGCGCTGCCCGACGGCCGCGTGCTGATCGAGATCCACGACACCGGCATCGGCCTCTCCCCGGAGGACCTCGCCGACATCAACGAGCGTCTCGCGAACCCGCCGACGGTGGACGTCTCCGTCTCCCGCCGCATGGGTCTGTTCGTGGTCGGCCGCCTGTCCCTGCGACACGGCATCCGGATCCAGCTGCGTCCGTCCGACTCGGGCGGCACCACCGCGCTCGTCATGCTGCCGGTGGACGTCACCCAGGGCGGTGCGAAGCCGCAGCCCGGCGCGGGCAACCGCGGCCAGCAGCCGGGCGGTGCCCCCGCCGGCGCTCCGGGCGCACCCGCCCCGGCCATGGGCGGCGGCGGTACGGGCCTGGCGGGCATGCACCGCGGCGGCCACCGCGGCCAGGTGTCCGGTTCCGCGTCGCGTCCGGCCCTCAACTCCGGTCCCGGTATGGGCCCGCAGGGCGGCCGTCCGGCCGGCCCCGGCGCCCCGACGGGGCCCGGCCCGCAGCGCTCGGGCCCGAGCTGGGCGAACGAGCAGGTCCCCGGCGGCCAGGGCCGTCCGCAGCAGCAGCCGCAGGCCCAGCAACAGCAGCAGGCCCAGCAGCGGCCCGCGGCTCCCCCGCAGCGTCCGGCGGCCCCGCAGCCGATGGGCGCGGCCCACGGACCCGAGGCCGACATGCCGCGCGGTCACGAGGACCTGGAGTCCACGGCGCAGTTCGAGCGCCCGGACTTCAATGCGATGCCGCACGCGCCGCAGGCGTACGGCGGCCCGCAGGCCCCGCACATGCCGCAGGCCCCGCAGATGCCGCAGGCCCCGCAGATGCCGCAAGCTCCGCAGGCCCCTCAGATGCCGCAGCACGGCGGCCAGGCCCCGCAGCAGCAGGGCCAGTTCACCCGCAGCGACGTCTTCCAGCGCCCCGCGGCGCCGCAGGCTCCTCAGTACCCGCAGGCACCTCAGTACCCGCAGGCGCCGGAGACCCTGTCGCCCGCTCCGGCGGCCCCGCAGGGCCCACGGCACTCCGCGAGCTACGCCCAGGGCCCCGGTGGCGGGCGCCAGCAGCGTCCCGCGGCCCCGCAGGCCGACCGGCAGCCGCTGCCGGCCGTCAACGAGCCGATGGCGCTGCCCCCGGCCCCGAGCCGCGCGGACGAGTCCAGCCCGATCTTCGACTCCCTCGAGTCGGACTGGTTCCGCACCGGTCGTGCGGAGCGCATGCAGCAGGTGCACGTCGAGAGTGGCCCGGTCGCGGCGCAGCAGAACGGACACGGCCAGAGCGCCGGCACGCCCACCCTGCCGCCGCAGCGCCCGCAGCAGCCCGCTCCGCAGCAGCACCAGCAGCAGCCGCAGCGGGCCCGCGCCGAGTACCCGGCACCGCCCGCGCACCCAGCACAGCCCACGCAGCCCCCGCGGCGCGATTCGGCGGCGTGGCGGTCCTCGCCGAACGACGAGGTGTGGGAGCGCGCCGGCCAGGTGCGCCAGCCGTCCGCCGGCGGGGTCACCCCGTCCGGTCTGCCGCGGCGGGTCCCTAAGGCCAACCTCGTCCCGGGAGCCGGTGCTCCCCAGCAAGCCCCACAGGGCGGTCCGCAGATCTCGCGGGCGCCCGACGACGTGCGCGGACGCCTGACCAACCTCCGTCGCGGTATCCAGCAGGGCCGCCAGGCCGGTACGGGAACGACCGACGGCCGCGGCTTTGGCACCACTCACCAGCAGGAGCGTTAGTTGAGTCAGATGAGCCAGGCGGCACAGAATCTGAACTGGTTGATCACCAACTTCGTGGACAACACCCCCGGGGTGTCCCACACCGTGGTCGTATCCGCCGACGGCCTGCTGCTGGCCATGTCCGAGGGCTTCCCCCGTGACCGCGCCGACCAGCTGGCCGCGGTGGCCTCCGGCCTCACCTCGCTGACCGCGGGCGCGTCCCGCATCTTCGAGGGCGGCAGCGTCAACCAGACCGTCGTGGAGATGGAGCGCGGCTTCCTCCTCCTGATGTCGGTCTCGGACGGATCCTCACTCGCCGTACTGGCGCACCCCGAGTGCGACATCGGCCTCGTGGGCTACGAGATGGCCCTGCTCGTCGACCGAGCGGGCGCCGTTCTCACCCCCGACCTGCGCGCAGAACTCCAAGGCAGCCTGATGGGCTGAGCTCTGCGGAGCCCGGCCGAATGCACGCCCCATGACTACTCGCGACACGCGTCCGTTCTTACCCGGAGGACCATCCATGACCCCGCCGCCCGCCTCGCCCGGCCCGTACGGCGCGCCCCACCATGCGCCGTACGGGGATGAAGGCGACCAGCCGCTGGTGCGGCCGTACGCCATGACCGGTGGTCGCACCCGGCCCCGCTACCAGCTCGCCATCGAGGCGCTGGTCAGCACCAGCGCGGACGCGAGTGCCTTCCAGGGGCTACTCCCCGAACACCAGCGCATCTGCCACCTGTGCATGGAGATCAAGTCGGTCGCCGAGATCTCCGCACTGCTGGGGATCCCGCTGGGGGTGGCCCGGATTCTGGTGGCCGACCTGGCTGAGGCCGGTATGGTCGCCATCCACCAGCCGAGCAGCGGCGAGGCCGGCGGACAGCCTGATGTGACACTGCTCGAAAGGGTGCTCAGTGGACTTCGCAAGCTCTAGGCCGGGGCAGCAGGCGGCGTACGGTGCGCCGCCCGCGGCCCGGTCCACCACCTCGGCGAAGATCGTGGTGGCGGGTGGCTTCGGCGTGGGCAAGACCACGTTCGTCGGAGCGGTCTCGGAGATCAACCCGCTCCGCACGGAGGCCGTGATGACCTCGGCGTCCGCGGGCGTGGACGATCTGACGCACGTGGCCGACAAGACGACGACGACCGTGGCCATGGACTTCGGTCGTATCACGCTCGACGACGACCTGATCCTGTACCTCTTCGGTACGCCGGGCCAGGACCGCTTCTGGTTCATGTGGGACGACCTGGTCCGCGGTGCCATCGGCGCGGTCGTCCTGGTCGACACCCGCCGGCTGGCCGACTGCTTCCCGGCCGTCGACTACTTCGAGAACAGCGGCCTGCCGTTCGTCATCGCCCTCAACGGCTTCGACGGGCACCAGCCGTACACGCCGGACGAAGTCCGGGAAGCACTGCAGATCGGCCCGGACGCCCCCATCATCATCACGGACGCCCGGCACCGCGCCGAGGCGAAGAGCGCGCTCATCACGCTCGTCGAACACGCGTTGCTCGCTCGTCTCAAGTAAGCCTTCCAGCTTGCCACTTCACGAAAGGACCGGCTGTGTCTTTTGACATGGCCGGTCCTTCTGTTCATAACGTTTCGACCGCGAATCGGAACAACCCGAACACCGCCCGCGCCCAGTCGGCTTCACTGCGCATACATCCCCCCAGCGAATTGCCACCGCTTTACGCTTATGCCCCCTTTGACCGGCGCGTGATCATGGCTTCGCGGTCTTGGCCGGAGGTTTGTGGAGCACCCCCATGACGTGCTGGAATTCATCGAAACCCGAGAGTAGGAACGGCGCCGCCCGCGCCGTCGCCGAGAGGTTGTTGGTCGAGTGAGGAACACGAGGCGAGCAGAGCCGGGTCCCGCGGACCACCCGCGTGGCAATTTCACCCCGCCTGCGCGATACGGCACGGCACAGGACACCGCCCCCGAGGCCGCACCTGCCCCCGAGCCGGCGGCGAGCGCGGGAAGCCGCTTCGCCATGCGCAACTGGCGGGTGGCCACCCGTCTGAACGTCATCCTCCTCATCCCGGTGCTGGTCGCCCTGGTCTTCGGCGGCTTCCGGGTGCAGAGCTCGGTGAAGACCTGGCAGGACGCGGACGACGCGGTGCGGACCGCCAACGCCGTGCGTGCCGCCGTGGACTACGCCAACGCCATCCTGAACGAACGCGACCTCAGCGTGGTTCCGCTGCTGGCCGGCGACGCCGACAACAAGACCGTCGTCGCGACCCGCGCGGCCACCGACCAGGCCGCCGCGAAGTTCGACGCGGCCGTCACCGAGCTGCCCGTGAACGACCGGCTGCAGCGCCGCGTGGCGAACATCCGCGAGGGCGAGAAGGTCCTGGCGAAGCTGCGCGACACGGCCTTCACCCGGCAGCTCCCTGGCGTGCAGACCGAGGAGAAGTACGTCGAGGTCCAGCACCCGCTGATGGAGCTGGCGAACGAGCTTGGTTTCGGCACCAACAGCGTCGCCTCCTACGGCCGCACCCTCTACGCGCTCGAACTGTCGAAGGCCGCCGAGTCGCTGACCCGCTCCATAGGCACCCACCTCCTCGTCGAGGACCGCAGCAAGCTCGCCGACGGTGAGCTGCGGCTCCAGCTCACCGCCTTCACCTCGTACGCCTACCTGCAGCAGGTCGCCCTCGAGGAGTACCGGGGCGGTGGCACCGATGCGGACTACCAGCGGCTGCAGAGCGAGCAGGCCGCGGCCCTGCAGAAGGGCAAGGAGCAGGTCGCCCAGGCCGCCGAGGCGGCCAAGCAGGCCGGTCAGCCCTTCAAGGCGCCGCCAAGCCTGGAGAACATGATCAAGCTGATCGCCTCCGGTCAGGACCCTGAGCAGCTCAAGAGCCAGGGCGTGACCGCGGAGAGCTGGTTCGGCGCGACCACCCTCGCCTTCGACGCCTACAAGAACGTCGAGCAGCACCTGGCCAACCAGGCGTACAACGACTCGAGCGACATCGCCGACAGCGCCCGCATCGACGCCATCGTCAACTCCGCCGTCGTGCTGATCGCGCTGATCATCGCCTTCATCGTGGCCGCGATGGTCGCCCGCTCCATGAGCAACAGCATGCGCCGCCTGCGCACCTCGGCCTTCGAGGTCGCCGAGCAGCGCCTGCCCGGCCTGGTCGACCAGCTCTCCCGCACCGACCCGGGCAAGGTCGACACCCGCGTCCAGGCGATCCCGATCACCTCGAACGACGAGATCGGCGAGGTCGCCCGCGCCTTCGACCAGATCCACCGCGAGGCGGTACGGCTCGCCGCCGAGCAGGCCCTGCTCCGCGGCAACGTCAACGCGATCTTCACCAACCTCTCCCGCCGCAACCAGGGCCTCATCCAGCGCCAGCTGACGCTGATCACGGACCTGGAGAACAACGAGGCGGAGCCGGACCAGCTGGAGAACCTCTTCAAGCTGGACCACCTGGCGACCCGTATGCGCCGCAACGGCGAGAACCTCCTGGTCCTCGCCGGCGAGGAGCCCGGCCGCCGCTGGAACCAGCCCGTCCCGCTGGTCGACGTGCTCCGCGCCGCGGCCTCCGAGGTGGAGGCGTACGCCCGTATCGAGCTGGTCGGCATCCCGGAGACCGAGATCCACGGCACCGCCGTGACCGACCTCGTGCACCTGCTGGCCGAGTTGCTGGAGAACGCCACCACGTTCTCCTCGCCGCAGACCAAGGTGCGCGTCACCGCGACCCGGCTACCCGACGGCCGCGTCATGGTCGAGATCCACGACAAGGGCATCGGCCTCACGGCCGAGGACTTCGCGGACATCAACCACAAGCTGGCCGACCCGCCGATCGTCGACGCCTCGATCTCCAAGCGCATGGGCCTGTTCGTGGTCGGCCGCCTGGCCGACCGGCACGGCATCCGCGTCCAGCTCCGCCCCTCCGGCGAGCAGGCGGGCACCACCTCGCTGGTCATGCTCCCCGAGCCGATCACCCACGGTGGCGGCGGCGAGGAGACGCCGCTGGACGACGACTTCACCGTCTCCCGGATCGTGCCGGAGCTCGAGACCCCGCAGTTCGACGCCTACGGGCCGACCGCCGCCGAACTCGGCTTCGACGACTCGCGCTACGAGCGCGTCGAGGTCCCGAACGACGCGCGCTCGCTCGACCCGGTCGGCCGCTCGCTCATGCGCGACCAGCGCCGCGCCCAGCTCGAGGCCGCGGCCGGCGACCGCACCGGGGAGCGCCCGCCCTTCGAGGGGGAGGCGCAGGAGCAGCGCTCCTTCCAGGACGGCTACCAGGAGGCCGGCGCCGAGGCCGCCTTCCAGGAGACCCCCTTCCAGGACAACGGCTTCCCGGCCAACGGCTACGCCGAGCAGGGCTACCAGGAGCCGCAGGCCCAGCCGTTCCCGGAGCAGCACGGCTACGACGCGCAGACCGGGTTCCAGGAGCCGGCGTACACCGAGGGCGCCTACGCGGAGCAGGGGTACGCCGCTCCGCAGAACGGCTACGCCCAGGACGGCTGGCAGCAGCAGAACGGCTACGCGCAGGAGCAGTGGACGCCGGCGCCCGGCGGCGAACTGCCGCAGGCGGCCCCGCAGCAGGGCTTCCCCGCTGAGGCCGCGACCGATTCCGCCACAGCCGCCCCCTTCGGGGCGCCGGAGCGCGTAGGCTTCGGCCAATCGGGCCCGACCACCGGCCCGCTGCAGTCCTCGGTGACCGACGCGGGCCTGCCGCGCCGCGACCGCGGATGGCAGCAGTCCGGCCCGGCGGCCCCGGCACAGCCGGAACCCCAGTCGGCGGACGCCTTCCCCGCGCAGCCGGCGCCCTCCGCACCGGCGCCGGACGGAGAGTCGCCCTCCGACTGGCGCTCCACGAACGACGAGAACTGGCAGCGGGCCGAACAGGCCCGTAAGCCCAAGGCGGGCGGGGTCACCCCCTCCGGCCTGCCCCGGCGGGTCCCCAAGGCCAACCTGGTCCCGGGCACCGCCCAGCAGACTCCGCAGGGTGGACCGATGGTCTCCCGTGCACCCGAGGACGTCCGCGGCCGGCTGAGCAATCTCCGGCGCGGTGTCCAGCAGGGACGCACTGCGGGAACTGACACGAACGGCCAGGGCTTCGGCCCCAAGCACCAGGAGCGTTAGTTGAGTCCGATGAGTCAGGCGGCACAGAACCTGAACTGGTTGATCACCAGTTTCGTGGACCAGACCCCAGGGGTCTCCCATACGGTTGTGGTCTCTGCCGACGGCCTGCTGCTGGCGATGTCCGAAGGATTCCCGCGGGACCGCGCGGACCAGCTGGCCGCGGTGGCCTCCGGTCTGACCTCGCTGACCGCGGGTGCCTCGCGCATCTTCGAGGGCGGCCACGTGAACCAGACCGTCGTGGAGATGGAGCGCGGCTTCCTCTTCATCATGTCCGTCTCGGACGGTTCCTCGCTGGCCGTGCTGGCGCACCCGGAGTGCGACATCGGCCTCGTGGGCTACGAGATGGCCCTGCTGGTCGACCGGGCGGGCAATGTGCTCACCCCCGATCTGCGTGCGGAATTGCAGGGCAGCCTGCTCAACTGACTGACAGGCATGCGGGCGCGTCTGGGGACCCGTAGGGTTTTCAGACGCGCTACCCAGCTGGAGGAGGAACCGTGGCAACGCCCCCAGGCGGAGATCAGTACGGCAATCACCAACAGCAGCCGCCCCTCAAGCGGTTCAACTTCCCCTCGGCACCAAGCCAGGACCCACCCCCCTCCCACGGCGGGGAAAACCCCGGTCCCGGCCCCATGCCGCCGCACCGGCAGCCGAGGATCCAGCCGTACGAACCCCCGCAGGCGCCACCGCCTCGGACAGCGCAGACCGGGCGGGCCAGGACGCCGTCCGGTCTGGTACGCCCCTACGCCATGACCGGTGGCCGCACCCGGCCGCGCTACCAGCTCGCCATCGAGGCTCTGGTCAGCACGACCGCCGACCCGGCGCAGCTGCGGGGCCAGTTGCCGGAGCACCAGCGGATCTGCATCCTCTGCCGGGAGATCAAGTCGGTCGCGGAGATCTCCGCGCTCCTCTCCATCCCCCTCGGCGTCGCCCGAATCCTCGTCGCCGACCTGGCGGAGGCCGGGCTCGTCGCCATTCACCAGCCCGGTGGCGACGATGCCTCGGGCGGACAGCCAGACGTGACACTGCTCGAAAGGGTGCTCAGTGGACTTCGCAAGCTCTAGCGGTCCAGCTCGCTCAACCACCTCGGCGAAGATCGTGGTGGCGGGCGGCTTCGGCGTGGGCAAGACCACGTTCGTCGGTGCCGTATCGGAGATCAACCCGCTGCGTACCGAAGCCGTGATGACCTCCGCCTCCGCGGGGATCGACGATCTGACGCACGCGCCGGACAAGACCACCACGACGGTGGCGATGGACTTCGGCCGTATCACCCTCGACGAGGACCTGATCCTCTACCTGTTCGGTACGCCGGGCCAGGACCGCTTCTGGTTCATGTGGGACGACCTGGTGCGCGGCGCCATCGGCGCGGTCGTCCTGGTGGACACCCGCCGGCTGGCCGACTGCTTCCCGGCCGTCGACTACTTCGAGAACAGCGGCCTGCCGTTCGTCATCGCCCTCAACGGCTTCGACGGGCACCAGCCGTACGCCCCGGAGGAGGTCCGCGAGGCCCTCCAGATCGGTCCCGAGGCGCCGATCATCATCACCGACGCCCGGCACCGCGCCGAGGCGAAGAGCGCGCTCATCACGCTCGTCGAGCACGCCCTGATGGCGCGGCTGCGGTAGCGGTACCCGCTCCCTGCACGACGCGAAAGGCCCCGCACGAGATGTGCGGGGCCTTCGCGTCGGGCCTGACGACAGGAGGACCGTTGCCCGCATCCTTCGAACCGGACGACCCGGCGCACCTCGGCGCCCTCGGAGGCATGGGGTGATCGCCCCCGTGACGGCCGCTTCCCTTGCTGAGGTCTTCGCCCCGGAGCAGATCGTGCGCGTCCGCGCCACGGGGCACCGCGCCACGGGGCAGGAGGCAGGGCTCACGCACGGGCCCACACGCGGTTTCCTGGCGGACGTGGGGCTGCCGGTGGCCGGCGGTGTGCTCTTCGAGCTCCGGAAGGACCTCGCGGACGGCCCGACGCCGCTGCGGACCGCGTCCCTCGTCCAGGACCTGACGGACTACGAGGGGTTCTCCCCCGGCGTCCACCGGTGGCTGCACCTGGGCCGGGCCCTCCACGCCGAGGTGGCCCTCGACGGCGGCACCGGAAGGGTGCACGTGGTCAACCACGAGGTGCGCAGGATCGAGTGGGTCCACACCGACGTCTCGTCGATGGTCCACGGCATGAGCCTGCTGCAGCTCAGGCGCCCCGACTACGACCCTCCCGGCGTGTTCCCCGAGATCGACGACCTCATCCGGATCGCCGAGGAGATCCGCGACGCCCTGACCGCCGTCGATCCCGTCCCGTTCGGCACGGGCGACGGGCTGTGGGAGGCCGTCTTCGACGACATCGCGGGCGGCATGTGGTGAGGACGCCCCCGTACGACGACGACGGCGGCGCGGCACCCGTGAGGGGTGCCGCGCCGCCGTGCGGAGCCGGAGGGTCAGCTGCGCCAGCTGTGCGGCGCGCTGAAGCCGGACTGCCGCTCCAGGCGGCGCCAGCCGGCCGTGGAGCGGGGCTTGACGTACTCGGTCGCGTCCTGGCCCTGGGCCGCGGCGCGGGCGAGCAGGACCGCGGTGAGGGCGGCCAGCTCCTCATCGCTGGCGTGGCCGCGCTCCACGCGCACGAGCGCGGCGGAGGTGCTGTCGGCAGGGGTGCTCACGGGGTTCGTCTCTCCCTTACTGGGGCGGGTTGCCGTGCTTGCGGGACGGCAGGTCGGCGTGCTTGGTGCGCAGCATCGCGAGCGAGCGGATGAGGACCTCGCGCGTCTCGGCGGGGTCGATCACGTCGTCCACCAGGCCGCGCTCGGCGGCGTAGTAGGGGTGCATCAGCTCGGACTTGTACTCCTTCACCATGCGGGCGCGCATGGCGTCGGGGTCGTCGGCCTCGGCGATCTGCCGGCGGAAGATCACGTTGGCGGCGCCTTCGGCGCCCATGACGGCGATCTCGTTGGTCGGCCAGGCGTAGGTCAGGTCGGCGCCGATCGACTGGCTGTCCATGACGATGTAGGCACCTCCGTACGCCTTCCGCAGGATCAGCGAGATCCGCGGCACGGTCGCGTTGCAGTACGCGTACAGCAGCTTGGCGCCGTGCCGGATGATGCCACCGTGCTCCTGGTCGACGCCCGGCAGGAAGCCGGGGACGTCCAGAAGGGTGATGAGCGGGATGTTGAAGGCGTCGCACATCTGCACGAAGCGCGCGGCCTTCTCGCTGGCCTCGATGTCGAGGACGCCGGCGAGGGAGGCGGGCTGGTTGGCGATGATGCCGACGACCTGGCCGTCGAGGCGGGCCAGGGCCACGATGATGTTGGTCGCCCAGCGCTCGTGGATCTCCAGGTACTCGCCGTCGTCGACGAGCTCCTCGATCACCTGGTGCATGTCGTACGAGCGGTTGCCGTCGGCCGGGACGATGTCCAGCAGGACGTCGGAGCGCCGGTCGGCCGGGTCCGCGGCGGGCGCCGACGGGGGGTTCTCGCGGTTGTTCTGCGGCAGCATCGACAGCAGGTAGCGGACCTCCTCCAGGCAGGTCTGCTCGTCGTCGTACGCGAAGTGCGAGACACCGGAGACCTCGGAGTGGACGTCGGCGCCACCGAGCCCGTTCTGGGAGATCTTCTCGCCGGTGACGGCCTGGACGACGTCCGGGCCGGTGATGAACATCTGGGAGGTCTCCCGGACCATGAACACGAAGTCGGTCAGGGCCGGGGAGTACGCGGCGCCGCCGGCGCAGGGGCCGAGCATCACGGAGATCTGCGGGATCACACCGGAGGCGCGGGTGTTGCGCTGGAAGATGCCGCCGTAGCCGGCGAGCGCCGAGACGCCCTCCTGGATGCGGGCGCCGGCACCGTCGTTGAGCGAGACCAGCGGGGCGCCGGCCGCGATGGCCATGTCCATGATCTTGTGGATCTTGCTGGCGTGGGCCTCGCCCAGCGCGCCGCCGAAGATCCGGAAGTCATGGGCGTACACGAAGACGGTCCGTCCGTGGACGGTGCCCCAGCCGGTGATGACACCGTCGGTGTAGGGCTTCTTCGACTCCAGGCCGAATCCGCTGGCGCGGTGCCGGCGCAGCGGCTCCACCTCGTTGAAGGAGCCCTCGTCGAGCAGCAGCTCGATGCGCTCACGCGCGGTCAGCTTGCCCTTGGCCTTCTGGGCCTGGGTTGCCTTCTCGCTGGGGCCGAGCCGGACCTGCTCGCGGATGGCGTGCAGCTCCGCGACGCGCCCGCGCGCGTCATTCGCCGGCTGCGCGGCCTCTTCGGCCTCGGCGGGCTGGGTCGGCACCTCGTCCAAAACGCTCATGCCATCGACCATACGAGCGGAGGGCCGTCAAAATCGGCGTCGACTTCGTACAGTGTCCGGACCCGCTTCATGGAGCATCTGGACAGAACCAACACAAGAAAGGCCCCGCACGACACGTGCGGGGCCTTTTCTTTGTAGCGGTCGTCCACCCGGACTCAACGGGATCGCTACCTTCCGGACACCGCCTCGGCCAGCGCAAGGACACGCCGGGCGTCATCCACATGGAGGTTCTCGATCATCCGGCCGTCCACCGTGACCACCCCCCGGCCCTCGGCCACGGCCTCCTCGAAGGCCTCGATGATCCGCCGCGCCCTGTCGGCCTCCTCCGACGAGGGGGCGAACACCCTGTTGCAGACCTCCACCTGCCGGGGGTGGATCAGGGTCTTCCCGTCGAAGCCGAACCGCCGGCCCTGGACGCACTCCGCCTCGAAGCCGCTCTCGTCGGTGACGTCGTTGTAGACACCGTCCAAAATCACCTTGCCGGCCTCGCGCGCACCCAGAAGGGCGAGAGAGAGCCCGGTGAGGAGCGGGGCCCGGCCCGGGACGTGCTCGGCGTGCAGCTCCTTGGCGAGGTCGTTGGTGCCCATGACCAGTACGCGCAGCCGCTCGGAGGCCGCCGCGACGGCACGGGCGTCCAGCATCGCGCGCGGGGTCTCCACCATCGCCCAGATGGCCGTGTGGTCCGGGGCTCCCGCGGCCTCCAGGGCGCGCTCGACGGCGTGCACCGTCGCGGCCGAGTCGACCTTGGGGACGACCACGGCGTCCGGCCCCGCCTCGGCGGCGGCCCGCAGGTCGTCTTCGTGCCAGGGCGTACCGGGCGAGTTCACCCGGATGGTGACCTCCCGGTACCCGTACTCGCCGGAGGCGGCGGCCGCGGCGACCCGCTTGCGGGCCTCGGGCTTGGCGTCCGGCGCGACGGAGTCCTCCAGGTCGAGGATGAGCGCGTCGGTGGGAAGGGTCTTCGCCTTCTCCAGGGCGCGCTCGTTCGCGCCGGGCATGTAGAGGACGGAGCGGCGCGGCCGCAGGATCGCGTCGGTCATCGGTTCTGCTCCTGCTCCTTGAACGCGGCCTCGTACGCCTGCGCCAGCTCCGGGTCGCGGTCGGCCAGCGCCTCCGCGAGCTCGACGACGACGCGGCACTGCTTGACCGTGGCGTCGTCCTGCATCTTGCCGTCGATCATCACGGCGCCGGTGCCGTCGCCCATGGCGTCGATGACCCTGCGCGCCCAGGCCACGTCGGCGGGCGCCGGGGAGAAGACCCGCCTGGCGATGTCGATCTGCACCGGGTGCAGGCTCCACGCGCCGACGCAGCCGAGCAGGAAGGCGTTGCGGAACTGGTCCTCGCAGGCGGTGGTGTCCTTGATGTCGCCGAAGGGCCCGTAGTACGGGAGGATCCCGTGCGCGGCGCAGGCGTCGACCATGCGCGCGATCGTGTAGTGCCACAGGTCCTGCTGGAAGGTCAGCCGCGGCAGCTCCATGTCCGGATCCTTCGGGTCCTCCCGCACGAGGTACCCGGGGTGTCCCCCGCCGACCCGGGTGGTCTTCATGCGGCGGCTCGCCGCGAGGTCGGCGGGGCCGAGGGAGATGCCCTGCATCCGGGGGCTGGCCCCGGCGATCTCCTCGACGTTCGCGACGCCCGTCGCGGTCTCCAGGATCGCGTGGACGAGGATCGGCCGCCCGATGCCCGCCTTGGCCTCCAACTGGGCCAGCAGCCGGTCGACGTAGTGGATGTCCTCGGCGCCCTCGACCTTGGGCACCATCACGACGTCGAGCTTGTGGCCGATCTCGGTGACCAGGGTCAGCAGGTCGTCCAGCGCCCACGGCGAGTCGAGGCTGTTGATCCGGGTCCACAGCTGGGTGCCGCCGAGGTCGTGGGCCTTGGCCGTGGCGACCAGCCCCGCACGGGCGGCCTCCTTGCGGTCGGCCGAGACGGCGTCCTCCAGATTGCCCAGCAGGACGTCCACCGTGGGGGCGATGGTGGGTACCTTCGCCGCCATCTTCTCGTTGCTCGGATCGAAGAAGTGGATCATCCGCGACGGCCGGAACGGCACTTCCCGTACGGGGGCCGGGGCCCCCACGGCCAGCGGTCGGAAGAAGTCCTTCGCGGAACGCATGCGGTCTCCCAGGGTTCGAGGGTGGGGAGCGTACGGCGCTCACCCTATGATCCGCGGGGTCCTCGCGTTACTGGTCGGTACGTGTGCCGTTGGTCACCGGTCGGCCGCCGGCGGCAGACGGTAGGTCAGGTCCGGCTCGCCCTCCTCGTTCGCGGTGCTCTCGCTGCCGGGGACGGCCAGGAAGCCGTGCCGTTCGTAGAACGCGCGTGCCGCGGTGTTGCGCCGGAAGACGTGCAACGACAGTGGGCCGTCCGGGTGGTGGCGCACGACCTCGTCGAGCAGTCGCGTGCCGATCCCGCGCCGGCGCACGTCGGGCCGCAGGTAGAGGTGCTCCAGCCAGTCGCCCCCGAGTGCCGCGAAGCCGAGCGCGGCCCCGGTCCCGGCCTCCTCCGCGAGCCAGACCCTGCACTGCTCCAGGACGATGTTCGCGACCCACCACCGGGTCTCCTCGTCGTTGTGCAGTCGGGGCAGCCAGGGCATGGCGGCCTGCCGGGAGGCGAGGAAGACCGCGGTGACGGCATCCGCGTCCGCGGCCCGCGCGGGTCGGATCCGCGGTGTCGTGTCGTCGCTCACGCGATGACCGTACTCCGGGCACGGGAGCGTGATCGAATGGGTTTCTCCACCCCGGGAAGGACCAGCCCCATGACCGCCGCTACCGTGCACTCGCTGACCTGCTACCCCGTCAAGGGCTGCGCCGGCGTGCCCCTGGCCGGCTCGGCCGTCACCGCGACCGGTCTGGTCCACGACCGTACGTTCATGGTGGTCGACGCGGCCGACGGATCCTTCCGCAGCCAGCGGACGCTCCCGCGGATGGCGGTCGTGCGCGCGGACGTCACCGACGACGGCAAGCACCTTGCGCTGTCGGCGCCCGGGGCCGGGGAACTGACGCTGGAAGTGGCGTACGAGGGGCCGCCGCGCGAGGTCGTCCTGTTCGACCGGCCGCTGGGGCCGGCCGTGGACCAGGGCGAGGAGGCCGCGCGCTGGTTCTCCGAGGCGCTGGGTGCGCCCTCGCGCCTGGTGCGGGTCCGTCCCGGCTTCGACCGGGACGGCTGGGGCGAGCACCCGGGCAAGGTCAACTTCGCCGACGCGCACGCCCTTTCCGTGGCCTCGCTGGCCTCGCTCGACGACCTCAACCGGCGCATCGCCGAACGCGGCGGCACGCCCGTGCCCGTGGACCGCTTCCGCCCCAACATCGTGGTCGCCGGCTGGAGCGAGCCGCACACCGAGGACCGGGTGCGGCTCGTGGACGTCGGCACCGCCCGCCTCGGCTACTCCGTGCGCGCGATGCGCTGCTCCGTACCGCTGGTCGACCAGGCGACCGGCCGTACCGCCGGGCCCGAGCCGGTGCGCACCCTGGCCGGCTACCGGCGGGAGCCGGAGTACGGCAACAAGGTGAGCTTCGCGATGAAGGCTGCGGTGCTCCGGCCCGGCGCGATCGCGGTGGGCGACCCGGTGGAGGTCCGGGCCTGGGCGTGAGCGTCGTCAGGGTGCGGGACCGCCCGCGGCACGGCCGTGACCGTGCCGCGGGCGGCTCGCCCGGCACGGCTCAGCAGCCGCCGCAGTTGTAGTACAGGACGTCCCAGTGGTTGCCCTCGTCGGCGTAGATGTTGCCCGAGCCGGAGCGGTACTGGGGGGCGCCGTCACCGCGCAGGCCGATGTAGGTGAAGGCGCTGTGGATGTAGTTGGTGACGCAGCTGTTCTTGCCGTAGTCGAGCTTGTAGCCGTTCCAGTGCGAGTAGGTGCCGCTCGCGTGGCCGGTCTCGGTGCCGCCGGTGATGTTCAGGGCGCAGCCGGTCGCGCCCTTCAGGGTCACCGCGCCCTGGGCGGTGGCCAGGTTGAGCTGGTCGAAGGACGTGCAGGTCGCGTTGTTGCGGTTGGAGCAGCCGCCTGACGAGGACCAGGTGATCCCGGCGTTGCGGAACATCGTCGTGGCCTGGGCGTGCGTCAGTTTCGTGACGGCGTAGGCGTCGTGGGACGCGGCGAGACCGACGCCGGGGGCGAACAGCACCCCGAGCGCGAGGACGAGCGCGCTCAGGACGGAGCGGAACTTCATGGGGATTCCTCCTGCTGGGGACCGTGCTTCCGGTGGGGCGGCGGTGCAGGTGGAGCAGGTGGGGCAGGAGGAGTGTGCCCGGTGTTCTACGCGCGTATGCGCGCCAGTTGGGGCGCACGCGCGCGGATCCCGCGGGGCGCTAGTGGTCGCACTTGGCGTTGTAGCCGACGTTGTAGCCGCTGGAGTAGCCCGACTTGTACTTCGCGTTCGTCGTCTCCGGGCTGTAGGAGTCGTAGTACGAGCAGGACTTTCCGTCGAAGCGTCCGTCGAGGAGCCCGGCGTTGTAACCCTGCTGGTACTTCGGGTCGTCCTTGGTGGGAGCCTGCTGCGCGGACGCCGTCGCGTGGTGCGACGTGTCCGCGGACGCCGTTGCCGGGACCGCCGACGAGAACGCCAGCGCCGCGGCCGCGACGAGGGGGCTTGCCAGCAATGCGATGCTTCGCTTGGCGCGCATGAATTTCTTCTTCCCTGGAATCTGGTACGCGCGGACGGTGCGCTCGACCCGGCCGGGGGCGCACGGAACACATGCGGAGCGGGCCTGGAGAGCGAAATCTGCAATGCGGTGCGCCGGGCACCACGACAGCCGGTCGATTCCGGCTGCGCACGCCATCTGACCTGCGGATCAAGTCATCCCATGTCGATGACGCCGACAATTCGACCGTAACGACCCGGGCGCCGGGTGTCCACTCATGGACGCTTGCTCGTCTTGGACGGATCAATCACCCGGAATTACCCGGCGTGAATTCCGGTGCCCCTGGCAATTGTTTCGCCGCGGCAGCCGTGCCGCGTGACCGACGCCCTGTCGGGGCGGCGGACGCGGGTGATCACGCCGCGTCCGCCGCGTCGGGCCCCTCAGTCGTTCGCACGCGGCTCCACGCCGGCGCGCAGCAGGCCGTACGCGTAGGCGTCCTCCAGTGCCTGCCAGGAGGCGGCGATGACGTTCTCGCCGACGCCGACGGTGGACCATTCGCAGCTGCCGTCGGAGGTGGAGACCAGCACCCGGGTGATGGACTCCGTGCCGTGCTTGCCCTCCAGGATGCGTACCTTGTAGTCCACCAACTCCAGCTTCGCCAGCTGCGGGTAGGTCCGCTCCAGCGCGACGCGCAGCGCGCGGTCCAGCGCGTTGACCGGGCCGTTGCCCTCGGCGGTGGCGACGATGCGCTGGCCGTCGGCCCACACCTTGACCGTCGCCTCGTTGGCGTGCGTGCCGTCGGGGCGGTCCTCGACGATGGCGCGCCAGGACTCGACCCGGAAGTAGTGCAGCGGCCTGCCCTCCACCTCCTCGCGCAGCAGGAGTTCGAAGGAGGCGTCGGCGGCCTCGTAGGTGTAGCCCGCGAGTTCGCGCTCCTTGACGCGCTCCACGACGCGGCCGACCAGCTCGCGGTCGTCGCCGAGGTCGATGCCGAGCTCCTTGCCCTTGAGCTCCACCGAGGCACGGCCGGCCATGTCGGAGACCAGCATGCGCATGGTGTTGCCGACGAGTTCCGGGTCGATGTGCTGGTAGAGGTCGGGGTCGACCTTGATCGCCGAGGCGTGCAGCCCCGCCTTGTGGGCGAAGGCCGAGATTCCCACGTACGGCTGGTGGGTGGAGGGCGTGAGGTTGACAACCTCGGCGATGGCGTGCGAGATGCGGGTCATCTCGGCCAGCGAACCGGCGGGCAGGACCTTGCGGCCGTACTTGAGCTCCAGCGCCGCCACGACCGGGAAGAGGTTGGCGTTGCCGACCCGCTCGCCGTAGCCGTTGGCGGTGCACTGGACGTGGGTGGCGCCCGCGTCGACGGCGGCGAGGGTGTTGGCGACGGCGCAGCCGGTGTCGTCCTGGGCGTGGATCCCCAGGCGGGCACCGGTGTCGGCGAGCACGGTGCGGACGACGGCGGTGATCTGGGCGGGGAGCATCCCGCCGTTGGTGTCGCACAGGACGACGACGTCCGCGCCGGCCTCGTGGGCGGCGCGCACGACCTCCTTGGCGTACCCCGGGTTTGCCTTGTAGCCGTCGAAGAAGTGCTCGCAGTCGACGAAGACCCGGCGTCCCTGGGAACGCAGGTAGGAGACGGTGTCCCGGACCATCTCCAGGTTCTCCTCGAGCGTGGTGCGCAGGGCCAGCTCGACATGCCGGTCATGGGACTTGGCGACCAGCGTGATCACCGGGGCTCCCGACTCCAGCAGCGCCCTGACCTGCGGGTCCTCTGCGGCGTTACCGCCGGCGCGGCGCGTGGCGCCGAACGCCACCAACTGGGCGTGCCGCAGGTCCAGCTCCGCGGCGGCACGGGCGAAGAACTCGGTGTCACGCGGGTTGGCGCCGGGCCAGCCGCCCTCGATGAAGCCCACCCCGAAGTCGTCCAGGTGCCGGGCGATCGTCAGCTTGTCGGCGACGGTGAGGTTGATGCCCTCGCGCTGCGCGCCGTCGCGCAGCGTGGTGTCGAAGACGTGGAAGCTGTCGTCCAGTACGGCCGTCATGGTTCGTTCCAACTCCTGTCGGGTGAGTGGTTCCGGAAGACCGGGCTCCACTTGCCCCCATCATCCCTCGCGCTGCGCCGCCTCCGGCGCGGGTGGGCCGGGAAACGAAAAAACCCCTCGCGGGTGCGAGAGGTCTGCGCGCGGGTCTGGGACACGGTGGTCGCTTCCGCGATGGTCTGCGGTTCGGCGATCACTGAGGACCGGCGCGCCTGCTGCCGATAATCATGGCGAACGAGGACACATCGGCAGTCTGCCACAGGACCCGCGGACGTGGGACACGGTCTCAGGATGCGGGCACCCGGTCGGCTGCGGGCCGGAACGGCCGCGTCCGGCCGGACCCCGGGCGGCCGCGCCGCCCCGGCCGTGAACCTTCCGTCAGACCGCGGGGGCCGGGGTGAGGGCGTCGTCCAAGAACTCCTTGACGTGCTCCAGGGTCTGCCCGCGGTCCGTCCCCGGCAGCCCGATGACCAGGGGCACCCCGAACCCGTCCAGCAGCGCCCGCAGCCGTACGGTGAAGCGCTCGGGGTCCAGGGGCCGGAAGTCGCCGCGCGAGATGCCCTCGGCGAGCAGGGCGACCAGGTCGCGGTGCCAGACCAGTTCGAGATCCAGCTGGCGGCGCAGCACGTCCTCGGCGGCCGTCGTCCTGTTCCAGATCTCGGACCAGAGCGTCCAGCGCGGGTCGCGGCGCCCGTCGGGAAGGTAGAGGTCGATCACGGCGTCGAGCCGTTCCCGGGGGGCTGCGGGGCCGCCCAGCACCCGCCGGCGCTCGGCGGCGAGCTGCTCCTCGCTCCATTCGAGGGTCTGCAGCAGCAGCTCCTCCTTGCTGCCGAAGTAGTAGAGGACGTGGCCGCTGCTCATGCCGACCTGCCGGCCGAGGCCCGCGATGGTCAGCTCGGCCAGCCCGCGCTCGGCGATGGTCGCCATGGCGGCGGCCATCACGTCCTCGCGCGGCTGCTTGAGCCGCCGCCGCGGGCGGGCGGGTCCGGTCACTGTTCCTCCGGAGGCGGTGGGGTCACACCTGGGGCTGCTGCTGGGTCACGCAATGAATACCACCACCGTGGGCGAAGATCGTACGAGCGTCCACCAGCACGACCTCCCGCTCCGGGAAGAGCCGCTCGAAGACGGCCTTGTTGACCTCGTCGGCGGGGTCGTCGAAGGCGCACAGCACCACGGCGCCGTTGCAGAGGTAGTGGTTGACGTAGGAGTAGTCGACCAGCTCGCCGTCCACCTCCCGGACCTGCGGCGCGGGCAGTTCCACGACCTCCAGCGGCCGGCCCCGGGCGTCGGTGGCGGCCCGCAGCAGGGACGCGACCTCCCGGGAGACGGCGTGGTCGGGGTGGGCCGGGTCCTGCTGGCTGTGGACGACGACCACGCCGGGACGGACGAAGGCCGCCACGATGTCGACGTGCCCGCGGGTGCCGAAGCGCCCGTAGTCGGCGGTGAGACCGCGGGGCAGCCAGATCGCCTTGCGGGTGCCGAGGAAGGCGTGGACCTTGGACTCCGCCCGCTGCCTCGTCCAGCCCGGGTTGCGGCCCGGGTCGAGTTGCACGGTCTCCGTGAGCAGCACGGTGCCCTCGCCGTCGACATGGATGCCGCCGCCCTCGTTGACGAAGGAGGTGGCGTAGCGGGCGGCGCCGGCCCGCCCGGCGACGAAGGCGCCGATCTCCGCGTCGTGCCCCCAGGCCGCCCATTCCTGGGCGCCCCAGCCGTTGAACGTCCAGTCGGCGGCCGCGAGGCGCCCGCCGCCGGTCAGGAAGGTCGGGCCCATGTCACGCATCCAGGCGTCGTCCAGCGGCGCCCCGGCGACCGTGACGTCCCCGCCGCCGGAGCCGAGCAGCTCCCGGGCGCCCGCCGTGTCCTCGGGCCGGGCCACGACGGTCACGGGCTCGAAGCGGGCCACCGTCAGGGCCACCTCGGCCCAGGCGGCGCGGGACTCGGCGAGGTCGTCCGCGCCGTCGAAGGTGACGCTGGGCGACGGCCACGCCATCCAGGTGCGGGTGTGCGGGGCCCACTCGGGCGGCATGGTGTAGCCGTCGGCGGCGGGGGTGCTGGGCATGGCGCTGGTCCTCGTCACAAGAAGTAGAGACGGCTGAGCGGCACCTGCTCCGCGGGCTCGGAGCGCAGCGGGTCGCCGTCAAGGGTCACCAGGCCCGTCGTGCCGTCCACGTCCACCTGCCCGGTACGGGAGTTGAGGACGAGGTCGGCCGGACCGATGCCGCGGGTGCCGCGCACGGCGACCCGGCGGCGCCGGGTGGGCATCCGGTCGTGCTCCAGCTCCAGTGCGGGGCGGGCCACGAACGCCACGGACAGGTCGGCGGCGGTGGCGCCGTGGGCCCCGAACAGCGGGCCGAGGACGAGCGGTTCGCAGGTGTCGGTGGCGGCGTTGGGATCGCCGGTGACCCCGTACGCGGGGAAGCCGGACTTGAGCACCATCTGCGGCTTGGCGCCGAAGTACTGCGGCCGCCAGAGCACGATGTCGGCGAGCTTGCCGACCTCGATCGAGCCGATCTCGTGGGCGAGGCCGTGGGCGATCGCCGGGTTGAGGGTGAGCTTGGCGACGTAGCGCAGCACGCGGGCGTTGTCGTCGTCCGGGCCGTCCCCTTCCAGCGGACCGCGCTCGGCCTTCATCTTCCCGGCCATCGCGAAGGTGCGGCGCACGGTCTCGCCGGCGCGGCCCATGCCCTGGGCGTCGGAGGAGGTGATGCCGATCGCGCCCAGGTCGTGCAGCACGTCCTCGGCGCCCATCGTGCCGGCGCGGATGCGGTCGCGGGCCATGGCCGCGTCGCCCGGCAGGTCGGGCTTGAGGTCGTGGACGGAGACGATCATCCCGTAGTGCTCGCCGACCGCGTCCCGGCCGAAGGGCAGGGTGGGGTTGGTGGAGGAGCCGATGACGTTGGGCACGCCCGCCATCTTCAGCACGTTGGGGACGTGCCCGCCGCCGCAGCCCTCGATGTGGAAGGCGTGGATCGTGCGGCCCTCCAGCACCCGCAGGGTGTCCTCCACGGACAGGCACTCGTTCAGGCCGTCGCTGTGCAGGGCGACCTGGACGTCGTACTCCTCGGCGACGCGCAGCGCGGTGTCCAGGGCGCGGGTGTGGGCGCCCATGTCCTCGTGGACCTTGAAGCCGCACGCTCCGCCCTCGGCGAGCGCCTCGACCAGCGGCGCCGGGTCGGAGGACGAACCGCGCCCGAGGAAGCCGATGTTGACGGGCCAGGCGTCGAAGGCGTTGAACGCGTGGCGCAGCGCCCAGGGCGAGTTGACGCCGACGCCCCAGACGGGCCCGAACTCCTGGCCGATGATCGTCGTGACCCCGGAGGCGAGCGAGGCCTCCATGATGCGCGGCGACAGCAGGTGGACATGGGTGTCCACGGCTCCGGCGGTGGCGATCAGCCCCTCGCCGGACACGATGGAGGTGCCCGTGCCGACCACGACGTCGACCCCGTCGAGGGTGTCGGGGTTGCCCGCCCGGCCGATGGCGTGGATGCGGCCCTCGCGGATGCCGACGGACACCTTGCGGATGCCGACGGCCGCGTCGATGACCAGTACGTTGCTGATCACCACGTCGCAGGTCTCGCGGACGGCGGCGGCCTTGAGCGCCAGTCCGTCGCGGGCGGTCTTGCCGAACCCGGCGAGGAACTCGTCCCCGGGCCGCTGGGAGTCCGACTCGACGCGGACCACCAGGCCCGAGTCGCCCAGCCTGACCCGGTCCCCGGCGCGCGGTCCGTGCACGGCGGCGTACTCGTGGGGGTCGATGCTCATCGCCGCGCTCCCAGGTATCCGCAGGCGGCGGCCCGCCGCAGCGCCTCCGCCTTCGCGCCGGGCGCGTCGAGCGGTCCGTCGACGAGCCCGGCGAAACCGATCACCACGCGGTCGCCACCGATCGGGACGAGCCCGACCTCCCGCTCCTCCCCCGGGCCGAAGCGCACCGAGGAACCTGCCGGGACGTGCAGCCGCATGCCGTACGCGGCCGAACGGTCGAAGTCCAGCCGGGGGTTGGCCTCGAAGAAGTGGAAGTGCGAGGTCACGCTGACCGGTACGGAGGCGGTGTTGCGCACGGCCACCACCGCTTCCGGGGACCGCTCGGGCCGAGCCGGTCCGGGCAGCACGGCGCCGGGGGCCTGCGACCCCATCGAGCCCCCGCCGATCGGGTCGGTGACGACGGCCAGCCGCGAGCCGTCGTCGAAGACGGCCTCCACATGGACCTCGGTGACGACGTCCGCCACGCCGGGCAGCACGTCCGCGGGCCCGAGCACGGCACGGCCGGCCTCGACGGCCTCCGCGAGGCGCGCGCCGTCCCGCGCGGCCTCGCAGACCGCGTCGGCGATCAGTGCGGTGGCCTCGGGCACGTTGAGCCGCAGCCCGCGCGCCCGGCGGGCCCGGGCCAGCTCCGCCGCGCCGAACAGCAGCAGCCGGTCGCGCTCGGTCGGGGTGAGCCTCACGCCTGCGCACCTCCCACGTCGACCTCCCACATCGATCACTGATTAGAGCAACACTCTAAACCCGAAAGCCACCCCGGGGAAGTATTGACGTCAGGAAGTGGTCGGAGGAAATTGAGTGGCGTTCTAACTTTCCCGGAACGGCAAGCCGTGGTGTACGCCCTGCTTGCGGCGTGCACCGCCACGTCCGCGGTCTTCGGCTACCGGATGCTGCTGCGACTTAGCCGCGCCCTGTCCATAGGCCTGACGGTGCTGCTGGTGATCGGGGTCGTCGCGTACGCGGGCGACTTCACCACGGCCGCGCCCACCGGCACGGAGTACCTGCTCGGTGGCTTCTGGCCGACCTGGCTGCTCGCCCCGGTCTCGGCGGCCCTGAGCGGGCCGATCGCGTTCATCACGCTGCTGGGCGACTACACGCGCTACATATCGCCGCGCCGCTTCTCCCAGCCGCGCGTGTTCCGGGCCAGCTGCGCCGGGCTCGTCGCCGGGCTGCTGGTGCCCCACCTCTTCGGCACCCGCACCGCGCTCGCCGTCGGGGCCGGCGAGGACTACGCGGGGCCCCTCGTCGCGGCTGCCCCCGCGTGGTACCTGGTGCCGCTGCTGGTCAACGCCTCGGCCGGCTCCGGCGGGCAACGCGGGGCTGATGCTCTACAGCACGTGCCTGGGACCTGGACGCGATCCTGCCGCGAGCGACGCGCACGCAGGCGACCTACGTGGTCGCCGCGGTCTCCACGCTGCTGGTCTACCTCGGGCACTTCGCCTGGGCCGCACAGGACGCTGACCTCCTTCGTCCCGCTGCTCACCGCCGTGGGCACCCCGTGGGCGGTGATCACCCTCATCGGGTTCGCCCGGGTACGGGGGCGCTGCGACGCCGACGCCCTCCAGGTCTGCAACCGGCGCGCCCGCGGCGGTCTGTACTGGTACCACGGCGGCGGGAACGTGCGGGCCGCGGTCGCCTGACCGGCGGGGTCGGGCATCGGGCTGCTCTCCGTCGAGACCCCGGCGTACAGCGGGCCCCTGCTGCCCGTGACCGGCGGGATCGACCTCGGCCTTCTGGATTCAGGCGCCGTCACGGCCGCGGTGTACCTGGTGCTCGACGCGGGCCGCCCGCACCCCGTGCCGCCGGTGCGGACGCCGGAACGGATCGCGGTCACCGTGTGAGACGGATCGCTCCCCGCCCGGCCGCGCCGCGGCGCGGCAGGAGTGCGGCGCCGCCCCGGCCCTGCCCCGGGCGGCGCCGTACGGGGACGGCGGGCGGTCAGCCGCCCAGGGGGTGCATCCAGCCGTGGACGTCGGGGGACTGGCCGGTCTGGATGTCGAGCAGCGCCTTGCGCAGCTTCATCGTGACCTCGCCGGACCCCCCGTCGCCGACGGTCCAGTCCGCGCGGGTGGACTTCACGGAACCGACCGGCGTGATGACCGCAGCGGTGCCGCAGGCGAAGACCTCGGTCAGCGATCCGTCCGCGTTGCCGTTCTTCCAGTCGTCCACGGAGATGCGGCCCTCGCTCACCTCGTAGCCGAGGTCGGCGGCGATGCGCAGCAGCGATGCGCGGGTGATGCCGGGGAGGAGGGAGCCGGTGAGCTCGGGGGTGACGATCCTGTCCCCGTACACGAAGTACAGGTTCATGCCGCCCATCTCCTCGATCCAGCGGCGCTCGATCGCGTCGAGCCACACGACCTGGTCGCAGCCGTGCTCGATGGCCTGGGCCTGCGCGACCAGGGACGCGGCGTAGTTGCCGCCCGCCTTCGCGGCGCCGGTGCCGCCGGGCGCGGCACGGACGTACTCCTCGGAGAGCCACACGGAGACCGGCTTGACGCCACCGGGGAAGTACGCGCCCGCCGGGGAGGCGATGACCATGAACAGGTACTCGTTGGCCGGCTTGACGCCGAGGCCGACCTCGGTGGCGAACATGAACGGGCGCAGGTAGAGGGACTGCTCGCCCTGGCTGGGCACCCACTCCTTGTCCTGGCTGACGAGCGCGTCGACGGCGGCGATGAAGGTCTCGACGGGCAGCTCCGGCATGGCCAGGCGGCGGGCGGAGGCCTGGAAGCGCTCGGCGTTGGCCTCGGGACGGAAGGTGGCGACGGACCCGTCGGGCTGACGGTAGGCCTTCAGCCCCTCGAAGATCGTCTGCGCGTAGTGCAGCGTCATGTTCGCGGGGTCGATGGAGAGCGGCGCGTACGGCACGAGCTCCGCGTCGTGCCAGCCGCGGCCCTCGGTCCACCGGATCGTCACCATGTGGTCGGTGAAGTGGCGGCCGAAGCCGGGGCTGGCGAGGATCGCCTCGCGCTGCGCGTGGGGCAGCGGGTGCGAGGACGGCTTGAGCTCGATCGTGGGCGTCGTCATGTGTGGTGTCCTTCGCGTCAGGGTCAGGGCGGACCGCACCCGACGTCCTCAGCTGCTAGGACGTCCGAGTTTCCCCTCGCACAGCGGCCCCACCGCCGATTATCGCAGCGGCGGGGCCGAGGACGTACATGCGCGGCCCGGGAGGTGGAGGTCAGTCGTGGTGCGGTCGCTGACCGGCCGGGCCGACTGGCGGAGGCTTACCCGGCGGTCAGCCGGCTACTCGCGCGGCGAGCGCGTCGCCGATCTCGGAGGTGCTGCGCGTCGCGGAACGCTCGGCGAGGTCCGCGGCGACGGCGGCCTCGATCCGCTCGGCCTCGGCGGTGTACCCGAGGTGTTGCAGCAGCATGCCGACCGAGAGCACGGTGGCGGTCGGATCGGCCTTGCCCTGGCCGGCGATGTCCGGGGCGGAGCCGTGCACCGGCTCGAACATCGAGGGGTACTCGCCGCCCGGGTTGATGTTGCCGCTGGCGGCGAGGCCGATGCCACCGGTCACGGCGGCGGCCAGGTCGGTGAGGATGTCACCGAAGAGGTTGTCGGTGACGATCACGTCGAAGCGCTCGGGCTGGGTGACGAAGAAGATCGTCGCCGCGTCCACGTGCAGGTAGTCGGTGGCGACCTCGGGGTACTCCTCGCCGACCCTGTCGAAGATGTTCTTCCACAGGTGGCCGGCGTGCACGAGGACGTTGTTCTTGTGGACCAGCGTCAGCTTCCTGCGAGGACGCGCCTGGGCGCGGGCGTAGGCGTCGCGCACCACGCGCTCGATGCCGAACGCCGTGTTGAGGCTCACCTCGGTGGCCACCTCCTGCGGCGTACCGGTGCGCAGGGAACCGCCGTTGCCGACGTAGGGGCCCTCGGTTCCCTCGCGGACGACGACGAAGTCGATGTCAGGCTCACCGGCCAGCGGGCCCTTCACTCCGGGGAAGAGCCGGGAGGGGCGCAGGTTGACGTGGTGGTCGAAGGCGAAGCGGAGCTTCAGCAGCAGACCGCGCTCCAGGACGCCGGAGGGCACCGAAGGGTCGCCGACCGCGCCCAGCAGGATGGCGTCGTGCGCCTTGAGCTGCTCCAGTTCCGCGTCCGGCAGGGTCTCGCCGGTCTCGTGCCAGCGCTTGGCGCCGAGACTGTACTCCTTGGTCTCCAGCTTCACGTCCTGCGGAAGGACGGCGGACAGGACCTTGAGGCCCTCTGCCACCACTTCCTGGCCGATTCCGTCACCGGGGATCACTGCGAGACTGACGCTGCGAGACATGGCGAGAACCCTACTCTCCCGTCCAGGGAATGACACGTGATGTCCGCATGGCGGACGCGGTGCGTGCCCGCCGGGTGCTGTTCACCCGTCTGACCGTGCTGAGTCGGCGGCGGAGGGGAACTCCCTGTCCATGGACACTCCACGGATGGGCATCGACGAGCACCTCGCCGGCCGTCTGAGCATGGCGGAGCAGCACGCCCACCTGCGGGAGCGGCATTCCCGCAGACGGGTGATCCGGGGCGGCGTCGCGGCCGCCGGGGTCGTCGCCGGGGCCGGTGTGCTGGGCGCGTCCGCGTACGCCGGCGGGGAGACCGCCGCGCCGGCGCGCTTCCCCGAGGTGCTCGCCCCGCCGGCCGCGGCGCATGTGGACGGTGCGCTGGTGGCCCCGTTCGGCCGTCACCTGGCCTTCGGCGCCGACCCCGAAACGCAGATGCGCGTCTCCTGGCAGGTGCCGCTGCCGGTGCGGGGGCCGTTCGTACGGGTGGGGCTGCGCCCCTGGGACCTGGGGCAGCGGATCGAGGCGCAGGTGCGCTCGCTGCACACCGCCGCGCTCGGCAAGGAACTGCCCGCGGTGGAGCAGTACTACCTGCACGCGGCGCTCGACGGGCTGCGCCCCGGCACCACGTATTACTACGGCGTGGGGCACCGGGGCTTCGACCCCGCCGTGCCGTCCGCCTACGGCACGATCAACTCCTTCACCACCGCCCCGGACCCCGCGCAGCGCCGGCCGTTCGTGTTCACGGCCTTCGGCGACCAGGGCGTCAGCTACCACGCGCTGGCCAACGACAGTCTGATCCTGGCTCAGAACCCCGCGTTCCATCTGCACGCGGGCGACATCTGCTACGCCGACGACTCCGGCCACGGCGCCAAGGACGACATCTACGACGCGCGCGTCTGGGACCAGTTCCTCGCCCAGACCGAGAGCGTCGCCGCACGCGTCCCGTGGATGGTCGCGCTCGGCAACCACGACATGGAGGCCTGGTACTCCCCCAACGGCTACGGCGGCCAGGAGGCCCGCTGGACCCTGCCGGGTGACGGCCCTGACCCGGCGCGGATCCCCGGCGCGTACTCCTTCGCCTATGGCAACGTGGCCGTCGTGGCGCTGGACGCCAACGACGTGTCCTACGAGATCCCGGCCAACCGGGGGATCAGCGGCGGCCGGCAGACGGCCTGGCTGGACCGGCGGCTGGGCGAGCTGCGGGCGCGGCGCGGCACCGACTTCCTGGTCGTCTTCTTCCACCACTGCGCCTACTCGACCACCAGCGCGCACGCCTCCGAGGGCGGGGTGCGCGAGGCCTGGGTGCCGCTCTTCGAGAAGCACCGGGTCGACCTGGTGGTCAACGGGCACAACCACGTCTACGAGCGCACCGACGCGGTACGCCGCGACGCGGTGGGCAGCGCCGTCCCCGTCGGGGCGACCACGCACCCCGAGCGGGACGGCATCGTCTACGTCACGGCGGGCGGCGCGGGGAAGAGCCTGTACGCCTTCCCCGTACCGGACAGCCACGAGGGGCGGGTCAAGGACCTGGACAGCGTGGACACCTATCGCTGGGTGAAGGGTGCCCACAAGGCGACGGAAACCGTGGAGTGGTCACGCGTCCGCTACACCGGCCACTCGTTCCTGTCCGTGGAGTCGCTGCCCGCGCCGTCCGGCAGGACGGCGCGGCTGGTCGTCTCGGCACTCGCCGAGAACGGCAGACGGATCGATCACTTCACCATCGCGCGCACGGCCAGATAGGCCAGGCGCCGCAGACGGCTGATCCGGCGGGGCACGAGGGGGCCGCTCATCGCGGCTCGTGACCCGTCGAGCCGCCGTTGTCACGGCGGTCCAGGGCGCGCTGGAGGGCTTCGGCGGCGTTCTTGCGGGCGGTCTCGTCCATGGTGAACAGCTCCCGGAGAAGAAGAGGAGGGTTGTGTCGCCATAGAACGGGGCGGGGAGCGGCGCTGCAGGGGGTGACCTGCCAGAGGTGCGCGGCTGACGTCCGCCGGTCGCTGGTGGAGCGAGACGTTCGGCTTCTACAAAGCTAGGACAGCTCGGCCGATCTGTCTCCACAATTACTCGGACTTCCTACTATCTGAGACGGCGAAGGCCCGGCACCCCACGGAATCGGGGGTACCGGGCCCTGCCCCTTGCGGGCTCGTCCGGGTGACGCGGAGGTCAGCCCATGTGCGGGTAGCGGTAGTCGGTCGGGGGCACCAGGGCCTCCTTGATCGACCGGGTCGACGTCCAGCGCATGAGGTTCTGCGCGGCACCCGCCTTGTCGTTGGTGCCGGAGGCACGGCCGCCGCCGAAGGGCTGCTGGCCGACCACGGCGCCGGTGGACTTGTCGTTGATGTAGAAGTTGCCCGCGGCGAAGCGCAGCCTGTCCATGACGTGCGCGACGGCGGCGCGGTCACGGGAGACCACCGAGCCGGTCAGCGCGTACGCGGCGACCGATTCCATCTGGGTGAGCATCGCCTCGAAGGCGCCCTCGTCGGCGTCGTCGTAGACGTGCACGCCGAGGACCGGGCCGAAGTACTCCTCGCGGAAGATCTCGTTCTCCGGGTCGGAGGAGACCAGCACGGTCGGCCGGACGAAGTAGCCGACGCTGTCGTCGTAGGTGCCGCCGGCGACGACCTCGACGGTCGGGTCGGCCTTGGCGCGGTCGATGGCGGCCTTGTTCTTGGCGAAGGCGCGCTCGTCGATCACCGCGCCAATGAAGTTCGACAGGTCGGTGACGTCACCCATGGTGAGGCCGTCGACCTCCGCCGCGAACTCCTCCTTGAAGCCGTTCTCCCACAGCGAGCGCGGGATGTAGGCGCGGGAGGTCGCGGAGCACTTCTGGCCCTGGTACTCGAAGGCGCCGCGGGTCAGCGCGGTCTTCAGCACCGCCGGGTCGGCCGACGGGTGGGCGACGACGAAGTCCTTGCCGCCGGTCTCGCCGACGATCCGCGGGTAGGAGCGGTACTTGTCGATGTTGTTGCCGACCGTCTTCCACAGGTGCTGGAAGGTCCGGGTGGAACCGGTGAAGTGGATGCCGGCCAGGTCCGGGTGCTCCAGGGCGACCTCGGAGACGGCGATGCCGTCGCCGGTGACCAGGTTGATGACGCCCTTGGGCAGCCCGGCCTCCTCCAGCAGCTCCATCAGCAGCACGGCGGCGTGCGTCTGGGTCGGGGACGGCTTCCACACCACGACGTTGCCCATCAGGGCCGGGGCGGTCGGCAGGTTGCCGGCGATCGCGGTGAAGTTGAAGGGCGTGATCGCGTAGACGAAGCCCTCGAGCGGGCGGTGGTCGAGGCGGTTCCACACACCCGGGGAGTTGGCGATCGGCTGCTCGGCCAGGATCTGCCGGGCGAAGTGCACGTTGAAGCGCCAGAAGTCGACCAGCTCGCAGGGGCTGTCGATCTCGGCCTGCTGCGCGGTCTTGGACTGGCCGAGCATCGTCGAGGCGGCGATCGTCTCGCGCCAGGGGCCGGCCAGCAGGTCCGCCGCGCGCAGGATGATGGCGGCGCGGTCGTCGAAGGACATGGCGCGCCAGGCCGGGGCGGCGGCCAGTGCGGCCTCGACGGCGTCGCGGGCGTCGTCCTGGGTGGCGTTGGCGTAGGTGCCGAGGCGGGCGCCGTGGTTGTGCGGCTGTACGACGTCGAAGCGCTCGCCGCCGCCCATCCGCCGCACGCCGCCGATGGTCATCGGCAGCTCGACGGGGTTCCCGGCCAGCTCCTTCAGCTTCGCCTCCAGCCGGGCCCGCTCCGGGCTCCCCGGGGCGTAGGAGTGCACCGGCTCGTTCACCGGGGCGGGGACCTGGGTCACAGCGTCCATGGAAGACAGCTCCTTGTGTCCTTGTGGGGTCGTGGTCAGCGGGTGGGGAGGAAGGACCGCAGGAAGAAGGCCAGGTTCGCCGGCCGCTCCGCGAGACGCCGCATGAAGTACCCGTACCAGTCTGCGCCGTACGGGACGTAGATGCGCATGCGCTCGCCCTCTTCGGCCAGCCGCCGCTGCTCGGCGGTGCGGATGCCGTACAGCATCTGGAACTCGTACGAGCCCTGCTTTCGGCCGTGCCGGTGGGCGAGCTCCTGGGCGATGGAGATCAGCCGAGGGTCGTGGGACCCGATCATCGGGTAGCCCTCGCCCGCCATCAGGATCTTCAGGCAGCGCACGTAGGCGCGGTCGACCTCGGCCTTGTCCTGGTGGGCCACATTGGCGGGCTCCTTGTAGGCGCCCTTGACCAGGCGCACGCGGGAGCCGGCGACGGCGAGGTTGCGGGCGTCCTCCTCGGTGCGGAAGAGGTACGACTGCAGGACGGCGCCGGTGCCGGGGTGGCGCAGGCGCAGGTCGTCGAGGATCGCGAGGGTGGAGTCGACCGTGGTGTGGTCCTCCATGTCGAGCGTGACCGTGGTGCCGATCTCGCTCGCCAGGTCGGCGACGGGGCGGACGTTCTCCAGCGCGATGTCGTGGCCGCCGGACGGCAGGGCCTGCCCGAAGGCGGACAGCTTGACGGAGACCTCGGCGCGGGTGCCCAGGCCCTCGGCCTTCAGTGCCTCCAGCAGCCGCAGGTAGGCGTCGCGGGTGGCGAGCGCGGTCGCCTTGTCGGTGACGTCCTCACCCAGGTGGTCGAGCGTGACCTCCAGGCCCGAGGCGGCCAGCGACCGCACGGTGTCCATGGCGGGCGCCAGCTCGTCACCCGCGATGAAGCGGTTCACCACGGGGCGGGTGATCGGCGCGCCCGCGACGACGCGGCGCATACGGTCGCTGCGCGAGGCGGCGAGCAGCACGGGACCGAGCACGGTCTCCTCCTGGTTGAAGGGCTGCCCAGGGGGCAGGCAGCGTCGCCGTGAAATCTAGGATTCACCTACCCCGCCCGCCATCGACAGCTGTCACGCATCCGATCGGCATCGCTCATACAGATGTATGAGGGAGAATGGCGGCGTGCGTGGTGACTACCAGGAGCTGGTCGACGAGGTCTCGGCGCTGCTCGGCGCCCCGGCGACCCTGGAGGACCGCGACTTCCGGCTGATCGCCTTCGGCGCCCACGACAGCGACGACGACGGCGCCATGGACCCGGTGCGCACCCGGTCGATCCTCACCCGCCGCTCCACCGCCGAGGTCCGCTCGTGGTTCGAGCGCTTCGGCATCGCCCGGGCCACGGCCCCCGTCCGCATCCCGGCCGCGCCCGACGCCGGGGTCTTCAGGCCCCGGCTGTGCCTGCCGGTGCGGCACGGCGGCGTCGTGCACGGCTACGTGTGGCTGCTGGACACCAGCGGGCACACCGACGCCCAGCTGGCCGCCGCCATGGCGGTCGCCGCCCGCATCGGCGCACTGCTGGCCGCCGAGTCCCGCGCGGGCGCCGACGCCGGCCGGGCGCTGGGCGACCTCCTCGGCTCCGCCCCCGGGCCCGGCCGCACGGCCGCCCGTGAGGCGCTGCGGGAGGCACTCGGCCCGGACGCGGACGAGGCCCACGCGATGGTGTGCGTCCTGCCCTGGCCGGGCGGCGAGGACGGCGACGCACCGGGGCCGCGCAGCGTGCCGGGCGCCGCCGCGCTGTGCGTGGTGCCGCCGCAGGAAAGCACCCCCGACACTCACCGGGAGCCCCCGGTCGCGGCGCTCGCCGCCCTGGTACGGCTGCGCTCGGCGACGATGTCGGGGCCGGCGCTCACCGCGGCCGCACGGCTGATGGAGGGCAACGGCAGGGCGGTGGAACCGAGCGCGCGGGCCGGGATCAGCACCCCCCGCCAGGGGCTCGCCGAACTGCCCGAGGCGTGGCACGAGGCCGTCTCCGCCGCCCGCGCCGCCCGCGCCCAGCCGCGGCTCGGTCGCACCGCGGAGTGGGACGCCATCGGCCCCTACCGGATGCTGGCCGCGCTGCCCGCCGGTGCGGTGGATCCGGCGGTGCGTCCGCTGCTCGACCCCTCGCACTCCGACCTCGCACACACCGCCGAGGTGTACCTCGACCGTGCGGGGCAGGCCGGGCGCGCCGCCGCGGAGCTCCGGATACACCGGCAGACGCTCTACTACCGGCTGTCCCGCATCGAGCGGCTGACCGGCCTCGACCTGGACGACGGGGAGGACCGGCTGCTGCTCCACATAGCCCTCAAGACGGCCGGGCTCGGGGACTGAAGGGACTGTTGCCGACCCGGGGGGGCACAAGTAACGTGACGCGAGGCTCGGGCCGGCAGGGCCCAGGGGGGCTTGATGACACGCGTAGGACGTGGGCGAACCGCGCGTCCGGCGCGGACACCGCGGATGGCGAAACAAGGGGATCGGGAGCCGGTGACTCATTCCACGGACGCCCACGGACGCGAACGCCCAGCGCTGTGGAGGACGCCGCCGATCGTTCCCGGCAGACCTCGCGCCGACCGCAGACTGCTCCTCGCCGGGCTGCTGCTGGTCGTGTCGCTGGCCGCCTTCACCGCGCTGTGCCTGTCGATGGCCGTGCCCATGGCCGACATGCAGGTCTACCGCGCCGAGGGCGCGGCCGCCGTCGACGGCACCGACCTGTACGGCTTCACCGTCACCGAGTGGAACCTCCCGGCGACCTACCCGCCGTTCGCCGCGCTGCTGTTCGTGCCGACGACATGGCTGCCCGTACCCCTGCTGAAGCTGGCCTTCATGGGCGGCAACCTGCTGCTGCTCGGGCTGCTGGCGTACCTGTCCTGCCGGGCGACGGGATGGCCGCGCGCCCGCGGTTCGCGCTGGGTGGTGGTCCTCCTGGCCATGGCCCTCGGGCTGTGGCTGGAGCCGGTCTTCCAGACGATGCTCTACGGCCAGATCAACCTGCTGCTCGCGGTGCTGGTGCTGTGGGACCTGAGCAGGCCGGACGGCGCACGCGGCAAGGGCATCGCGATCGGCGTGGCGGCGGGCATCAAGCTCACCCCCGCGATCTTCGCCGTCTACCTGCTGCTGACCGGCCGCCGGAAGGAGGCCGCGGTCGCCGCCGCCGGGTTCGCCGGGACCACACTGCTGGGGGCGCTCGCGCTGCCCGGCGCGACGGTCGACTACTGGACCCGCTGCCTCTTCGACACCAGCCGCATCGGCAAGGTGTGGATCGTCGACAACCAGTCGCTGCAGGGCTTCGCCGCCCGGGTGCTGCACACCGCCCACCCCGGTGCGGTATGGGCCGTCGCCGCGCTCGTGGTGGCCTGCGCGGGGCTCGCGGTCTCGGTACGGATGGGCCGGCTGGGCCGGGAGGCCTGGGGCGTGGTGTGCTGCGCGGTGACGGCGCTGCTCATCACGCCGATCAGCTGGTCGCACCACTGGGTGTGGTGCGTGCCGATGCTGATCCTGCTCGCCGCCGAGGCGCCGCGCTGGGCGCTGCGGGCGGCGGCGGTGGTCTTCCTGGCGCGCACCCTGTGGATCGTGCCGAAGGCCGGTGACCTCGATCTGCACCTGGCGTGGTGGCTGCAGCCCTTGGCCTCTCCGTACCCGGTGCTGGGCCTGGTCTTCCTCGCGGCGGTGGCGCTGCGCTTCCGGCCCGGCTCCCCCGCGATGGCGACGCTGACGGCGAAGGGGCGGCCGACCCGGATCGCCCGGGTCGGCCGCCCCCAGCGGAGCGAACCGGTCGTCAGTCCTCGAGATTGACCGCGCGGGCCGAGGTGGCGCCGATCTCCTCGGCGATCTCGGCCAGCACCGGCGCGGGGATCGCGGTGTCGACGGTGAGCGCGACCAGCGCCTCGCCGCCGGCCTGGTCGCGGGCGACCTGCATGCCCGCGATGTTGATGCCGGCGTCGCCCAGGATGCGGCCGATGGTGCCGACGACACCGGGGCGGTCGATGTAGCGCAGGAAGCCCATGTGCTCGGCGAAGACCAGGTCCACGTCGTCGTCGCCGACGGCGACGATCTTCTGGATGTGCTTGGGACCCGCCAGCGTGCCGGAGACGGACACCTCGGTGCCGTCCGAGAGGGTGCCCCGCACGGTGACCAGGTTGCGGTGGTCGGGCGACTCGCTGCTGGTGGTGAGGCGGACCTCGACGCCGCGCTCCTGCGCGAAGAGCGGGGCGTTGACGTAGCTGACGGTCTCGTCGACGACGTCCTCGAAGACGCCCTTGAGGGCCGAGAGCTCCAGCACCTTCACGTCGTGCTGGGTGATCTCGCCGCGCACCTCCACGTCGAGACGGACCGCCACCTCGCCCGCGAGGGCGGTGAAGATCCGGCCGAGCTTCTCGGCGAGGGGCAGGCCGGGGCGGACGTCCTCGGCGATGACCCCGCCCTGGACGTTGACCGCGTCCGGCACCAGCTCACCGGCGAGGGCGAGGCGCACCGAGCGGGCGACGGAGATGCCCGCCTTCTCCTGGGCCTCGTCGGTGGACGCGCCCAGGTGCGGGGTGGCCACCACGTTGTCGAACTGGAAGAGCGGGGAGTCCGTGCAGGGCTCCTTGGCGTACACGTCCAGGCCGGCGCCGCCGACCCGGCCCTCCTTGAGCGCGGCGAAGAGCGCCTCCTCGTCCACGATGCCGCCGCGCGCGGCGTTGACGATGCGGACGTGCGGCTTGACCTTGCGCAGCGCCTCCTCGCCGATGAGGCCGACCGTCTCCGGGGTCTTGGGGAGGTGCACCGTGATGAAGTCGGAGACCTGCAGCAGCTCGTCGAGGCTGAGGATCTTCACGCCCATCTGGGCGGCGCGAGCGGGCTGGATGTAGGGGTCGTACGCGACGATCTTCATCCCGAAGGCCGACATGCGCTGGGCCACCAGGGCGCCGATGCGGCCGAGGCCGACCACGCCGAGGGTCTTCTCGGCGAGCTCGACGCCGGTGTACTTGTTGCGCTTCCACTCGCCCTGCTTGAGGGCCGCGTTCGCGGGGGCGATGTTGCGGGCGACGGAGATCAGCAGACCGCAGGCGAGCTCGGCGGCGGTGACGATGTTGGAGGTCGGGGCGTTGACCACCATGACGCCGGCCTTGGTGGCGGCGGAGACGTCCACGTTGTCCAGGCCGACGCCCGCGCGGGCCACGACCTTGAGCTTGGAGGCGGCCGCGACGGCCTCGGCGTCGACCTTGGTGGCGCTGCGGATCAGGATGGCGTCGACATCGGTGATCGCGCTCAGGAGTTCGGCTCGGTCGGCGCCGTTGCAGTGCCGGATCTCGAAGTCCGGACCGAGGGCGTCGACGGTGGCAGGCGACAGCTCTTCAGCGATGAGTACGACGGGGTTGCTCACGTGAGTCCTCACTAGTCCCTGGTCTACGGCCGCGTCCCGACGGCCGAAGGCGGTGGAGAGGGATGGCATGCCGCGTGGAAGACGCACGACGCTGTGAGCCTGACGCGCTTGTTAGTGGAGTCTATCGGCGGCGGGCCCGGCATCCTGCGCCAACGTGGAAGGATCACCCGCACGAGGGTGTACGGGGTGGCCAAAGCGGCAGGTCCCGGGGGCGCGGCGCCCCCGGGACCGTGCAGACCGCGGTGCGGAGGACTTACGCCTCCTCGTCGACCCAGCTCATGAGCTTGCGGAGCTTCTTGCCGGTGGTCTCCAGCAGGTGGTTCTCGTCGGCCTTCTTGTACTCGTTGTAGCGCTGCAGGCCGGCGTTGTACTCGGCGATCCAGTTGTTGGCGAAGGAGCCGTCCTGGATCTCCGCGAGGACCTTCTTCATCTCGGCCTTGGTCGCGTCGGTGATGATGCGGGGACCGGTGACGTAGTCGCCCCACTCGGCGGTCTCGGAGATCGACCAGCGCATCTTCTCCAGGCCGCCCTCGTACATCAGG
>NZ_JARAVM010000024.1:0-144878 GCF_033792735.1 Streptomyces sp. PA03-3a
AACAAGGGCTGCAAGGGCGGCCACGGCGGCGGCGGTTACGGCGGCGGCAACGGCGGCGGCGGGGGCGGCGGCAACGGCGGGGGCGGTGGTGGCGGCGGCGGCGGCGGCAACGGCGGCGGCCCCGACACCGGCTTCGGCGGTTCCATCGGCATGAACACCCCGGAGACCCTGCTCGGCGCCTCGTTCCTGCTCGCCGGTGCCGGTGGCGGTGTCTACATGCTGCGCCGTCGGCGCGTGAACGGCGGTCGCGCCTGATCGTCGCGGACCTCCGTGGCACAGGCTGACCGCACTGCCCCCGGGCGCCCGCGCGGCGCCCGGGGGCAGTCCCGTGCACGGCGCGGGCGGACGGGAGGCGTCCGCCAAATGAACGCGGGAATCCGGCGGATGATCCCCCTCCCCCACCCCGGCCGTGGATGGCATCATGACCGATCACATCGGCACGGCGCACGACACGGATCGGCAGGAACCACGGGTGACCACGGGTGAGGCGCAGGACACGGCGGTGCACGACGGTGACGCCGCCCCGGCGCACGAGCGGCGGCGCGCACAGCGCGGCTGGTACTTCTACGACTGGGCCAACTCGGTCTTCTCCACCAGTGTGATCACGGTCTTCCTGGGGCCGTACCTCACCGACGTCGCGGAGGCGGCCGCGGACCCGGACGGTTACGTCCACCCGCTCGGGATACCGGTCCGCGCCGGTGCGTACTTCGCGTACGTGGTCTCCGCCTCCGTGCTGCTGTCGGTCCTGGTGATGCCGCTCGCCGGGGCGGTCGCCGACCGGACGGGCCGAAAGAAGGCGCTGCTCGGGGCGTTCGCGTACATCGGCGCGGCGGCGACGACGGCGATGTTCTTCGTGACCGGGGACCGCTACCTCCTCGGCGGCGGACTCCTGATCGTCGCCAACGTGGCGTTCGCCTCGGCCATGGTCCTCTACAACGCCTTCCTGCCGGAGATCGCCGAACCGCAGGAGCGGGACGCGGTCTCCTCGCGGGGCTGGGCGTTCGGTTACGCGGCCGGCGCGTTGATGCTCGTCGCCAATCTGGCGCTGTTCCTCGGGCACGACGCGGTCGGCCTCTCCAAGGGCATGGCGGTGCGGATCTGCCTCGCCTCGGCGGGCCTGTGGTGGGCGGTCTTCACGCTCGTCCCGCTGCTGCGGCTGCGCGACACCGCGCCGGGCGGGCGGTCCGGCGGACAGGCCGCCAAGGGCGCGGGTTCACTGCGCCAGGGCTGGCGCCAACTCGCCTCCACCTTGCGGGACATGCGCCGCCACCCGCTCACCCTGGCGTTCCTGCTGGCCTACCTCGTCTACAACGACGGCATCCAGACCGTGATCTCACAGGCCTCGCTCTACGGCTCCGAGGAGCTGGAGCTGGACGAGACGGCACTGATCGGCGCGATCCTCCTGGTACAGGTGCTGGCCGTCTTCGGCGCCCTGCTGCTGGGCCGGCTCGCGGCGCGGTACGGCGCGCGCCGCACCGTGCTGGGCTCGCTGGTGGCGTGGACGCTGACGATCGGGGCCGGCTTCTTCCTGCCGGCCGGCGAGCCGGTGGCGTTCTACTGTCTGGCGGCGGCCATCGGGATGGTCCTGGGCGGCAGCCAGGCACTGTCGCGCTCGCTCTTCTCACACCTCATCCCGCGCGGCAAGGAGGCCGAGTACTACTCGGTGTACGAGATCAGCGACCGGGGCACCAGCTGGCTGGGCCCGCTGCTGTTCGGTCTGACGTACCAGCTGACCGGGAGCTACCGGGACGCGATCGTGTCCCTGGTGGCGTTCTTCGTCATCGGGTTCGTGCTGCTGGCGAGGGTGCCGATGCGGCGGGCCGTGGAGGCCGCGGGCAATCCGGTCCCCGAGACGATTTAGTACGGATGGGTGCGGCGCGGTAGTGTACGCCGTTGGCCGTCGGACGGACCGTTACTGCGCGCTAAAGATACCAGAACGCAGGGTGATATCTCTCGCTAGATGTGACAAAACGGGCGTCGATGGGTACAAAAAGGGGCGGCACGACGGGCGACGCACCTCCCGGCAACGGGAATCTTCACCGCCGACCGGACGTTGACCGGATGACGACGACAGCGACACCTGTCCTGTGGGCGACACAGCCCGGGAGGCACGATTCATGAGTGAGCGAGCTCTCCGCGGCACGCGACTCGGGGCGACGAGCTACGAGACCGACCGCGGCATCGATCTGGCACCGCGCCAGACCGTTGAGTACGCATGCCGGAACGGACATCGATTCGAGATGCCGTTCTCGGTGGAGGCCGAGATTCCGCCGGAGTGGGAGTGCCGCGCCTGCGGCCAGATCGCGCTCCTGGTCGATGGAGAGGGCCCGGAGGAGAAGACGAGCAAGCCCGCGCGTACGCACTGGGACATGCTCATGGAGCGGCGCACGCTCGAGGAGCTGGAGGAGGTGCTGGCCGAGCGGCTGGCCGTCCTTCGCTCCGGCGCCATGAACATCGCGGTGCATCCGCGGGACCACCGCAAGACCGCCTGACAGAAGGAATGGGCCCGTGAGGGGCGGGCCCGGCAGACGTGCGCCCCGGGCGAGCGTGGCTTCAGTGCCGCGGCCCGGGGTTTTCGTCGTTCCGCTCCGGGCCGCGGTCGACGACCTCGCCCTGGATGACCTTGCCGTCGGGACGGTGGATGCGCATCTGCTCCTCGGCGGCACGCGCCTGGGCGAAGAGGCCGCCCAGCGAGCCCGAGCCCGGTTCCCGCTCGCGGGCCGCGGCGGCCCGGCGGTCCAGGGCGCGCGCGCCCGCACGCGTCAGCAGCGAACGGGTCGGCGGGAAGAGGAAGAGCAGCCCCGCAAGGTCCGAGACCAACCCGGGCACCATCAGCAGCAGGCCACCGATCATGATCGGCGCCGCGCCGCTGCGGCCGTTCCCGGCCCCCGTCCCGTCCCGCCTCTCGCGGTCCCGCTCGTCCCGCTCGGGTCCGCCGGAGCGCATGGCCTCGTTCAGCGCCCGCCAGGCGCTGCGCCCGGCATGCCGCACGGCCAGCGTCCCGCCGACGAAGCCCACCACGAGCAGCAGGAGGACGGTGAGTCCGCCGGCGGCCCCGGCCACGAGGATGAGGAGCCAGATCTCCAGCAGCGCGTAGGCGGCCACACCCAGCGGTATCCACCTGCCGGCGCGCGAACGCCGTCGCGGACGCGCGTCGCCACCCGGTTGCCGCGGACCGGCCGGCGGCGGGGAACTGATCGTCATACGCACCATTGTGCCTGTTCCCCGCCGGAGCCCGGAGGGCCGGTCAGCCGCGGCGCCGTTCGGACGTCAGCCGCCTCACACGGGAGCCGACGCCCCAGGCGGTGACCCGCCACAGAGCCTCGGCGACGATCTCCCGGCTCATCTTGCTGTCGCCGCGCTCCCGCTCCACAAAGGTGATCGGGACCTCGACGACGTGGAAGCCGGACTTCACCGCGCGCCAGGCGAGGTCGACCTGGAAGCAGTAGCCCTGGGAGGCCACCTCCTCCATCCCCAGGCCCAGGAGCGTCTCCTTGCGGAACGCCCGGTAGCCTCCGGTGACGTCGCGCAGCGGCACGTCGAGCAGCAGCCGCGAGTACGTGCTGCCGCCGCGCGACAGGAACTCCCGGGACTTGGGCCAGTTGACCACGCGCCCGCCCGGGATCCACCGGGAGCCCAGCACCACGTCGGCGCCCTTGAGCGCGGTCAGCAGACGCGGCAGCTCCTCGGGCTGGTGCGAGCCGTCGGCGTCCATCTCCACGAGCACGCCGTAGTCGTGCTCGATGCCCCAGCGGAAGCCCGCCAGGTAGGCGGCGCCCAGCCCCTCCTTGCCCTTGCGGTGCAGCACGTGGACGTGGTCGTCGGCCGCGGCCAGTTCGTCGGCGAGCTTGCCGGTGCCGTCGGGGCTGTTGTCGTCCGCGACGAGGACGTGCGCCTCGGGCACGGCCGCGCGGACCCGGGCGACGATCGGCTTGACGTTGTCGGCCTCGTTGTACGTCGGGATGATCACGAGAACCGAGCCGAGCGGCCCGAAAGCCCTCCCCTGGGCTGCGCCACGGGTGACCCCACCGCCATCGCTCACTGCTGCTCCTCCGTCTCGGTACGTCCTCGCCTGCCCAGCACGATCGCCGCGGCCCAGGACAGGAGGCCCACCATAGCGAGGGTCCATTCGGGAGCGGAGCCGACGCGGTCGGCGACGGTCAGATCGTCGCGGAGGGGCAGCTGCGCGCTGAGCACGGCTTGCGTGAACTCCTCGGTCTGCTGCTCGATCCGCCCGTCGGGGGCGACCACGGCGGTGATGCCGCTGGTCGCCGCCGTCACCACGGCGCGGCCGTGCTCGACCGCGCGCAGCCGCGACATCGCCAGCTGCTGCTCGGGCTGGCCGGTGCGGCCGTAGGTGGCGTTGTTGGTCTGGATGACCAGGGCGCGGGCGCCCGCGGTGACGGTGTCGTGGACGATCCCGTCGTACGCCACCTCGAAGCAGATGACGTCGCCGAGCTTCGCCGGGCCGATCTGCAGGACCCCGCTGCCCTTGCCGGGGTAGAAGTCGCGCGGGACCTGGTCGAGCCGCTTGATGACCTTGGTGAGCTGCTCGCGGAAGGGCACGTACTCGCCGAAGGGCACCGGGTGCTGCTTGGTGTAGTGGTCGCCGGGGCCGCTCTCCGGGTCCCAGACGATGCCCTCGTTCTGGACGTGGTCCGCGTCCGGTCCGTCGACCAGGGCGCCGACGAGGACGGGGACGCCGACGGCCCGGACCGCCTCGGTGATCAGGGCGTAGGCCTGGGGCTCGGCGAACGGGTCCATGTCGGAGGAGTTCTCGGGCCAGATCACCAGATCGGGCTTGGGCACGCGGCCCGCCTTGACGTCCTCGGCGAGCTTCAGGGTCGCCTCGACGTGGTTGGTGAGGATCTTCAGCGGCCGGCCGAGGAAGTGCATCCCCGGCTGCTGGACGTTGCCCTGCACGATGGCCACCCGGACGGTGTCGTCGGCCTCGGTGGGCACCGGCACCGCGTACCCCGCGGCGAAGGCGGCGACAGCGAGCACCGAGGCCGTCGTGGCGGGCACGAAGCGCCGCGGGCCGAAGACGACCGGGCCCTTGCGCAGCCGCCACACGGCGACGGCGGCCGCGGCCAGCAGCGAGCCGCACAGTGCGACGGCGAAGGTCACCAGCGGCGCGCCGCCGAGCGCGGCGAGCGGGGTGAAGGGGGTGCTGGTGTTCGCGAAGGCCAGCCTGCCCCAGGGGAAGCCGCCGAACGGCAGCCGGTCCCTGGCGAGTTCCTCCGCCACCCACAGGCAGGCGCCCCACAGCGGCCAGGCACGCAGCCGTGAGGTGACCGCCAGGCCGGCGCCCAGCACGGCGACGAAGGCGGCCTCGATGACGGACAGGCCCACGACCGCGTCCCAGCCGATCACCCGCAGCCACATCAGGAGCCATACGAAGAACGGCAGTCCGAAGGCGAAGCCCAGCCACGCGCCCTGACGGGCGCTGCGGCCCCGGGTCAGCAGCGCGAGACCCGCCACGGCCACGACCGACAGCGGCCACACCCCGTACGGCGGGAACGCGGCCGCCAGGGCCAGGCCGCACAGTGCGGCGAGCGCCGACCGCCGCGCGTTCGCCCGCACGGCGTGGGCCATGCGGGCCGTGCGGGCCGTGCGCCCGGGTGCCGGGGCGGGCGGCGGCGGTTCTACGGACGTCGCCGGCGGCGCGGCGGGGGCCGGTGCGGCGTCGGAGCGCGGTCGCAAGGTACGCGGCCTTCCTGCAGGTGGTCACTGTGTGAGAGTGACCGTACCTCCAACGGCCCTGTCCGCGGACCCCGGGCGGGCAAAGCCTCCCGCGCGGGCGCTCGGCACGGAACGGCCGGCGCGGGGCACTGCGCCGAACGCGGGCACGGACCGCCCCTGGCGGCGTCCCGGCCGGCGCCGGACGCCGTCGGTCAGTCCCTGCCGGCGGCCGGCGCCCTTGCGGCGGCACCCCCGCCACACAGGCCGGGCGGTTCAGGGCCTGCGGGGCAGCAACGGCGGGCGGGGAGGGGCGTGATCTGCTCGGGGCCCGGAACGCCCTTCGGGCCGACCTGGGACCCGCTGGCTGCGGATCGGCGACAAGGCCGTTGTCTACTGGGCGTCCGGGCCCCTCCCGGGTCACACCTGCCGACCGGGCGGAGCCTCTCGGCGAGGCGGACCGCGTTCCGTGCCGCGAGTGCTGGACCTGGCTCCGGTGGCGCGCGCCGTACGGCGCGACGCCCGGTGGCCCAGCTGCGGCCGTCGGCGCACGGAGATCCGGTCGGACGTCCGGTGGTGGACCCGGCCGAACCTACTCGCCCCCGACCGCCGCCTGTCAACAGCGGCTTGACCTGCGTGGATTGACCGAATCAGCAGGTCAACGCAAGGCCGGGGAAAGTTCCATGCCATCCCGACGGAGAACCGTTCGGGGGCATCGGCCGTTGACCCGTCACTCGTTCGGCCGTGCGAAGACGGTACGGCCGCCGACCACGGTGCGCAGCGCCGTCGGCAGCGGGAGCCCGGGGGTGAGGTCGGGCAGGCCGGGGGTGCCGGAGCGTGGGTCGGTCGACCAGTTGGCGACCCGCTCGTCGGGGGCCTGGACCACGAGGTCACCGGCCTGCCACACCACGTAGTCCGCGGGTGCGCCGGGCACGAGGACGCCCGCGTCGTCGCGGCCCACGGCACGCCAGCCGCCGCGGGTGTGGGCGTTGAACGCGCCGCGGACGGAGATGCGGTGCTCCAGGGTCCGGTGGAACGCGGCGGCGCGCAGCGTGCCCCAGGGGTCGAGCGGGGTGACCGGGCTGTCGGAGCCGAGGGCCAGGGGCACACCGGCCCGGGTCATCGCGGCGAACGGGTTGAGGGTGCGGGCCCGCTCGGCGCCGAGGCGCTGGGCGTACATGCCGTCCTCGCCGCCCCACGCGGCGTCGAAGGCGGGCTGCACGGAGGCGACCAGGCCCAGCTCGGCGAAGGCGGCGACGGTCTCCTCGGTCATCATCTCGGCGTGCTCCACGCGGTGGCGCAGCGCGCGCACCCGGTCCAGGCCCACCCGGGCGGCGGCCTCGCGCACCCCCCGCGCGACGGCCGCCACGGCGGCGTCGCCGATCGCGTGGAACCCCGCCTGCATCCCGGCCTCGGTGCACAGCGCCACGTGTTCGGCGATCGCGGCCGCGTCCAGGTAGGCGGTGCCGCCGGCGGCGGGCACGTCGGTGTAGGGGGCGTGCAGGCAGGCCGTACGGGAGCCGATGGAGCCGTCCACGAAGAGGTCGCCGCCGGCGCCGACGGCGCCCAGGTCGCGGATCCGCGCGAGGTCCCCGGCGCCGGTCACGGCCTCGGCCCAGTAGCCGAACACGTGCGGCCCGGGCTCGGCGGCGGCGAGCCGCAGCAGCGCGGTGAGGTCGTCCTCGGAGGAGATGTCCGGCCCTGCGCACTCGTGGACGGCGCCGATGCCGAGCGAGGCGGCGTGGGCGAGCGCGGCACGCTGGGCCGCGGCGCGCTGCTCGGGCGTGACGGCGGCGTAGGCGGCGCGCCGGACCGCGTGGTGGGCGTCGCGGGTCAGGGGCCCGTCGGGGTGGTGGCCGGCCATGGCCTCGGCGCCGGGGACCAGCGCGAGCAGGGCGCTGGTGACGACGGCCGAGTGGACGTCGGCGCGCGTCAGGTACAGGGGGCGGCCGCCGGTCGCCGCGTCGAGCTCGGCGCGGGTCGGCGGACGCTGCTCGGGCCAGCGGCTCTCGTCCCAGCCGTGACCGAGCAGCACGCGGTGGGCGGGGTGGGCGTGCGCGAAGGCGGCGACCCGGGCGAGGGCGTCGGCCAGGTCCCGGGACGGGGCCAGGTCGAGGCCGGTCAGCGCCAGGCCGGTGGCGGTGGTGTGCACATGGGCGTCGGTGAAGGCGGGGGTGACCAGCGCCCCGTCGAGGTCGATCACCTCGTCCGCGCCCGCCGCGTAGGAATCCGCGGCGCCCTCGGAGCCGACCCAGGCGACCGTGCCGCCGTCGACGACCATGGCCGTCGCGAAGGGGTCGGCGGGGCTGTAGACGTTGCCGCCGCGCAGCAGCACGGTGGTGGTCGGCTCGTTCGTGGTGTGCGGCACTGGGTTTCGCCTCGCGATGTGATGGTGGGCCCGCCCGGGCCCCGGTGGGGGCGGGGGACGGGATGGTGCGGTGGGTCGGGGGCCGAGGGGCCCCTCAGACGCGTGGTGGTCGCGCCTCGTACGGCGTGGAGAGGACGACCGTGGTGCGGGTGGAGACCCCGGCCAGTGTGCGGATCCTCGCGAGCAGGTGCTCCAGCTCGATCGGGGTCGCCACCCGGACCTTGAGGATGTAGTTCTCCTCGCCCGCGACGCTGTGGCAGGCCTCGATCTCGGGGACCTCGGCGAGCCGGTCGGCGATGTCGTCGGGGGCGCTCGGGTCGAAGGGCTTCACCGAGATGAACGCCGTCAGCGACAGGCCCACCGACTCCGGGTCCACGATCGCCGCGTACCCGCGGATCACCCCGCGCTGCTCCAGGCGCCGGACGCGCTGGTGCACCGCGGACGTGGACAGGCCGGTGGCCTTGCCCAGGTCGGTGTAGCTCATGCGCCCGTCGGCCACGAGAAGTTCCACGATCTGCCGGTCCAGCTCCTCCACAGCGCAAGAACCTACAGGGTCCGCGGTCGTCGGCGGTATCCGGCCGCCCCGGCACCGGTCGGGGCCGGGGCCCCGGGTGCCGGACCTCGGGGGTCAGGGGCAGATGCGGACGCAGAGGAGGCAGGTGTCGTCCCGCGGGTTGGCGGGGCCGAGGGCGTGCGTGAGGACGGCGGCGACCGTGGTGCAGTCCTCCGTGGCGACGCGCTCGGCGACGCGCGCGAGTCCGGCGAGGCCGGTGTCGAGGTCCTGGCCGCGGCGCTCGATGAGACCGTCGGTGAAGAGGAAGAGCCGGTCCCCGGGGGGCAGCGGGGTCTCGCACAGGCCGTAGACGCTGTCGCGGCCGGCGCCGAGGATGCGCCCCTCCGGGCGCTCCAGGTACGCGGCGCGTCCGCCGTGCAGGTGGAGCACGGGAAGGTGCCCGGCCTGCGCCCAGGTGAGGACGCCCTCGGCGGGCCGGTACTGGGCGAGGACCATGGTGGCGGTCGCGGAACCGGTGTTCATGAGCACCTGGTTGAGCCGCTCCAGCAGCCGGTGCGGGGGCGTGCCGCTCAGGGCCATGGCCTCGGCGCCGTAGCGGAGCCCGGCCATCGTGGCCACGGCCTCGATGCCGTGGCCGGCGACGTCGCCCACCGCGAGCATCACGGAGCCGTCGGGGAGCGCGACCGCGGTGAACCAGTCGCCGCCGATCTGGATCGTGCTCTCGGCCGGCAGGTACGAGACGTCGCAGCTGACGCCGCCCAGCTGGAACGGCTCCTCGGGGACGGGCAGCAGCGCCCGCTGCAGCCGCCGCGCCAGGATGTGCTCGGCGTTCAGTGTCCGCTGCTGCGTGCTGAACGCGCGGTGGGCCTCGTCGAGGGCGATCTCGCCGTGGCGCAGGGCGGTCAGGTCCTGGAAGAAGCCGTGCACCACCACGGGCGTGCCCTCGGCGTCGGTGACGGCCTCGGCGACCATGCGCAGGTGGCGGGTGCCGTGGGCGGTGCGGATGCGGAAGGGCGCGTCGACCGGTTCGCCCCGTTCGAGCAGCGCGTGCACCGCGGCGCCCACGGCGGGGACGTCCTCGGGGAAGAGGTGCTGCGGCAGCTCGTCGAGCGGCATCGGCCCGAGTGCCGGGTCCCGGTCGAAGACCGTGTACACCTGCGGCGACCAGCTCAGGTCGTCCGCGACCAGGTCCCAGTCGGCCCAGCCGAGGTTGCCCAGGTGCTGCAGGCGGCGCAGCCGTTCGACCTCGCTGTCGGCCGTGTCGTGCCGCAGCCAGGAGACGACGAGGGCATCGCCCAGGCGCGCCACGGCCACGGAGTAGGTGGAGGTCCGCGGTATGCCCGCGGCCACCTCGTGGTACTCGAAGAGGTCGCTCTCGAACGGCTCACCGGTCGCGAGGGTCTGCAGGTATCCGTGCCAGAGCGGGGTGCCGGCCACCGTCGGGTAGCACTCCAGGACGCGCCGTCCGACCAGTTCGCGACCCGTGCGCCCGGCCACGTCCACCGAGGCCGGGGCGGCCGCCTCGATGCGGAAGTCGGTCACCTCGCCCTCCGCGCCCCGTACGGGGACGAGGAGGACGGCGGCCTCGTACAGGGTGTCGAGGACGGCCTGGACGGTCGCCGGCCAGGTCACGGCGGGGACGGGTGACAGGCACGTGGCGCAGGCCCGCGCGGCGGCGGTCAGCACGGCGCGGTCGGCGGCGTCGAAGTCGTCGGGGCGTTCGCGGAGGAATCCCGCCACGCCCACCACGTCCTCGCCGCGGCGCAGCGGCAGCCAGGCCCGGGAGGCCCATGTGCCGGGGCGGTCGCCGAGGAGGGCGCGGTCGGCGCCGTCCTTGTCGAGGCCGCGGAGCCACACCGGGCGGCCCAGGCGGACCGCCTCCACGGGTGCCAGCTCCGCCAGCGGCGGCACGTGCCCCCAGGCGAATGCGGTGCCGGCGTCGATGCCCGAGTGGGCGACGAGGTCGAGCCCGCCCGCGGGTGCGCTGGTGTAGAGCAGGACGGCGTCGACGTCCGCGGTCTCCCCGAGTTGCCCGACGAGCAGCCAGGTCAGTTCCTCCGAGGTGCCCGCGGCGGTGCGGACGCCGTCGATCCCCTGCGGGCGCGGCGGCGGGCGGTGGTGCCGGGAGGTGTACCTGGACGAGGTGAAGGCGGAGGGCGGTTCGCCGCCGGGCGCGGGCGGGGGGACGCCGGAGTCGGCGGCCGGCTCCGGCTGCTGCGGCGGCGGGGTGAGCGGGACGCGGGGAGTGTGGATGTCGCCGAGGAGCGCCCATGCCTCCTCCAGCACGGTGCGTCCGGCCCGGTTCGCGCGCCGCTCCAGTTCCTCCTGCGCGGCGCCGGGGCCCAACCCGAGCCGTCCCATCAGGACTCCCCTGGCCCGTTCGGCCGCGGACCGGGCGGGCGCGGCGAGCCGCTCCTCGTCGAGTTCGGCGCGGAGCCGGGCGACGGTACGCGCCAGCTGGTCGGCCGCGGACCGCTCGTCGGGCCGGCCACCGGACGCGGAGGCGACGCCGTCGTGGCTCACTCTGCGAGCATCGCACAATCACTCCCCGGGGGAATCCGGCGCCGGGTGGGCGGCGGGGGGCACGCACCGTATCGGGACGATTAGGCACATCCGCACCGGGAAGCCGACCCACCGAGGATTCCTCGGAAGGAGAGCATCCATGGGCACGATCAGCGAATCCGTCGACGTCGGCGTCCCGCTGCACACCGCGTACAACCAGTGGACGCAGTTCGAGGAGTTCCCGAACTTCATGGAGGGCGTGGAACAGGTGACCCAGGTCGACGACCGGCACAACCACTGGGTGACGAATATCGCCGGTGCCCGCCGGGAGTTCGACACGGAGATCGTCGACCAGCTTCCGGACGAGCGGGTCGCGTGGCGCACCGTCACCGGGGACGTACGGCAGCGCGGTGTCGTGACCTTCCTGGAGCTGGACGCCTCGCACACCCGGGTCAACCTCGCCATGGAGGTGGAGACCTCCGGGCTCGCGGAGAAGGCGGCCGACGCCCTCGGCGTCGTCGACCGGCGGGCGCGGGGCGACCTGCGGCGGTTCAAGCACTTCATCGAGGAGCGGGGCAGCGAGACGGGCGCCTGGCGCGGTCGCGTCGCCCCGGGCGGATGACCTCCGCCCGGGCGGGCGTGCCCGGAGCGCGGCGGCGGGCGGCCCCGCACCAGACCGACGGAGGACCCGATGGACGCCGTCCGCGCCCTCTCGACCGCTCCCCTGACCGCCGAGCCCGCGCCGCCCGCGGCGCGCGGCCCCCTCTCCCGGACCGTGCTCGGCGCCCTGCCCGGGGGCCCGCCGGGAACCGCCCTGTCGCCACCCGCCGGACGGTGGAGGCCATCGACCGGCTCGGCGGCGGTGCCGCCTGCAGGCACTTCTACGACGAGCACATAGAGGCCGACGCGGTGCACGAGCAGCTGATGCGCCGCGACGTGATCGGGGACCTGCCGGCCCGTGAACCGGGCCTCACCGCCGACGTCGTGCTGGGGATCCGCGCCACGGCACTGCTGGACGGGCGCCTGGAGGAGCACCTGCTGGGCGCGTGGCGTGCCGGGCGCGCCTCGCTGCGCACCGCACCGGGGCTCTCCCTGCCGTCCGGTTCGTCCGGATCGTACGGGGAAAGTGCACCTCAGGAGGCTCGGGCAGCGCGTCGCAGCGGCGTCCAGCCCGCCGAGCAGGCCTGAGCAAGGAGGTCGAGCGATGGGCTCAGCACCCCTGGGGACCGTGGGGACGGCACGCCGCGCGGCGGCCGGCGCCACCGTGCGCTGAGGCCGCCGCGATGGCAGGTGGGGCGGCCCGGTGGCTCCAGCATCCTTACCGGTCCTGGCGGGCCTCACGGGCGGGCCGCATGTGGCACGAGGGCGGCGAGCTGGAGCTTCTGCAGCGCTCGATGGGATTCGCGGCGCTCGGCTTGGTGACGCTGGTCCCGCTGCTGATCGTGGTCGCCGCGGCGGTGCCCTTCCACGGATACGGCTTCGCGCAGTGGGTCGTGGACGGCATGGGGTTGTCGGCCGAACCCGCACAGGCCGTGAAGGAGCTCTTCGCCGCCCCGCGCAAGGTGATCAGCAGTACGAGCGGTCTGAGCCTGCTGGCGCTGGCGCTGTTCGGGCTCTCCTTCGCGGCGTGCGTCGAGGTCGGGTACACCCGGATCTGGCAGGTGCCACCCACCCCGTGGCACCACGTGTGGCGGCGGGCGGTGTGGCTGGCGGCGCTGACGGCGTACCTGTTCGCGGAGGCGCAGAGCGGCGCCGTGCTGGGCGGGGGGTGGCCGGATACGGTGCTCCGCGGCGGCACGGGCGTCGCGCTGGGCTTCCTCTTCTTCTGGTGGGGCCAGTACTTCCTGCTGGCCGGACAGGTGCCGTGGGCGGCGCTGGTGCCCGGGGCGATCGCGACCATGGCGGGCCTCATCGGGCTGCGGGTGTTCTCCTCGTTCGTGTTCGCCCCACTGATCGTGACCAACGCCGTCTCGTACGGGGCCGTCGGCACGGTGCTGATCGTGCAGTGCTGGCTGATCGGGGTGGGCTTCGTGGTGTTCGGGGGCGCCCTGCTGGGCCGCCACCTGCAGAATCCGAGCAAATGGTTTCATCAGGGACCTTACGGGCAGGCGGAAGGGAGCGCCGATCGACCCCCGGAAGGAGAACCCCATGGGTGCCGAGAAGAAGGTCAAGAACACCGGTCAGAAGATGAAGGGCAAAGCCGAGGAGGCCACGGGCAAGCTGACCGGCGATGAGAGCTTGCGGCTGAAGGGCAAGGCCGACCAGGCCAAGGGGGATGCCAAGCAAGTAGTGGAGAAGGGCAAGGACACCCTCGACCACTGACGCCGGCCCGTCCGCACACCGTTTGTGGGGTGCCCGTGGGACCGTCGGGGCGCAGCGCGCCCCGACGGTCCCACGGGCGTGCGGTGGCGGGCCCGGCCGGTCGTGGCGACGCCTGCCGGTCGCGGCCGGTCAGAAGCGCAGGTAGAAGCGGATCGTCGTGCCGTCGCCGGTGGCGCGCTGGCGGACCAGGTCGGCGATGCGGTTGACCATCAGCAGGCCCCTGCCGTGGGGCAGGTCCCGGGACGCCGGGTGGCGCCCGGCGAGCGGGTCGGTCAGCCGTCCGCGGTCGTGCACCTCGCACACCACGTGGCCGCCCTCCGCCCAGAGGTGGACCGCGCCCGAACCACCACCGTGCAGCACGCTGTTCGTGATCAGTTCGCCGACGGCGACGGAGAACTCGGCGAGCCGGTCGCCCTCCAGCCCCAGGCGGCGCGCCTCGGCCGTCGCCGTGTGCCGGGCCTCGGCGAGTTGCGGCTCCGCGAAGCCGAAGGCGAGCGCGCCGGAGGGGCGTTGCGGCAGCCGGTTGTGCGCGGCGATCACCCGGCGCGGGGCGTAGTGGGCGCTGCGGTGCTCACGGCCACCGTCGAGCACCACGGGATGGGTGGCGCGGGCCTCCGCCAGGACCGCGGAGTCCAGCCGGGCGGCGTCGTAGGGGCACAGGATCGTGACGGGACGTCCGGCGAACGCCATGTTGATCAGTGCTTCGTGCTGGGCGCACGCCGGGTACTCGAGGGCGCTCCGCCCGGGCCAGACGGGCTCCCCGATGATGCGCACCCGGCCCGCCGGGCGGGTGTCGGCGAAGGCCCGCAGCACACCGGGGATGATGCGGCCGGGATTGCGCCCGGCCCGCTCCATGTCGATCCACCGCACCTCGGTGCCGCGCGGGCCCAACGCGGCGCGCAGCTGGGCGAGGCGGGGCGGGGGCACCGCGACGGCGACCGGTTCCCCCGCGTCCATCCCCTCCAGCAGGAAAGGCACCGTGCCGGCCGTGTAGTCCCCCGCGTCACGGTAGAACAGCGCGGGGTGCACGAACGGTCCGGCGTCGCAGACCTCGCCGACCTCACTCAGCACGTCGCCACCTCCCACCCCCGGGGCCGACCCTACCAACCGATTCCCGGGAGTCGGAGGCAGTGACGAGCCGTCAGTGAGACGTCGTCGAGGCGACGCCGAAGCCTCGTCGAGGCGTCAGCTGTCGTAGTCGACCGTCAGCTTCTCGGAGACCGGATAGCTCTGGCAGGTCAGCACATAGCCCGCGTCGACCTCGGACGCCTCGAGGGCGAAGTTGCGGCGCATCTCCGCCTTGCCGTCGGTGACGAGTGCCCGGCAGGTGCCGCAGACGCCGCCCTTGCAGGCGAAGGGCAGATCGGGGCGGGTGCGCTGGGCGCTGTCGAGAACGCTGCGGTCACGCGGAAGCGCGGCCGTGGTGGTGCGGCCGTCGAGGACGACGGTGACCTGGCTGACCGGGCCCTCGGTCACGGCGTCCTCGTGGCGGAGCGGGATGACGGGTTCGTCGTCGGCGTAGAACAGCTCCTGGTGCACCCGGTCGTCGGGCACGCCGAGCCCGGCGAGGACCTGCTGGGCGTCGACGACCATGCCGTGCGGGCCGCACAGCCACCAGTGGTCGGCGTTCGGGACGTCGACGAGGCCCTCGACGAGCGCGGCGAGCCGTCCGGCGTCCAGCCGGCCGGAGAGCACGTCGGCCTCGCGCGGTTCCCGTGAGAGCACGTGGGCGAGCTGGAACCGGGCGGGGTACAGGTCCTTCAGCTCGGCGAGTTCGTCGGCGAACATGACCGTGTCCGTGCGCCGGTTGCCGTAGAAGAGCGTGACCTCGGAGCCGATGTCGGCGGCGAGGACGGACTCGGCGATGGAGAGCATCGGGGTGATCCCGGAGCCCGCCGCGATGAGCACATGGTGCCCGGGCACGGTGAGGTCGGGGGTGAAGGCGCCGGTGGGCCCCATGACCTCGACGGTGTCGCCCGGGCGCACCTCGTGCACCAGCCAGGCCGAGAACAGCCCGCCGGGCACCACGCGCACCCCGATGCGGGGGGTGGCGCCGGAGGGGGAGCAGATGGAGTACGAGCGTCGCTCGTCGCGGCCGTCGACCTCGCGGCGCAGCGTGAGGGACTGCCCCGGAGCGAAGGCGAACTCCTCGGCCAGTTCCCGCGGTATGTCGAAGCTGACGGCGGCCGCGTCCTCGCAGAGCGTCTCGACCGCGGCGACCCGCAGGGCGTGGAAGGCCGGGCGGCGGCGGACGCGCGGGGCCGGCGCCTGCGGGGCGGGGGTGGTCGGGGCCATCAGATCTCCTTGACGTACTCGAACGGCTCCAGGCAGGCACGGCAGCGCCACAGGGCCTTGCAGGAGGTGGCGGCGAAGCGCGAGGTCTCCTCGGTGTCCGCCGAACCGCAGCGGGGGCAGGCGACCGCGCACCGGGTGGTGGTGAGCACCAGCGGCACCGGCCCGGCGGCGCGCCGGGGCGCGGGGCCGGGTGGTGCGATGCCGTGCTCGGCGAGCTTGCGGCGGCCCTCGGGGGTGATCCAGTCGGTCGTCCACGGCGGGTCCAGGACGGTGCGGATCTCGACCCGCGGGAAGCCGGCGGCGCGCAGCCGGGCGGCCACGTCGGCGCGCATCTCCGCCATGGCGGGGCAGCCCGAGTACGTGGGGGTGAGGGCGGCGACGACGGTGCCGTCCGGGGCGACCTCTACGTCGCGCAGCACGCCGAGGTCGGCCAGGGTCAGCATGGGCAGCTCTGGGTCCGGCACCTCGGCGGCCACGCGGGCCGCCCGGTGCGCGTCGGGGAGCACGCTCACGGCGCTCACCAGACCGCTCCGGGGTGTGCGCGGGCGACGCCCTGCAGCTCCGCGAGCAGCGGGGCGAGGTGCTCGGTGCGGTCGCCCTCGCGGCCGTGTCCGGGCAGGGGATCGGCCTCGACCGGCGGCAGCCCGGCGGCCTCGGTGACCTGGCGCAGCGCGGCGGTCACCTCGTGCCGGACCCCGGCCGGGTCGGCGCCGCACGTCGCGGCGGCCGTGAAGAGCTCCTCCAGGTAGGGGGCGGCCTGCTCCAGACCGGCCCGCATGCGGCGGTGCGACTCCTCGGTGCCGTCGCCGAGCCGTACCGTCCACTCGGCGGCGTACTGCCGGTGGTAGGTCAGCTCGTTGACGCCCTTGGCGGCGATGGCGGCGAGCACCGGGTCCTGCGCGGTGCGGGCGAGCCGCTCGAAGACGGCGAGCCGCCAGCAGGAGGTGACCAGCAGCCGGGCCATGGAGAACGCGAAGTCCCCGCAGGGCAGTTCGGCGAGGCGGACGTTGCGGAAGTCGGCGGGGTCCCGGAGGTAGGCGTAGGCGTCCTCGTCGCGGCCGGTGCCGTCCACCTGGCCGGCGCGGGAGTAGAGCAGGCGGGCCTGGCCGAGCAGGTCGAGCCCGATGTTGGCGAGGGCGACCTCCTCCTCGAGTTCCGGGGCGCGGGTGCACCACTCGGCCAGGCGCTGGGCGGCGACCAGGGCGTCGTCGCCGAGCGCCAGGCAGCGGGCGGCCAGTTCCGTGGCGTCCACGCCCTCGGGCACGGCGGTGTCGACGCCGTGCAGCGGGTCCTCGAAGCCGGTGCCGAACGCCCAGCGGGCGTCGCTGTCGTCGTGCCCCTCGGCCAGGGACAGGTAGACGTGCTCGTCGCTCATGCCCTGCTCCTAGATGTGGGGGACGTCTTCGGGGATGTCGTAGAAGGTGGGGTGCCGGTAGACCTTGTCGGCACTGGGCATGAAGAAGGGGTCCTTCTCGTCCCTCGTGGACGCGGTGATGTGCTCCGAGCGCACCACCCAGATGCTCACGCCCTCGTTGCGCCGGGTGTACAGGTCGCGGGCGTGGGTCAGCGCCATGCGGTCGTCGGCGGCGTGCAGGGAGCCGACGTGGACGTGGTTCAGGCCGCGCTTGCCTCGGACGAACACCTCGTACAGGGGCCACTCGGCCCGGGTCGTGCTGTCGCCGGTGGTGCTCATGCCACGGCTCCTTCCTCTGCCCGGGCCGCCTGCTTGGCGGCGTGGGCGGTCGCGGCCTCGCGCACCCAGGCGCCTTCCTCGTGTGCGGAGCGGCGGCGTTCCATCCGCTCGCTGTTGCACGGTCCGTCGCCGCTGATGACGCGCTGCAGCTCGGACCAGTCGGGGGTGCCGAAGTCGTGCCGGCCGCGCTCCGCGTTCCAGCGCAGCTCCGGGTCGGGCAGAGTCACGCCGAGCTTGTCGGCCTGCGGGACGGTCATGTCGACGAACCGCTGGCGCAGCTCGTCGTTGCTGTGGCGCTTGATCTTCCAGGCCATCGAGGCGGCCGAGTTGGGCGAGTCCCCGTCGGGCGGGCCGAACATCATCAGCGACGGCCACCACCAGCGGTCCACCGCGTCCTGCACCATCTCCCGCTGGGCCTCGGTGCCGCGCATCATCGTCATCAGCAGCTCGTAGCCCTGGCGCTGGTGGAAGGACTCCTCCTTGCAGATGCGCACCATGGCGCGGGCGTACGGCCCGTAGGAGGAGCGGCACAGCGGCACCTGGTTGCAGATGGCGGCGCCGTCGACGAACCAGCCGATGACGCCGACGTCGGCGAAGCTGAGGGTCGGGTAGTTGAAGATCGAGGAGTACTTCTGGCGGCCTTCGATCAGGCGCTGCGTGAGGTCCGCGCGGTCGACGCCCAGGGTCTCGGCGGCCGAGTAGAGGTACAGACCGTGGCCGGCCTCGTCCTGGACCTTCGCGAACAGGATGGCCTTGCGGCGCAGTGAGGGGGCGCGGGTGATCCACTCGCCCTCGGGCTGCATGCCGATGATCTCCGAGTGCGCGTGCTGCGCGATCTGCCGGACCAGCGTCCTGCGGTAGCCCTCGGGCATCCAGTCCCGCGGCTCGATGCGCTGGTCCCGCGCGATCGTGGCGTCGAAGTGCTCTTGGAGCGGCGTCTGCGCGCCCTCCGCCGGCACGGTGGCGTTCGGTGTGGTCATCGATACCAGCTTCCCCTACCGACCATTCGTTCGGTTACAGTCTGACGAACTTTGCCGCACCCGGCAAGCCCTGTGGACGACGGTGGCCCGCCCTCCGCCGAAGCCTCCGCTCTCACACCCGCTCCACCAGCATCGCCACGCCCTGGCCGACCCCCACGCAAAGGGTGGCCAGGCCACGGCGGCCGCCCTCGCGCTCCAGACGGCCGAGGAGGGTGAGCAGGATGCGGGCGCCGGAGCAGCCCAGCGGGTGGCCGAGCGCGATCGCGCCGCCGTCGGCGTTGACCCGCTCCTCGTCCAGCTTGAGGCGGCGGACGACCGCGAGCGCCTGGGCGGCGAAGGCCTCGTTGAGCTCGACGGCGTCCAGGTCGCCGATCTGCCATCCGGCGCGCGCGAGGGCTTTCTCCGTCGCCGGGACGGGTCCGAGGCCCATGAGGTGGGGCTCGACACCGGCGGTGGCGGTGGTGACGATCCGGGCGCGGGGGGCGAGCCCGTACCGCTCGACCGCGGCGCGGCCGGCGACCACGAGGGCGGCGGCACCGTCCGAGAGCGGCGAGGAGGAGCCGGCGGTCACGATGCCGTCCTCGCGGAAGATGGTGCGCAGCGACCCTAGCTTCTCCAGGGTGGTCGAGGGGCGCGGCCCCTCGTCGCGGGTGACCTCGCCGCCCTTGACGGCGACCGGCACGATCTCGCGGTCGAAGCGACCGGCCTCCTGGGCCGCGACGGCCCGCTGGTGGCTGCGCAGCGCGAAGGCGTCCGAGTCGGCGCGGGTGATCCCGTCCAGGGCGGCGACCTCCTCCGCGGTCTCCCCCATGGACAGGGTGTCCTTGGGGGTGAAGCGCGGGTTGGTGAAGCGCCAGCCCAGGGAGGTGTCGTGCACCTCGCCGGGCTTGGCCCACGGGGTGCCGGGCTTGGCCATCACCCACGGGGCGCGGGTCATCGACTCCACACCGCCGGCGACGACCAGGTCGGCCTCGCCGGAGCGGATCGCCTGCGCCGCCGAGGCGACGGCGGTGAGACCGGAGGCGCAGAGCCGGTTGACGGTGTAGCCGGGCACGGTGTGCGGCAGACCGGCCAGCAGCGCGGCCATCCGGGCGACGTCGCGGTTGTCCTCGCCTGCCTGGTTGGCGGCGCCGAGGATCACCTCGTCCACGGACTCGGCCGGGATCCCGGCACGGCCGACGGCCTCGCCGACCACCAGGGCGGCCAGGTCGTCGGGGCGCACGGACGCGAGTGCGCCGCCGTAGCGGCCCTGCGGGGTGCGCGCGCCGTCGATCAGGAAGACCTCGTCAGCGGGTCGCGCGAGGAGGTGCTGGGACATGCGTTCCACCTCTTGACAGGCAGTTCGGATGCTGGATTACCTTGGGCGTGCCGCACGCTAACCGAATGTTCGGTCGGTTCACAAGGGTGGTGACGATCGTGAGGGGTGCCATGGACGCGACACAGGGCCCGGCGGAGAGCATGTTCGCAGCGGACAAGGCGTCGCAGAGCCTCGGCATCGAGCTGCTGGAGACCGGCGACGGAACGGCCGTGCTGCGCATGACCGTCACGCCCGCGATGGTCAACGGGCACGGAATCGCCCACGGCGGCTACCTCTTCCTCTTCGCCGACACCGCCTTCGCCTGCGCCTGCAACAGCCACGGCCCGGTGACGGTCGCCGCCGGCGCCGACATCAGCTTCGTCGCCCCCGTCCACGAGGGGGACGAACTGGTGGCCACCGCGCAGGAGCGCACCCGCTTCGGCCGCAGCGGCATCTACGACGTGAGCGTCCTGCGGGGCGACCAGGTGGTCGCCGAGTTCCGCGGGCGCAGCCGCAGCATCGGACGCGCGAAGGAGAACGGATGAGCAGCGAGCCGGCGAACCGGGCGACCGCGGGGACGCGCCTGGGCGAGCCGCTCCCCCAGGGCCTGCTGGACCCCGCCGAGAAGCTGAGCCCCGCGCAGCTGCGGGAGCTGCAGTCGACCCGGCTCCGGGCGACGCTGCGCCACGCGTACGACAACGTCGAGGCGTACCGGAAGAAGTTCGACGAGGCCGGGCTGCGCCCCGAGGACTGCGCGAGCCTGGACGACCTGGCCCGCTTCCCCTTCACCACCAAGGCCGACCTGCGCGACAACTACCCCTTCGGCATGTTCGCCGTCCCCATGGACCAGGTGCGCCGCGTCCACGCCTCCAGCGGCACGACCGGCCTGCCCACCGTGGTGGGATACACCGAGAACGACCTGTCCATGTGGTCCGACGTGGTGGCCCGCTCCATACGCGCCGCCGGCGGCCGTCCCGGCCACAAGGTGCACATCTCCTACGGATACGGCCTGTTCACCGGTGGTCTGGGCGCGCACTACGGCGCCGAGCGCGCCGGGTGCACGGTGATCCCCGCCTCGGGCGGCATGACGGCCCGCCAGGTGCAGATCATCCAGGACTTCAGGCCCGAGATCATCATGGTCACCCCGTCCTACATGCTCACCCTGCTGGACGAGTTCGAGCGCCAGGGCGTCGACCCGCGCGGCACCTCGCTGCGGGTCGGCATCTTCGGCGCGGAGCCGTGGACGGAGGAGATGCGCCGGGAGATCGAGGAGCGCATGGACATCCACGCGGTCGACATCTACGGCCTGTCCGAGGTGATCGGCCCGGGCGTCGCCCAGGAGTGCGTGGAGACCAAGGACGGCCTGCACGTGTGGGAGGACCACTTCTACCCCGAGGTCGTCGACCCGATCACGGGCGAACCTCTGCCGGAGGGCGAGGAGGGCGAGCTCGTCTTCACCTCCCTCACCAAGGAGGCGCTGCCCATTATCCGTTACCGCACGCGCGACCTGACCCGGCTGCTGCCCGGCACCGCCCGCCCCGCCTTCCGCCGCATCCAGAAGATCACCGGCCGCTCCGACGACATGATCATCCTGCGCGGGGTGAACGTCTTCCCCAGTCAGATCGAGGAGATCGTGCTGCGCACACCCGGCGTGGCCCCGCACTTCCAGATCCGGCTCACCAAGCGCGGCCGGATGGACCACATGGAGGTCGTCGTCGAGGCGCGCCCGGACGCCGGGGCCGCACTGCGCGAGGAGGCGGCGCGCTCCGTCGCCGCCGGCGTCAAGGACGGCGTGGGCGTGAGCGTCGAGGTGACGGTCGTCGAACCCGACACCGTCGAGCGCTCCGTCGGCAAGATCCGCCGCGTACGGGATCTGCGGGCCGGATAGCGGCGCCGGACACCCGCCCCGCGCCCCTCCCCGGCCACCCGGATTGACATGCAGCCGTGTGGCTGCCTATGTTCGACAGGCAGCCACACGGCTGCATGTTCGCCGCGACGGGGAATCGGGATGGACGAGGTCTTCAGGGCACTGGCCGACGCCGGCCGCAGACGGCTGCTGGACAGCCTCAACGCGCGCAACGGCCAGACCCTGCGCGAGCTGTGCGCCGAGCTGGACATGGCCCGGCAGTCGGTCAGCAAGCACCTGTCCGTGCTGGAGAAGGCCCAGTTGGTCACCACGGTCCGGCGGGGCCGGGAGAAGCTGCACTACCTCAACGCCGCCCCGATCAACGCCGTCGCCGAGCGATGGATCGACCGGTACGACCGCGGGCGCGCGCAGGCGCTCGCCGACCTGCAGAGAGCATTGGAGCAGGCACCCATGAGCGAGTCCGCATTCGTCTACACGACGTACATCCGCACCACACCCGAGCGCCTCTGGCAGGCCCTCACCGACCCGGCGTTCACGCGCCGCTACTGGGGCGTCGCCTTCGAGACGGACTGGGCGGCCGGCTCGGCCATGGTCTGGGAGGAGGCCGGCGCCCGTACCGCCGATCCCGCCCAGGTCGTGCTGGAGTCCGAGCCGCCCCGCCGGCTCTCGTACACCTGGCACACCTTCACCCCGGAGTGGGCCGCCAACGCCGGGGTGGACGAGGAGTTGCGCGCCCGGCTGGCCGCGGACCGCCGCTCCCAGGTGACGTTCGAGATCGAACCGCTCGGGGAGACGGTCAGGCTGACCGTCGTCCACGAGGCCCACGACCCGGGCAGCGCGGTGCTGGGCATGGTCTCCCAGGGCTGGCCCGCCCTGGTGTCGGGCCTGAAGACGCTGCTGGAGACCGGCGAGCCGCTGCCGGAACCAAAGGCCTAGCCGCGGCCGAGCCGTTCTGTCGGGGGAGGTTGTGGACGCGATGCCCGCCGGCACGCCCCCCCGTTCGCGGCCGACTACGGGCTGGGCCGGGCGTCACCGCGATCGCTCACCGGCACGCCCTCCGCCGCGATACCGAAGCCCGGGCCGGCCCGGGTGGTACGCCGGCGCGTCGAACGCTCCCCGGCCGCCGCGACGACGGTGAGCACAAGGGTCAGGCCGACCCCGGCCAGGATCGCGACGTCCGGCCCGGTCACCTTGAGCAACGCACCGGAGAGGCTGCCCGCCGCGGCGTAGCCCGCGCCCACGGCGGCGTACATCACCGAGTAGCCGGCTGCGAGCGCGCTGGCGGGCAGGACCTGCCGCAGTTGCAGGTTCCGGGTCAGCATCGCCCCCGCCTGCAGGATACCGGCGACCAGCAGGATCGCGCCCATCCAGGGCGCCGACGGCAGCACGGCGACGAGCGCCACGCACGCCGACACCGCGAGCAGGAGCACCAGCGACTGCACGGGCAACCGCCCCGGCCAGGCGGCGCGCAGCCCGTACAGGAAGGACCCGACCCCCGACCCGGCCACGAACCCGGCGAGCAGCGGCCCGGCGAGACCGAGTGCCATCCCCCGGTGCTCCAGGAGCGCCGGCAGGATCAGTTCGGCGAGGGCGAGCAGCGACAAGGACGCGGCGCCCGTGACGTAGACCGGCCAGGCCCGGATCGTGATCCGCAGCATCGACTCACCGCCGCGGTCCCGGCGGTCGGTCTGCCATCCGGCGGGCAGCGCCCACAGACCGGCCACCGAGGCCGCCATGAGGACGGCGGCGAGCAGCAGCGGGATGTACGGGGCCACGCCCAGCGCGAGCCCCGTCACCGCGGCCGGGCTCACCGCCCAGATCGCGAACGTCAGCACCGACTCGGCGCTGAGCGCCTGCGTCACGGCCCGCTCCGGCACGATCGAGGTGAGCAGTTGCCGCATGCCACCGGGGGCGGCGGCGGGAGCCGCCCCCGCCAGGAACGCGAACCCGGCCAGTACGGCGGGGTGGGCGCCGGGCAGGACCCCGAGGCCGGCGAAGCCCACCGCTCCCGCCGCGAGCCCCAGCGCCAACTGCGGCCGTGCCCGCTCGGCTTCGAGCCGTATGCCGAGCAGTGGCGCCCCGGCGATCTCCCCGATCACATAGGCGGCGGCGAGCAGCGCGCCGAACGTGTAGCCACCGGGCCGCTCCCGCACCAGGAACACCAGCGCGAGCGGTGCCATGGCCACCGGCATCCGCGCCCCCACGGCCACGGCCCCCCCAGGTCAGGACGGGCCGGATGAGGATGTGGCGGTACATGCCCAGGGACATGGGGGCGACCGTAGCCGGGGGTCCGGTACCCGGCAACAGGTCTGCCGGGCGGGGCGTCAGAACCGCGCGCGCAGGAAGGCCAGTGCCTCCGTGTCGTCGTCGATCGCGCCGCCCTCGTGGCCGTTCCAGGGCCACACGGCCATCTCTTTGGGCCCCGCGTACGCGTTGTACGCGGCGAAGACCGTCGAGGGCGGCGTGATCTCGTCCATCAGTGCCGCGGAGAAGCGGGCCGGCACCTTGGCGCGGGCGGCGAAGTTGACGCCGTCGAAGTAGGACAGGGTGCGCATGGCCCGCTCGGCGTTGCCGCGGTGGACGGCGAGGTAGCGGCCGATCTCGCGGTACGGGTCGGCGTCCGTGATGACCGCGGCCCGGGGGAAGTCGCACAGGAACGGGACGTGCGCCACCAGGGCGTGCACCTCGGGGGCGAGGGCCGCCACGGCGAGCGCGGTGCCGCCGCCCTGGCTCGCGCCGAGGACCGCGATCCGGCCGGCGTCGACCGAGGGCAGCGTACGGACCGCGTCCACGGCGCGGACGGCGTCCGTGAACAGGCGGCGGTAGTAGTAGGTGCGGGGGTCGTCGATGCCGCGGGTCATCATGCCGGGGGCCTGCGGGCCCGTGGTGCCGGAGTCGGGGGTGTCGCCGCGGCTCCAGCCCGAGCCCTGGCCCCGGGTGTCCATCTGGAAGTGGGCGAAGCCCGCGGACGCCCACAGCAGGTTGTCCAGGGCGTGGCCCCTGCCGCCGCCGTAGCCGACGTACTGGACGACCGCGGGCAGCGGTCCCTCGGCGCCGTGCGGCAGCCGCAGCCAGGCCCGTACGGGCTCGCCGCCGAAGCCGGGGAAGGTGACGTCGAAGACGGCCACCGTGCTCAGCCGGGGTCCGGGCGCGGGGGTGACGGCGACCGCGGCCGTCCCGGCGGCGCGCGACTCGGCGAGCGTCGTCCGCCAGAAGTCGTCGAAGTCGGCGGGCACGGTCTGGGTGCTGCGGTGGTCCCGCAGTTCGGCCTCGGGGAGGTCGGTGAACAACGTCGGCTCCAGGTCAGGGGGCGAGCGGCCGGTAGTCGAACCAGTCGACGTCGGCGACGGTGGCGGAGGGGGCGCCGTGGGCGGTGGCGTACGGGCCGAGCCAGACCCCGAGGAAGCCGCCGGCGCGGGGCGAGCTGAGGAAGCCGCCGTCCACGGCGGTCAGTTCGGTCTCCACGTCCGGTCCCGCGCCGGCTGGGGCGTAGCGCAGCCCGTAGCGCTGGCCCTCGGCGTGGATCCGCAGCACCACGGGGCCGGAAGGCAACGGCGCCTCCGCGACCAGGCGTTCGTCGCCGCCGGTGCGGACCGCGGCGAGCACGCGGCGGCCGCCGCGGCCGTCGCCGGCCACCGCGAACACCAGATGGTCGGCCTCGGACTGGCGGACGGCGAGCCCCGCCCACTCCCGCGGCGTCCGGGGCTCCACGTCCACGAGCGCGCGGACGCTGACGTCCTGGTGCTGCTGACGCCGGCCGAGGAAGCAGGGGGTGCCGGCCTCGGCGAGTGTCGCGGGCCCGAGCGGCAGCCGAAGCGCGCCGGGGCGTGCGGTGAGCGACCAGAAGGGTTCCGCGGTGCGCACCTGGTTCCACCGCGGGTCCAGCAGGGGGCCGTCGAAGTCGTCGCGCACCGGCTCCGGTTGAGGCCCGTCCGCGGGAGCGGCGACCGCGGGCGGGCGGAACGGGCCGAGCGTGGTGCCGACGCCGGGTGCGAAGAGCGGCCAGCCGTCCTCCCAGCGCACCGGGACGAGGAAGGTCTCCCGTCCGAGGTTGGGGTGGTACCCGCCGTACGGGCGGCTGCCGAGCAGCACCGCCCACCACTCCCCCTCCGCCGTCCGCACCAGATCGGCGTGGCCGACGCCGACGACGGGGAAGTCGCGGCCCAAGTGGCGGTGGGTGAACACCGGGTTGGCCGGGTTGCCGGTGTACGGGCCGGTGACGTGGTCGGCCCGAGCGACGCTGACGGCGTGCCGGTGCTCCGTGCCACCCTCCGCGGCCAGCAGGTAGTAGCGGCCGTCCACCTTGTACAGGTGGGGCCCCTCGGCCCACACCGCGCCGTGCAGCGCCCCGCGCCACAGCAGGTGTTCGGGGCCGGTGAGGGTCAGCTCCGCGGTGTCGAACTCCCGCAGCCAGACGTCGGTGTGGCCCTCCCACTCCCCGGGTTCCGCGAGCCGTGTGCCGGTGCACCAGGCGCGGCCGTCGTCGTCGAAGAAGAGGGAGGGGTCGACGCCGGGGGCGTCGTCCAGCCACACCGGGTCGCTCCACGGCCCGGCGGGGTCGGTGGCGGTGACGACGAAGGTGCCGCCCCGCCCGCTGCCGCCGACCAGGGTGGTCACGACGTAGAAGCGGCCCTGGTGGTGCCGGATCGTCGCGGCGAAGATCCCCTCGGAGGAGGCGACGGTGCCGAGGTCCACCTGGGAGGGCCGGTCCAGGACGTGCCCGACGGGCCGCCAGTGGACCAGGTCGCGGCTGTGGAACACCGGGATGCCCGGGAAGTACTCGAAGGTCGAGGTGATCAGATAGTAGTCGGCCCCGACCCGGCAGACGCTCGGGTCGGGATGGCAGCCCGGCAGGACGGGGTTGACGACGGTCCCCGCCGCCGACCCCGTCCCTTCGGGCACGCTCACCTGGACTCCTCCGGCGCGCCGGTGACCAGCGCGTGCAGTCGCCGGGTGTGGTCCACCTGCCGTGCAGGCCCGGTCAGTTCGGCCCGTACGCTGAACCGGACGTCGGTGCTCGACGCGGCCAGCCGCACCTCCAGCTCCCCCGGTTCCACGACGCGGCGGCCGTCCCGGCCGGTGAAGGCGGCGACGTCGGCGGGGACCGTGACGTCGATGCGCCGCGCCTCGCCCGCCTCCAGCGGCACCCGCAGATAGCCGACGAGCCGCTGCACCGGCTGGACGACGGAGGCGATCGGGTCGTGCAGGTAGACCTGGACGACCTCGCTGCCCGCGCGGCCGCCGGTGTTGCGGACGGTGAAGGACAGCTCGAGCTCGCCGTCGGTGCCGGTCACGGCGCGCCCGTCGGAGGCTCCGTGCACCTGCGGCGCCGACCACTCGAAGTCCGTGTACGTCAGCCCGTGGCCGAAGCCGAAGGCGGCGGCGGGGTCGATGTTGGAGACCTCGCTGGCCCGCGCGAGCGGCGCGGCGAGGTAGGTGGAGGGCTGGACGCCCGGGTGCCTGGGCACGCTCACCGGCAGCCGCCCGGACGGGTTGATCCGCCCGCTCAGCACCCCGGCGAGGGCCGGGGTGCCCTCCTGCCCCGGGAAGAAGGTCTGGACGACGGCAGCGGCCTCCTCCACGGCCCGCCCGAGGGCGTAGGGGCGGCCGGCCAGCAGGGTGAGCACGACGGGCGTCCCCGTGTCGAGGAGCGCGTCGAGTAGCCGTTGCTGCACGCCGGGCAGGGTCAGCGACTCCGCGTCGCAGCCTTCGCCGCTGGTGCCGCGGCCGAAGAGCCCGGCGCGGTCGCCGAGCGCCGCGACGACCACGTCGGCGTCCAGGGCCGCGCGCACGGCCGTCGCGATCCCGGAGACATCGCCGTCGTCGATGCCGCAGCCGGCGACGGTGACGATCTCCGAGCCGGGGAACTCCGCCACCAGGGCCTGGCGCAGGGTGGGCAGGTCGATTCCGGCCGGGGTGTCGGGGTGCTGCGCGCCGACGTGCACCGGGAAGGAGTAGCAGCCCAGCACCGCGGTCGGGGTCTCCGCCTGGGGCCCGATGAGCGCGATGCGGGCGGGCCGCTCCAGGGGCAGGGTGCCGTCGTTGCTCAGCAGGACGGCGGACCGCTCGGCGAGGCGCCGCGACAGGTCCTTGTGGGCGGCGGAGTTCAGGTCGACCGTGCCGCGCAGGGCCTGCGGGTCGGTGAGGTCGGCCCCGGCGAGCGCGGACGGCACCGGGCTCCACCCGGGGTCGAGCAGGCCGAGCTGCGCCTTCTGGGTCAGGACGCGGCGCAGCGCGCGGTCCACGAGCTTCTCGTCGACCACGCCCGCGGCGACGGCGTCCCGGAGCGGCTGCCCGAAGGTCTTGACGGTGGGGAGCTCCACGTCCACGCCGGCGTGCAGGGCGGTGCCCGCGGCGTCCGCCCAGTCGGCGGCGACGCCGTGCAGGGTCTTGAGGAAGGCGATCCCGAAGTAGTCGGCGACGACGGTCCCGTCGAAGCCCCAGGTGTCGCGGAGCAGCCCGGTCAGGAGTTCCTCGTCGGCGGCCGAGGGCACGCCGTCGGTGTCGGTGTACGCGTGCATCACGGACCGGACGCCGCTCTCCCGGACCGCCATCTCGAAGGGCGGCAGGACGACGTCGGCACGCTCGCGCGGACCCATGCTGACCGGTGCCAGGTTGCGCCCGGCACGGGAGGCGGAGTAGCCGGCGAAGTGCTTGAGGGTGGCCACGATGCCCGCGGACTCCAGGCCCTGGATGTAGGCGGTGGCGATGGTCCCGACGAGGTAGGGGTCCTCGCCGACGGTCTCCTCGACCCGGCCCCAGCGCGCGTCGCGCACGACGTCGAGGACGGGGGCCAGGCCCTGGTGGACGCCGACCGAGCGCATGTCGCGGCCGATGGCCGCGGCCATCATCCGGACCAGCCCGGGGTCGAAGGAGGCGCCCCAGGACAGCGGGACGGGGTAGGTCGTGGCGCCCCAGGCGGCGAAGCCCGCGAGGCACTCCTCGTGGGCCATGGCCGGGATGCCGAACCGGTTCGCGGCGGCGATCCGTTCCTGGGTGCGCATCAGGGACAGCGCCCCCAGGGCGGGGTCGACAGGGACGGTGCCGAAGGGCCGGGTGAGCTGCCCGAGGCCGTCCGGCAGGAGCTCGTCGAGGCTGGGCGGCTCCTCCATGTCGTGCTGGTGGGGGGCGACTTCGGCACCTTCGCCGGAGGCGCCGACCCAGACGCCGTAGAGCTGGGCGATCTTCTCGTCCAGGGTCATCTCGCGGATGAGCGCCTCGACGCGGGAGTCGGCGGTCACGTTGTCGTTCACTTTCCTCCGACGCCCATGAGGCCCTGCACGAGGGCACGGCGGGCGAAAAGGTAGACGAGCAGGACGGGAATCGTGGACAGCACCACGGCGGCCAGCAGGCCGGGGATGTTGATGCCGTACTGGGTCCGGAAGTTGTAGAGCCCCAGAGTGAGCACCTTGGTCTCCTCGGACTGGGTGAGCACCAGGGGGAAGAGGAAGCCGTTCCAGGCCTGCAGGGCGGAGAAGACGACGATCGTCGACAGTCCGCTTCCGGACAGCGGCAGGACGAGCTGGAAGAAGGTCCGCCGGACGGAGGCGCCGTCCATGGCCATCGCCTCGAACAGCTCGCTGGTGATGTCACGCATCGTGCCGGTCAGGATCAGGGTGCAGACCGGCAGGCAGAACGCCGCGGTCGGCAGGATGACGCCGATGAGGTTGTCGTAGAGCCCGGCCTTGCTGATCACGTAGAACATCGGGACGATCACGGCCTGCGCGGGGATGGCCAGGCCCAGCAGGAAGAGCCGGAACACCTGGGACACACCGCGGCCCCGGTTGCGGACGATGGTGAACGCCAGCGGCGGCACGAGCAGTAGCACGATGGCCACGACGCTGACCGTGACGACGACCGTGTTCAGGAAGTACTGCCCGAAGCCGTTGCTGAAGTCCTGGACGTAGTTGTCCAGGGTGAAGGAACGGGGGAAGGACAGCGGGCCGCCCGCGCTGTAGTCGGCGCGCGACTGCACGGTGGCGCCGAGCATGACGTACAGCGGCGTGCCGACCAGGCCCAGCCACAGCAGGGCGCCCAGTCCCGCGAGGTAGTTGGGGCGTCGCCTCATCAGAGCCCCTCCTTGGTGCCGGCCATCTTGTCGTAGCCGGAGACGCGGACGACGACCAGCGAGATCACCGTGGCGACGACGACGAGCATCAGCGCGACCGCTGCGCCGGCGCCGAAGTCGAAGCCCTTGAACGCCTTGTCGTACATGTAGTAGGCGCTGATCGTGGTGTCGGTGCCGGGGCCGCCCTGGGTGAGGATCAGCACCGTGTCGAAGGTGGTGAGACCACCGACGATCATCAGGATCATCGAGGTGATGATCGAGTTGCGCAGCTGCGGCAGCGTGACGTGGAAGAACTGCCGTACGGTGCCCGCGCCGTCGATCTCGGCGGCCTGGTAGAGCACCTGCGGGACGGCCCGCGCCGCGCCCTGGTAGATCAGCGCGTGGAACGGGGTGAACTGCCAGGTGCTGACGAAGACGAGTACGCCGATCGCGGCGGTCTGCGTGCCGAAGAGGTTGCCGTCGCCGAACAGCCAGCGCGCCTGCGAGGGGACACCGAAGTTGGGGTCGAGCAGTGCGCGCCACAGCACCGAGACGGCGGTGGCGGAGAGCAGCAGCGGCACGAAGAAGATCGCGGACAGCACGGCGCGGTTCCGCTCCGGACCGGCCGCCCAGACGCCGAGCAGGATGCTCAGCGGGGTCTGGACGACGACGCCGAGCACGGTGAGCAGCACGCTCAGCCAGAGGCTCTTGATCATCACCGGGTCCTGGAAGACCTTGACCCAGTTGTCGAAGCCCGCGTACTCGGGCGAGCCCAGACCGCTCCAGCTGGTGAAGGAGAGGACCGCCACCAGTACCAGCGGCACGATGGCGAAGAGGGCGAAGAAGATCGTGGCGGGGAGCGCCCAGGCGAGGCCCGGCCGGCCGATGGAACGGCCGGCCGGACGACGCGTCTGCCGCTTGCCCGTCACGGTGGCGGTGAGGGAGACCATGCGGGGGACGTCGCTCTCAGGAGGTGGGCAGGGCCTGCATGGCCTTGATGAAGCCGTCCGCGTCGATCTGGCCGTTGAAGAACTGCTGCACGGCCTGCTGGATCGGCGTGCCGGCCGACGGCGGGTAGGCCTGGTCCCACGACAGCTGGAACGACGGGGCCTTCTCGACCAGGTCGAACTGGTACTTCAGGTACTCGGGGTGGTCCGTCGTGTCGAGGAACTGGGTCGTGTTCGTGGTGGTCGGCAGGTTGCCGATGGCCAGCTGCTGCTTGACGAAGTCGTCGGAGTACATGAGCTTGAGGAACTCCGCCACCGCTTCGGGGTGCTCGGTCTTCTTCAGCACCGAGTAGAAGTTGTTGGTGTTGCCGACGACGTTCGCGGCGTCACCCTTGCCGCCGGAGACGGACGGGAAGTTGGTGTAGCCCAGGTCGTTCTTGGCGAAGTCCGGGCTGGCGTCCTGCTGCGTGGAGTACTCCCAGGAGCCCATGAGCTCGAAGCCGGCCTTGCCGGAGGCCAGCAGCTGGGGCGAGCCGCCGTCGGTGAACTTCACCGAGTCGTAGTTGGTGCCGAAGGCACCGGCGTCGATCAGCTCCTTGAGCATGCCCAGCGCCTTCTTGCTGTCCTCGCTCTCCCAGGCGCTCTTGTCGCCGCCGAGCGCCTTGGTGAACAGCTCCGGGCCGGCGATGCGGTCGTAGAGGTACTCGAACCACATCAGGGTCGGCCACCGGTCACCGCCGCCGAGCGCGATCGGGGTGACGCCCTTGGCCTTGAGCTTTCGGACGGCGTCCAGGAGCTCGTCCCAGGTCTTCGGCGGCTGGACGCCGGCGTCGGCGAGCACCTTCTTGTTGTTGAACATCAGCACCGGCTGGGTGCCGCGCATCGGAACGCCGTAGGACTTGCCGTCGACGACCGCGGTGTTGAAGACCGAGGGCAGGAAGTTGTCCTTCAGGCCCGGGTCCTTCTTGATGAAGTCGTCGAGCGGGAGCAGCAGACCGGCCTTCACGAACGGCTGGATGCTGCCGCCTCCCCAGTTGAAGAAGACGTCGGGGGCCTGCTTGGTGTTGATGACGGTCTGCAGCTTCTGCTGGTAGTCCGCACCGGGGATCGTGTCGAGGACGGCCTTGACCTTCGAGGTCTTGTTGAACTCGGCGACGATCGCCCTCTCCACCTTGTTCGCGGAGTCGCCGTACACGAGGACGTGGATCGTCCCGGAATCACCCCCCGCCGAGGCGCCGTCACCGCCGCAGGCGGTCAGGGTCAGACCCAGTGCCAGTGTCGCGCCGCCGGCGACGGCACGGGGGAACCACGCACGCTTCTTCATGTTCGACCTCTCGAAAGTTTCGGCCACTTTGCCGAAATTCGTTTGATGAGGGACCGTAGGCGCCCCCCTCGTCGGGGTCAACAGCGGGGAATTGACGCGACCAAACCGTTACCGAACGGCGGTGCTCTATCCTGTGCGGCATGCGTGATGATGAGACCGAGGGCAGGATCACTCTGGCCGATGTGGCTTCGAAAGCGGGCGTGTCACTTTCGACAGTTTCGAAGGTGCTCAATGGACGTCCCGACGTGGCCGCGCCGACCCGGAGCAAGGTCGAACGCCTGCTGGAGGCGAACGGCTACCAGCGCCCCTCCCCCACCCAGCCCGAGTCGCGGCTGATCGAGATCGTCTTCCACGAACTCGAGAGCGTCTGGGCGATGGAGCTCATCCGGGGCGTGGAGAACGTCGCCAAGAGCCGCAACATGAGCGTGGTGCTCACCGAGAGCGGCACCCGGCACGCCCCCGGCCCCGAGTGGATCGAGGGCGTGCTCCGCCGCCGCCCGCTCGGCGTCGTCCTGGTCTTCTCCTCGCTGCCCGACGACATCAAGCGCAAGCTGCGCTCACGGGCCATCAACTTCGTGATCATCGACCCGGCCGGCGACCCCGAGCCCGACGTCCCGTCCGTGGGCTCGGCGAACTGGGCCGGCGGCGTCGCGGCCACCCGCCACCTCATCGACCTCGGCCACCGCCGCATCGGGATCATCACCGGACCCGACGACATGCTGTGCTCCCTGGCCCGCCTCGACGGCTTCCGATCGGCCATGGGCATGGCAGGACTCACCGTCGACAACGACCTGATCCGCTACGGGGACTTCCACGTCCAGGGCGGTCACGACGGCGCCCTCGCCCTGCTGGAGCAGCCCGACCCGCCGACCGCCATCTTCGCGGGCAGCGACCTGCAGGCACTGGGCGTCCTGGAGGCGGCCCGGGTCAAGGGGCTGCAGGTGCCCCGCGACCTGTCCGTGGTGGGCTACGACGACATCCCGCTCGCCCAGTGGGCGAGCCCGTCGCTGACCACCGTCAACCAGCCGCTGGTCGAGATGGCCGAGGAGGCCGCCCGGATGCTGCTCCGGCTCTCGCAGCCCGAGGAGGTCGGCGACAAGAGCAACACCCGTATGGAGCTTGGCGTCAGACTGGTCGTCAGGAAGAGCACGGCATCCCCGCGGGAGCCCGGGGCGACCCCCGGGGGCTGACACCCGAAAGGGCGCGGAACGGGCGCACGGCGGCGTCCGCGGGGGCGCGGGGCACCCCCTGGAGCGGCGATGTGACGAAGGCCACACTCGATGTCAACGCTCTTCGGGGTGGCGGCGATTACCGCGGGCGCGAGGCGGGAAATGCTCGCTATGGCCGAGGCCAAGAGCCCGGCCGGCCCCGCTGGTGGGCGTTCTTCTGAGGGGGAGATGCACCCATGCGCACCCACGCACGACATGGCCGCGGCGAACGCACGCCGGCGGTGCTCGAGGAGGAGCACGAACGTCGCGAGCCGTTCGAGCTGCTGACGGCGGACGACGCCGACGACGCCTTCGACGACGAGGGCTATGAGATCTTCCGGGTGCACTGCCCCGACTGTGCCCGCCCGATCGCCCTCCTCGCCGACGAGGACGTCCTGCCGCAGCACGCGCTGTGCGCCTCGCCGTGGAACCCGTTCGGGCTGACGGTCTGCCCCGGCTCGGGCCGTCCCACGCCCGAGGTCGCGCCGGCCGACGACGACGCCCGCGCCGAGGACCTCGAATGGGGCGCGCTGCTGACGCTCCCCGTCGGGCTGGACTGGCGCACTCAGCCGTTCTCCCACGTCGGCGGGCCCGGTTCCCGGCCGATCCGCGTACCGTTCCAGCGCGCGGCCTGAACCGCGCCCACCGCGTACGCACGGTGCCGCGCCGCCTCTGCCGGGCGGCGCGGCACCGTCGCGCCGGGGCTCAGCGCTCCTTGCTCTCCGGACCGGCGAGGCTGCGGGCGATCACCATGCGCTGGATCTGGTTGGTGCCCTCGACGATCTGCAGCACCTTGGCCTCCCGCATGTACCGCTCGACCGGGAAGTCGGCGGTGTAGCCGTAACCACCGAGCAGCTGCACCGCGTCCGTGGTCACCTGCATCGCGGCGTCCGTGCAGAACAGCTTGGCCATGGCGGCCTGCCGGGAGAACGGCCGGCCCGCGTCACGCAGCCGGGCCGCCGCGAGGTACAGCGCCCGGCCGGCCTCGATCCTGGTGGCCATGTCGGCGATCATGAAGCGCAGCCCCTGGAAGTCCACGACGGGACGGCCGAACTGCTGCCGGGTCATCCCGTACGCGAGCGCCTCGTCGAGGGCGGCCTGGGCGACGCCGATGGCGCAGGCGGCGATGCCGAGGCGGCCGGAGTCGAGGGCCGACAGGGCGATGGTGAAGCCCTGGCCCTCGTCGCCGACGCGGCGGCTGTCGGGGACGGTCACGCCGTCGAAGTAGACCTGGGCCGTGGGCGACCCCTTCATGCCCATCTTCTTCTCCGGGACCGCCGCGGTCAGGCCCGGCGCGTCGCCGGGCACCAGGTACGCGGTGATGCCGCGCGCGCCCTCGGCACCGCTGCGGGCGAGCACCGTGTAGAAGTCCGCGACACCGCCGTGGGTGATCCACGCCTTGGTGCCGTCGATCCGCCATGCCGCTCCCTCGCGGGTCGCCCGGGTGCGCAGGGAGGCGGCGTCGGAGCCCGCGGCGGGCTCGGAGAGGCAGTAGGCGCCGAGCAGGGAGCCGCCGAGCATGGCGGGCAGGTGCTCGGTGCGCTGCTCCTTGCTGCCGTAGTGGGCGACGGCGTGGCAGGCCAGGGTGTGCACGCTGACGCCGAGGCCGACCGTGAGCCGGGCCGCGGCCAGTTCCTCGAGCACCTGCAGGTACACCTCGTACGGCTGGCCACCGCCGCCGTACTCCTCCGGGTAGGGCAGTCCGAGCAGCCCCGCCTCGCCGATGAGGCGGAAGACCTCGCGCGGGAAGACGCCCGCGTCCTCCTCCTCGGCCGCCCGGGGCTTGATCTCCCGCTGGGCCAGCTCGCGTACGAGCGCGAGCAGGTCGCGGGCCTCCTCGGTGGGAAGCTGTCGGTCCACCGGCTGAAGGCCGTCGTGGGACATGGCGGCACTCTCCTCCCTGTCGGGCGCTGCGGCGGCGTCCGCTCAGGGTGTGGCGGCGCTACCGGGTCGTCGACCGTCGACCGATGGTCTCCCGCCGGGTCACGGCATGGTCCGACCTGCGGCTTCGGCGCGTTGGAGTATGCCCGATCGGAGGCGTCGGAGTCACGGGGTGCCAGGCCTTCCGGGGCGAGCGGCGGCGGATTTTTCCATACCGCACACCCGGTGGCCGGCTTTTCGCAAGGCTGTACGGACTGATGGGCCGTTCGGGTTAACGTCGTCGCGCGCGCGGTGCGCGTGCGGGACGTGAGCGACCCGCGTCGCAAGCGAGGAAAGGTGATGCCGGTGTCCGTGTTCCGTGCGTGGGTCCCGAGGGTGGCCGCGGTGGCGGTCGTCGCGATGGCGGTGACGGGCTGCGGCGGCCAGGACACGGATGCGGCGGGCGGGCCGGTCGCCCTGGAGCGGATCGGCGAGGCCGTCGGGTGCACCCCGCAGTTGCAGACCGACGTGGAGGACCTGCGCCAGGGGGCGTGCACGACGGCACGCGGTGCCTACGTGATGCTCACCTTCACCAGCTCCGCCGGCCAGAAGTCGTGGCTGGAGGAGGCGGAGCCGTACGGCGGCTCCTACCTGATCGGCGAGCGCTGGGTGGTGGAGGCCGAACCCGAGGCGCTGGAGCCGGTGCGCGAGAAGCTGGGCGGCAGGGTCGAGGAGGGCGCGCACCACGGGCATTCCGGCGGCTCGTCCTCCGCGCCCTCGTCCTCCGCGCCCTCGTCCTCCGCGAGCCGCTGATCGGCCTCGGCACGGCGAGGCCCGGCACGGCGAGGCCCGGCACACGTCAGCCTGCGCCTGGTGTGCCGGGCCGCCGTCGGCCGCGGGCTCCGGGGCGGGGCGGGTCAGACCTCCAGGTCGGCTTCGATGCGCCTGAGCTGGTGGCGGGCCATCGCCAGGTTCGCGCGCTCCTTGTCCAGCGCGACGTAGAGGAACAGGCCCTTGCCCGAACGCCCGGTCAGCAGCCGGATCATGTGGATCTGGGTGTTGAGCGTGATCAGGATGTCCTCGATGTGCTCCTTGAGGTTGAGCATCTCCATCGTGCGCATCTTGGCGCGGACGACGTCGGTGTTGCCCGCGGCCGCGACGGTCAGGTCGAGGTCCTTGGAGCCCCCGAGGGTGCCCAGGGCCATGCCGCTGCCGTAGTCCACGAGAGCGACGCCCAGGACGCCCTCGATCGACGTCATTACATCCTTCAGCGCGGTCTCGGTGTTGGCCATTGCGGTCTCGCTTCCTTGGGGTTGAGTTCTCTGACGTGACGAATGCCTGGGTCCGGTGGCGGCGCGGCCGCGTCCCGTGCCCGGCGGCTTGTCGGCTGATGAGCTGGGTCGTACGGTCATTTCCGCTCCTGACGTTGGAGCGCGAGGTCGACGAGATCCTCGATCCGTCGACTGGATCGACGGGCCTCCAAGTGCAGGCGGCCCACGTTGGAGCCGGGTCCCGCCACCAAGGCGAGGGCCATCGCGCCGCCGGCGGCGTACGCGGCGATGTAGCCGCGGTCCCCCCTGACGAGCAGTTCCCGGAAGCCGCCGCATTCGGTGGCCTCGGTGATGCGGGCGGCCACGCCCAGCGCCGCCGCCGTCAGCGCGGCGACCCCCTCCGGCTCCGGCCCGCTCAGGTCGTGTGCGACGACCAGGCCGTCGACGCTGGCGACGAGCCCGCCCGTCAGGTGCGGCACCCTCGCCCGCAGGCTCCGGAGTTCGGCCAGTACGTCGGCTTCGAGTGCCACCAGCTGTCTCCTTCCGGCGAGCTGCCGCAGAGCCTTCCTCCACGGTCGTTCGGCGGGCGCCGGGCGGGTCGGCAGGGCGCTCACAGGCGGGCCTCCAGGGCGGCACGAAGTCGTAGCAACAGGGCGACTGAGGGGTCGGAGGACGGCATGACCGCCGGCTGCGGTCCGCCGTAAGCCGGGGGCGGCGGCACTGGAGCCGCTTGCACGGGCACGGGCGGTGCCGGCACGGGCGGTGCCGGCGGGACCGCCGGGCGCGGGGGCGCCGGAACCGCGGGTGCCTGGGCGCGGACCGGCATGCTGATCCGGCCGGTCGCGGCCAGCCGGCGTACGTCCAGCAGGGTCGCGAAGGCGGAGCGTCCCAGGTGCCAGGCGATCTGCACGGGCGTACGGGATCCGTCCGCCGCCGCCAGCACCGCCAGCTGACCGGGCGTGGGGGCCCTGGCACGGCCGCCGCGCACCTCGCCCTCGGAGCGCGGGACGACGGGGCCGGCGTCGGTGTCGTCCCAGGGCCAGGCCCGCTCCAGTTGCGCGCGGCGCCGCTGCGCCTCCCTGGCCACGCGCTGCGCGGGGACCGCCCGGGAGATGGGGCCCAGCCGGGAGGTGGCCCCCGGCTGGAACCGGTCGGGTTCCGAGTCGGGCAGCAGCGTGAAGTAGGCGGCGTCGAAGAGCGCCAGCAGGTGGCACAACTCCAGTTCCCCGCGGGCCACCCTCCCGGTGTCGACGAGGTGCCCGCCGACGCCGCGCTCGGCGCTCGCGGTGGTGACCGCCTCGCGCCACTGGTCCGGGGAGAGCAGCCCGCAGGCCATGAGCCGTACCCCGAGGTCGGGGGCGCAGGGGCTCTCGGCGTGGACGATCGCCCCGTCGCGCAGGTAGACCGCGCCCGCCGATCCGTACAGCGCTCCGCTCGCCCTCGCCTCGGCGAGCCGGGCCAGCGCGGCGGTGAAGGCGTAGGCGCCCACCACCCCCGCGCGCACCTGGGCCTGCGCGCCGCCGCGCGCCGGAGTGCGCCGGGGCAGGCCGCGGACGGCCAGCGCCGGCCGCGCCGCCTCCGCGCCGGTCATACGAGCACCAGCCGCTCGGCGATGGACTGCAGTCCGAGCCGGGCGACGGCCAGGTTGGCCATCGACCGGTCCAGCCACAGGTAGAGGACGACGTCGCTGTCGAAGGAGGTGTCGAGGAAGCGGATGAGGTGGTAGCTCCCCGCCGCGGTGATGATGATGTCCTCGACCGGCACCCGGCCGGACTCCTTGGCGGTGAAGGTGCCGCTCTCCACGACCGCCCGTGCCGCCTCGGTGGTGTCCGCCGCGGCCGCCTCGTGACCGTGTCCCGGTTCCTGCCCGACCGCCCCGAGGAGGAGACCGCTGCTCCAGTCGACCACACTCGCCCCGAGCACACCGGGAATCGCCAGCGCCTCGGAAAGGCACTCGTCTATGCCGGGCACGCCCACCCCTTCGCCGCGACTTCTGGTATACGGAACAGCACGGAACGTTACTCATCCCGTACGCGAAAAAGGTGAGTTGGGGCATTTTCCAGAGGCATGTGCGGGTGACTCGCTAGGATTCGCCGCTGCTTGTGATCAGTCGGCGCAATTGTCCTCGGGTCCGCCCCTGGCGATCCGCGCGAGGACGTCCAGCGCCTCGTCCAGGACCTGCGGCGACGGCGAGGCCAGGCCGATCCGTACGGCGTGCGGGGCGCCGCCGCGGCCCGCGGCGAAGGCGGCGGCCGGGGTGACGGCGATCCCCCGCCGGGCGGCGGCCGCGACGAAGGTGTCGGCCCGCCAGGGCGCGGGCAGCCGCCACCAGCAGAAGCAGGCGCGCGGATCGGCCGTGACCGAGAACCCGGCGAGGCGCTCGGCGGCGACCCGGGCGCGCGCGGCCGCGTCGCGCCGCTTGGCCGCGACCACCGCGTCCACGGCGCCGTCGCCGATCCACCGGCAGGCGACGGCCAGCGCGAAGCCGGAGGCGGCCGCGCCGGCCGAACGCAGGGCCGCGGAGACCGGGGCGTCAAGCTCCCGGGGAGTGAGCGCGACGCCGGCGGTGAGCCCGGGGGCGAGCCGCTTGGAGAGGCTGTCGACGAGGACGACGCGGTCGGGAGCGTACGCCGCGAGCGGCGGCGGGGCGTCCGCGGCGAGGAACCCCCAGACGGCGTCCTCGACGGCGTGCAGGCTCAGCCGGTGGAGGGTTTCCGCGAGTTCGGCCCGGCGGCCGTCCGGCATCGTGACGCCGAGCGGATTATGCAGGGTGGGCTGGGTGTAGAGCGCGTGCAGCGGGGCGGCGCGGTGCAGTTCGGCGAGGGCGGCGGGCAGCAACCCGTGCTCGTCGGAGGGGACGGGGACGAGGGTGATCCCGAGCCGGGCGGCGAGCGCCTTGACCACGGGGTAGGTGAGCGCCTCCACGGCGAGACGGCCGCCGGGCGGGACGAGCGCGGCCAGGGCGGCGGCGATGGCCTGGCGGCCGTTGCCCGCGAAGAGCAACCGGCCGGGGTCGGGACGCGGTCCGCCGCGGGCGAGCAGTTCGGCGAAGGCCTCGCGTGCGGCCGGGGTGCCCGCGGCGGTGAGCGGGCGCAGCGCGGCGCCGAGGACGTCGGGGCGCTGCAGCGCGGCGAGCCCCGGGGCGAGCAGCTGCGACTGGCCTTCGACGACGGGGTGGTTGAGCTCCAGGTCGATCCGCTGGGGTGCCGGCTCGGCGAGGGCGGGCCCGTCGGCGGGCCGTGCGGCACGGACGAAGGTGCCGCGCCCCACCTCTCCCACGACCAGGCCCCGGCGGGCGAGTTCGGCGTAGACGCGGATCGCCGTGGAGTTGGCGATGCCGTGCCGCCGCGCGAACGCCCGCTGCGGTGCGAGCCGGTCGCCCGGACGCAGGCGTCCGGCGGTGATGTCGGCGGCGACGGCGTCCGCGACCGTGCGGTAGTCGTCCATCGGCGATCCCCTCGTGAGGCAATCCCGGCATTGCACCGAGAGCAAAGATCCTATTGCACCGAGCCGGGGGCGGAACCTAGCATCGCGCTCAACTCCCCCGCGGAAGGGGGCGTATGCGAGGCGAGGAGATCCCCTTGGCGACGGCAGTGGTCAACGGAGTCACATTGGCGTACGACGACGAGGGGGACGGTCCGGGCACACCTCTGGTGCTGGTGCACGGCCACCCCTTCGACCGCTCGATGTGGGCACCGCAGGTCCCCGTCGCGGCGGCCGGCCGCCGGGTGATCGTGCCGGACCTGCGCGGCTACGGTGCGAGCGAGGTCGTCCCGGGCGTCACCCCGCTGGAGACCTTCGCCCGCGACGTCGCCGCCCTGCTGGACCACCTGGGCGTTCCGGAGGCGGTCGTCGGCGGGCTGTCGATGGGCGGTCAGATCGTCATGGAGTTCCAACGGCTGTTCCCCGGCCGTGCGACCGGGCTCGTGCTCGCCGACACCTTCCCCGGCGCCGACACGGAGGAGGGCCGGCGGGCCCGCGAGGCGATGGCGGAACGGCTGACCGCCGAGGGGATGTCCGGCTACGCCGACGAGGTGCTGGACCGGATGATCGCGCCCCGCAACGTGACCGCGCTTCCCGAAGTCGCCGGTCACGTCCTGCGGATGATGCGCGGCGCCTCCCCCGAGGGCGCCGCGGCGGCCCTGCGCGGCCGCGCCCGGCGGCCCGACTACGGGCCTGTGCTGACCGCGGTAGGGGTGCCCACGCTGATCGTGGTCGGCCGGGACGACGCGTTCACCCCCGTCGCCGAGGCCGAGGCGATGCACGCGGCCGTCCGCGGTTCGCGCCTCGTGGTCGTCGAGGGCGCGGGCCACCTGCCGAACCTGGAGCGTCCCGAGGAGTTCAACCAGGCGCTGCTGGGGTTCCTCGGTTCGTGTTCTCAGGTCGTGGTGTCGACCAGCGAGAGCGAGTGAAGGCGGTCGGGCGGCCCGGGCCGGGCGTAGTACCAGCCCTGCGCGGTGTCGCAGCCCAGGGCGCGCAGGTGCTCGGCCTGGGTGCCGGTCTCCACACCCTCCACCGTCACCGACAGCCCGAGGGTGTGCGCCAGATCGACGACGATCTCCACGATCTTCACGTCCACCGGGTCGGCCGGCCGCTGCTGCATGCCGCGCGTGAAGGAGCGGTCGAGCTTGAGCGTGGTGATGGGCAGCCGGCGCAGCGAGGCCAGGTTGGAGTAGCCGGTGCCGAAGTCGTCGAGGGCGATGGCCATGCCGAGTTCGGCGAACTCCCGCAGCGGGCGCATCAATTCCTCGTCGGCGCCGATGAAGGCGCTCTCGGTGACCTCGAGGCACAGGGCGGTCGGCTCCAGTCCGGCGTCCTTGATCACCGCGAGGGTCTCCGGGACGAGGCCGGGGTGGCCGAGCTGGGCCGGGGAGAGGTTGACGTTGATCCGCAGCGGATCGCCGTCGCTGCGCGGGAACTGCCAGTCCCGGGCCTGCCAGGCGGCCTGCTGCAGCACCCAGTGGCCGAGCGGCACGATCAGCCCGGTGCTCTCGGCGAGCGGGATGAACTGGTCGGGGCCGAGGACCCCGTGTACCGGGTGGCACCAGCGCACCAGTGCCTCGGCGCCGCGGACACTGCCGTCGTCGAGCCGCACCAATGGCTGGTATTCGATGAAGAACTCGCCGCGTTCCAGCGCCGTCGGCAGCCGGTTGGTCAGCCCGTGCCGGGTGATGGCGCGCGCGTCGGAGTCGGGGTCGGCCACCTCGAAGCGGTTGCCGCCGGCGGCCTTGGCCCGGTACATCGTGATGTCGGCGCTGCGCAGCGCCTCGGCGGGCCCCAGGGAACCGGCCTGGCCCTCGACGATGCCGATGCTGCACCGTACGGACAGGTCGCGGCCGTCCACCCGGATCGGATCGGCCAGCGCGGCCAGGATCAGGTCGGCGAGGCCGGTGATGTCGGCGCGGCTGGCGGGGTTGACGACGAGGGCGGCGAACTCGTCGCCGCCGATGCGGGCCACGATCTGGTCGGGAGAGGTGACGCAGGCCTGGAGGCGTTCGGCGACGGCGACCAGGAGCCGGTCGCCGACGGCGTGGCCGAGGCTGTCGTTGACGTCCTTGAAGCCGTCCAGGTCGAGGTAGCAGACGCCGACGCCCACGCCGTCGGGGCCGTCCAGCGTCTGCTCCAGGCGCTCGAAGAACAGGTTCCGGTTGGCGAGACCGGTGAGGGCGTCGTGGGTGGCCTCGTACCGCAGCCGCTCGCTGAGCAGGCGCTCCTCGGTGATGTCCTCCATCAGCGCGAGCATGTACTGGGGGACGCCGCCGGCGTCACGCAGCAGGGAGACCGTCAGATTGGTCCACAGGACGGTGCCGTCCGGCCGGTAGTAGGCCTTCTCCATGCGGTAGTGGTCGCGTTCGCCCCGGTTGAGCTGGCGCTGCATCTCCCAGACCTCGGGGGCGTCGTCCGGGTGCACCCAGTCGTAGACGTTCCGGCTGCGGATGTGCCGCTCCAGGCCGCCGAACATGGTGGTGAGTGCGGCGTTGACGTCCAGGACGCGGCCGTCCATGTCGGCGATGCCGATGCCTATGGAGGCGCCTTGGAAGACCGCGCGGAAGCGGACCTCGCTCTCGTACAGGGCCTGTTCGGTCGCGGCCCGGGCGGCCAGCGCCGCACGGGACAAAGCCTCCTGCTCGGTCCGTGTGCGCTCCTGCAGGGCCCGGGTGTACCCGGCGGCCACCCAGTGCTGCAGGCGGTTGCACCGGGTACGGCTCTCCTCGGACGGGAGGGCGGGGCCGGGCGGGCAGTAGAGCAGCAGGTAGGCGTCGACGACGTCGAGGATGCGCGCGAGCGCGGCGGGGTCGGTGCAGTGCGCGGCCACGAGCGCGGCGCCGACCTCCGCGGCCGGACGGGGGTCGAAGGGCTGCGCGCGCAGGGTGGCGTTGAGACGCGCGGCGAGCGGGAGCAGGTACTCCTCGAACTCGCCGCGCGTCATGGAGGTGGCGGTGGCCGGGTAGATCGCCCGGCTCCAGATGATCGCGAAGCGCCGCAGACTGTCGGCGGGCTCCGGCTCCGGGCCGGGTTCTCTGGTCACGGTCACGCCTTGCGGCCGACGCCCGCGAACCCGCTGAAGACGACCGGGTCGAGTTCCTCGTCGTCCGAGCCGTCGGGGCGCCACAGCGGTGCGGAGACCAGGCCGGGTTCGACGAGGTCGAAGCCGTCGAAGAAGCGCTCCACCTCGGCCCGGGACCGCATGATCAGCGGTGAGCTCGCGCTGCGGTAGACGTTCTCGACCCGCTCCCCCTCCTCGGGTCTGCGCGGACCTCCCTCGACCGAGGCGTGGGTGACGACCAGCAGGCTGCCGGGGGCGATGGCCTCCCGCAACTCGGCCACCGCCTTGGCCGGTTCGTCGGCGTCCTCGAGGAAGTGCAGGACCGCGACGAGCAGCAGCGCGACCGGGCGCTCCAGGTCGATGAGCCCGCGGACCTCGGCGCTGTCCAGGATGTCGCGGGGGGAACGCAGGTCGGCGGCGACGATGGCGGCGTGCTCGACGCCCTCCAGCACGGCACGGCTGTGGGCGACGGCGACCGGGTCGTGGTCGACGTAGACGACGTGGGCGCCGGGACTGGCTGCCTGGGCGACCTCGTGGACGTTGCCGAAGGTGGGAATGCCGGAGCCGATGTCGAGGAACTGGGTGATGCCCTGGTCGACGGAGAAGCGCACCGCCCTGCGCATGAACGCGCGGTTGGCCTGCATGATCTTCGGCAGCCCCGGAAATGCCTCGATGGCCCGCCGTCCGGCCTCCCGGTCGACCTCGAAGTTGTGCGAGCCGCCCAGGTAGTAGTCGTAGATGCGGGACACGCTCGGCACGGAAAGATCGATGCCTTGCGGGGCCCAGGCGGGACGCTCCATCAACGGCTCCAGCTCGTCGTAGGCGATCGGGACACGTGGTCGTGGACACGACCACGTGCGACAGAGGCTACTGATCGACCGTTCGAGAGGAAACAAGAAATAGAAATATTCGATCCGTTTTCGGTCACAGACCAAAGGCATGTGCCCTGTTCCCAACAAGCGGGGAACAGGGCACAGGCTACCGCCGGATGACGGTGGATCAGTTCGATCAGACGTTGACGCCGTGGGCGCGCAGGTAGGCCAGCGGGTCCATGTCGGAGCCGAAGTCGGGGGTGGTGCGCACCTCGAAGTGCAGGTGCGGACCGGTCACGTTGCCGGTGGCGCCCGACAGGCCCAGCCGCTGACCGGCCGAGACCGTCTGGCCGGCCGAGACCGACAGCGAGGACAGGTGGGCGTACTGCGAGTACCGGCCGTCGGCGTGCTTGACGACGACCTGGTTGCCGTACGAGCCGCCCCAGCCCGAGGAGACCACGGTGCCGGCGGCGATCGACTTCACCTTGGTGCCGGTCGAGGCGATGAAGTCGACACCGGTGTGGTAGCCCTTGGACCACATGGCGCCGGCCTGGTGGTAGGCGGTGCCCAGGGTGACGCGGTCGAGCGGGGCGGTGTAGCCGGAGGTGTAGGCGGCCTTGGCGGCGGCCGGGGCGGCCTTCGCGGCCTTCGGCGCGGGCTTGGCGGCGGCCTTCTCGCCGAGGGACAGGACCTGACCCGGGTAGATCAGGTTCGGGTTGCCGCCGATGACCGACTTGTTGTCGGCGTACAGCTTCTGCCAGCCGCCCTGGACCGACCGGGCGTCGGCGATCTTGGAGAGGGTGTCGCCGCCGGCGACCGCGTAGGAGCCGCCGGCGCTCTTCGGCGCGGTGGTGGCCTTCGGCGCCTCGGCCTTCCTGGCGGGGGCGGCGGGCTTGGCGGCGGGCTTCGCGGCCGTGCCGGAGACGCTCTCCGGGGTGGCCGACGGGTTGGCCATCGCCTTGGTCAGACCGGCCTTGGGACCGCACACGGGCCAGGCCTGCGGGCCCTGGGTCGCCAGGACCTTCTCCGCGGTCGCGATCTGCTGCGCCTTGGTCGCGAGGTCCGCGCGCGGGGCGTACTTCGTGCCGCCGAAGCCGGCCCAGGTGCTCTGGGTGAACTGCAGGCCGCCGTAGAAGCCGTTACCGGTGTTGATGGACCAGTTGTTGGTGCTCTCGCAGGCCGCGACCTTGTCCCAGACGCTCACGGGAGCGGCGTGGGCACCGGTGGCACCGATGATCGGGAGCGCCACGGCCGCACCGGTGGTGCCGGCCAGCGCGCTGATACGGGTGATACGGGTGTTCCGCGGACGACGGTGCTTTCCCTTACCGGGCATGCCGAATTCCTCTCCGACGCCTGCGAGGTAAGCTGTCGGGTTCGGGCTGGAGATGCCCGGCCGCAATGAGGCACGCCATATGAAGGCGTGTCACTGCGACTTCACCCCTAGCCGTCCCGAGACCAACGGGAACGGCAAACTACCTGGGTCCCCCGCTCCTGCCGTGCGGTCTTGTCATCCGGCGTCCGGGCAGCGGCAGGACTAGGCGTTCCACCCGGAAGAATCTCGCAGGCATTTGTCCTGCGAGATCTGGAAGCTAAACGACGGAATCGTTCCGGGGCAAGGAGCGGAATCACGCCCCCCGGCATACCGCAAGTCGATCAATTACCTGTGTGACGTTACGTGAGAAGTGTCCGCTCTGCGTAGGCGAAAAATTGCCCCTCGGTAATCACACGACATCGCCCGGTGAAATTCGGCGGGGAAAATCGACGGTGCGTCGCCCAGTGCCTGCGCTGCGTGTCCGGCACGTGACACCCATCACGCAACGAGGTATTACGCATGCACTGTGGGCGCATATGTCCGGTTAGATGCCTCAATGCCGGATAAGAGCGGACGCGTTCCGGTCCAACCCGCCCTCGACCGCGCCCTTCTGAGGGGCCGCCCGCACGAACACCCCCTCAACCAACCGCCGGGGGCGGCCGGCGATTCCCGGGTGCGCGGATACGGCACGGCCCGCGGTGTGGCGTACGCCACAACGCCCCCTCGGGAAGGGCCGGAAGAGCGGGCGGACGACGACGGAACTCCGGAAAACGGACGTGACAGCGTCGATTCGGCGACGGTAGCCTCCCAATCCAGCACATTTTCTTACATCGCCCAGGAGCCCTCGCGTGCCCTACCTCGCCGCCGACGACCGCTACGCCTCGATGGACTACCGCAGGACCGGGCGCAGCGGGGTCCTGCTGCCCGTCGTGTCCCTGGGCCTGTGGCACAACTTCGGCGACACCTCGCCGCTGGAGAACCAGCGCGCGGTGCTGCGCCGCGCCGTCGACCGCGGCGTGGTCCACATCGACCTGGCCAACAACTACGGCCCGCCCGCGGGCTCGGCCGAGGCCAATTTCGGCACGCTCCTCGCCCAGGACTTCCGCCCGTACCGCGACGAGCTCTTCATCGCGACCAAGGCCGGGTACGACATGTGGCCCGGTCCGTACGGCGAGTGGGGCAGCCGCAAGTACATGCTGTCCTCCCTCGACCAGTCCCTGGGCCGCATGGGCCTGGACCACGTCGACGTCTTCTATTCGCACCGCTTCGACCCGGACACGCCCCTGGAGGAGACCATGGGCGCCCTGGACTCCGCGGTCCGCCAGGGCAAGGCCCTCTACGCCGGCATCTCCAACTACCCCGCCGAGGCGCACCGCCGCGCGACCGAGATCCTGCGCGAGCTGGGCACCCCCCTGCTGATCCACCAGGCGGCCTACAGCATCCTCCAGCGCGACCCGGAGGACGGCGTCCTCGACGCCGTCGGCGACACCGGAACCGCCCTCATCGCGTACTCGCCGCTCGCCCAGGGCCAGCTCACCGACCGCTACCTGGACGGCGTGCCCGCCGACTCGCGGATGGCGCTGGGCCACTTCCTCAAGCGCGACGCCCTGACCGAGCGGAAGCTCACCTTCCTGCGCGCCCTCGACAAGCTCGCGGGCGAGCGCGGCCAGACCCTGGCCCAGCTGGCGCTGACCTGGGTGCTGCGCGACCCGCGGGTCGTGTCCGTGCTCATCGGCGCGAGCAGCGTGGCCCAGCTCGACCAGAACCTCGCCGCCCTCGACGCGGGCCCGCTCGGCGCCGACGAGCTCGCCGAGATCGACCGTCTCTCCACCGAGGCGGGCGTGCGCATCCCGTAACCCCACCGCCGCGCACGGACGGGCCGGACCCCACGAGGGCCGGCCCGTCCTCGCGTACGCCGCCGGGCTCAGGCCAGACGGGCCCCCAGCGCGGCGCGGACGCCGGGCCACTCCTCGGCGAGGACCGAGTAGTACGCGCTGTCGCGGACGGTGCCGTCCACGGCACGGATGTGGGCGCGGCGAATGCCCTCGAAGCGGCCGCCGATGCGTTCGATCGCCGACCGGGAACGCGCGTTGCGCGCGTCCGTCTTGAAGGTGACGCGGAACACACCCCACACGTCGAACGCGTGGGTGAGCAGCAGCAGCTTCGCCTCGGTGTTGCAGGGGGTGCGCTGGGCGGAGGCGGCGAGCCAGGTGCTGCCGATCTCGGCGACGGTGGGCACCGCGCCGTCGCGGGGCACGGAGGGGCCCGCCGGCCGGGCGGGGGCGGCCGTCCAGTAGTCGAGGTCGAGGAACCGGGTGGAACCGATCAGGGCGTCGCGCCGGACGTCCCGCACGGCGAAGGGGAGCGAGGCGCCGCTCGCCTGCTCCTGAAGGGCCTCCTCGACGTAGCGCGCCATCGCCTCACGGTCCTCGGGCACCTTGGTGTAGGCGTAGGTGTCGCGGGATTCGGTGGCGGCGCGCAGCAGCCCGTCCGTGTGGGCGGCGCTCAGCGGCTCCAGGCGGACGTGCCGGCCTTCCAAGATCACGGATTCGGGCATGCCCCGGATGGTGGTGTCCGGCCGGGTCACCCGTCAAGCGCGTTTCCGCGGGGCGCGTCGGAGGCCGGGCGTCACGGATGCGAAAATGGGGGCATGAACAGCAACGACGTGTTCTTCGACATCACGATCGACGGCGAGCCCGCCGGACGGATCGTGTTCACCCTGTTCGACGACGTGGTCCCCAAGACCGCGCGGAACTTCCGTGAGCTCGCGACCGGCGAGCACGGCTTCGGCTTCGAGGGTTCGCACTTCCACCGCGTGATCCCCGACTTCATGCTCCAGGGAGGCGACTTCACCGCCGGCAACGGCACCGGTGGCAAGAGCATCTACGGCGAGAAGTTCGCCGACGAGAACTTCCAGCTCAAGCACACCAAGCCCGGCCAGCTCTCCATGGCCAACGCGGGCCCGAACACCAACGGCTCGCAGTTCTTCATCACCACGATCGTCACCGACTGGCTCGACGGCAAGCACGTGGTCTTCGGCGAGGTCGTCGAGGGCATGGACGTCGTCAAGAAGGTCGAGTCTCTCGGCTCGCGCACCGGCGCCACCAGCGCCCGCATCGAGATCGCCAAGTCCGGCACGGTCGCCTGACCCTGTCCCACGGTAGCGGCCCGGCACCGGGGCTCCCGGTGCCGGGCCGCCGTGTTCCGCGGGTCAGCCGAAGGCCTTGACCGCCTGGTAGTAGGTCCAGGCGGTGCTGTTGCAGGCGGTCGCGGTCGCGCCGCCGTAGTTGCCGCAGATGCGCTTCAGGTCCTCGTAGAAGGCGCTGTCGAGGCGGCTCTTGTTGGCGGAGAAGGTGCCCATCGCCTTGTAGTTGCGGTAGCCGAAGTCGTGCCGGGCGCAGGAGTTCTGGAACGGGAAGCCGAAGGGGTTGTCCGGGGAGCTGCTGCAGTAGTCGGTGGACCAGTCGAAGCCGTAGGCCGCCCAGGCACCCTGGTTGCCGCGGGCGGACCACCAGCTGTTGTAGCTGGAGGCGCTGGTCTGGGTCCAACCGGCCAGCACCTGGGCCTTGTCGGCGGGAGCGGCCTGGGCGGGGACGGTGAAGACGACGGTGGCGACGGCGGCGACCGCGGTGGCGGCGAAACCGGTCGTGATTCGGCGCATGGGGACTCCAGTCACTGACGGGCGCGTTGTGACGCGCGGGCAGGGAGGTGCAACCGGATGCGGAACCGAACAGGGGGTACTGGTGTGCGAAGCCAGGATGGAGCCCCGAAGGTCTATGCGAGTAGATGTCGGACGGCAAAAATTGCATGAACATGACGACGTGCCGCCGACGGTGATCGTCGACGGCACGTCAAGAGCCCGACACCTCTGTCTGGTTCAGTGCCCCGCGGACCCCGCGGACCCCGCGGACCCCGCGGACCCCGCGGACCCCGCGGACCCCGCGGACCCCGCGGACCCGCGGACCGCATGTCCCGCTAGGCCGTGTCGTCAAATGAGTGCCGGCCGCCCGGAGGGCGGGCTCAGCGGCTCCCCCAACTGACGCTGGGAGGGGCCCCCAGGTGCGGTGCATCGCAAGGCGGAGGATCGTCCTCGTAGGGGGCTACTCGGACGATTCGACAACGCAGCGTGGGGGCGCCTCCCAGCGGAGCCGGGGAGTACCGTGCCAGGCGTCGCTGAGTGGGGGCACCCCCGGCCGAAGGTCGGGGGAGGGCATGTGACGACACGGCCTAGGAAGCGCCGGTGTCGGGCGGCCCCGGCTCACCCGGCTCCGCGTGCTCCCACCGCGGATGGTGGCGACGCGCCCACTCCGGCGTGACGAACCCCGTGCGCATCCCCAGCCGCGCCTCGGGGTCCCCCGCCGCCATCCACAGGTGTCCCGCCACCACGGCCGCCACCGCGAGGGCCAGCCAGTCGTGGACGAAGGTCGCGCCGGTACGCCACACCACACCGCTCAGGTGCGGGAACATCATCAGCAGACCGGTGCCGAGCATGACGAGCACCGCACCCGCGGCGAAGGACGCGTACAGCTTCTGGCCCGCGTTGAACTTGCCCGCCGCACGCCGGTCGTGGGGCACCCGGCGCACCGCGTCGCGCAGCCAGCCGCGGTCGTACGGGGCGAACCGGTTGAGCAGCCGCAGGTCGCGCCGGAAGGCGCGGGAGGCGAGGCCCAGGAGCGCGGGCAGCGGCAGGGCGATGCCGGACCACTCGTGAACCGTGACCACCAGCCGCCTGCGGCCCACGAGTTCGGCGAGCGGCGGCAGATAGAGGGCCGCCGCCGTGACCAGGCAGACCAGCATCAGGGCGGCCGTCGCGCGGTGCACCCGGTGCTCGCCGCGGGTGAAGCGGCGCACCCTCTCAGGACGTGGGGTCATCGTGCCGTCCGTTCGAGCGGCCGACCCAGGCGTCGACCTCGTAGCCGTAGTGCTCCCAGTAACCGGGCCGTACGTCCCGGGTGACCTCGATGCCCGAGAGCCACTTGGCGGACTTGTAGAAGTACATCGGCGCCACGTAGAGCCGCACGGGGCCGCCGTGGGCCGTGCTGACCGGTTTGTCCTGCATCCTCAGGGCCACCAGGACGTCGTCCCTGCGGGCCTGTTCGAGGGTGAGGCTCTCGCTGTAGACCCCGTCGAAGCAGGTGAAGCGAACGGCCCCGGCACCGTCCTGCACGCCCGCGAGGTCGAGGAGGTGGGACAGCCGCACCCCTTCGAAGGGCGTACCGGGCACGCGCCATCCGGTCACGCACTGCACGTCGCGCACCAGCCGGGTCTGCGGCATCGCCCGCAGGTCGGCGAGGGTGTGGGTGGCCGTCCGGTCGACGAGGCCGGAGACGGTCAGGCGGTAGTCGGTCGCGTCCCGGTGGGGGACGGAGGGGGCCACGTTGTAGATGCGGAAACCGCCGCCCCCGGGGAGCAGCCCGCTGAGCCCGGTCGGGTCCTTCCCCGCCACCTGGGAGAGCGCCGAGTCCAGGCCGTCCTGCGCGCGGCTGCCGAGCGCCACCCCGAGGGCGCCCAGCCCGAGCATCCCGAGCACCACGCGCCGGCCGACCGGCGTGCCCTTGTCGTCCATGGTTCTCACGGTAAGCCCGCGCGGTGCGGTTGCGGACCGACGGGTGCCGCACGTAAGCAAGCGGTAAGAGGTCCGGCACCGGGGCTAGCCGATCTCCAGGCCCGCGTAGTTCTCGGCGAGTTCGGCCGCCGCGTGCGGGGAGGCGGCGATCCGGTCCAGCTGGGAGATCTGCAGCCGGGTGTCGAAGTCGCTCTGCGCCGGGTCGATGTGCAGGGTCGTGGTCATGAACCAGGAGAAGTGCTCGGCGCGCCACACCCGCCGCAGGCAGGTGTCGGAGTAGGCGTCGAGCAGGGCGCTGGAGCCGGTGTCCTCGAGGTGGGCGAGGGCGCGGGCCAGCACGATGACGTCGGCGGCGGCCAGGTTGAGGCCCTTGGCGCCGGTCGGCGGCACGATGTGCGCGGCGTCGCCGGCGAGCAGGACCCGTCCCCAGCGCATCGGCTCGGTCACGAAGCTCCGCATCGGCAGCACGGCCTTGGAGGTGACGGGGCCCCGGTCCAGCTTCCAGTCCCCGTCGACGGCGAAGCGGGCGTCCAGTTCGTCCCAGATCCGCTCGTCCGGCCACTCGGCGGGGTCGGTGCCGTTGGGTACCTGCAGGTAGAGCCGGCTGACCTCGGGGGAACGCATGCTGTGCAGAGCGAAGCCGCGGGGCGAGTGGGCGTAGATCAACTCGTCGCAGGACGGCGCGACGTCGGCGAGGATACCCAGCCACGAGAACGGGTAGACCCGCTCGTACGTCCGCCGGGCGTGCTCCGGGAGCGCCGAGCGCGTCACGCCGTGGAAGCCGTCGCAACCGACCACGTAGTCGCAGGTGAGGGTCCTCTCCAGGCCCTCGTGGCGGTAGCGGACCACCGGACGGTCCGTGTCGGCCCCCTCCACGGCGTGCACATGGGCGCCGAACAGCAGCGGGGCCCCGTCCTCCAGCTGGAGGGCGATCAGGTCCTTGACGACCTCGGTCTGCGCGTAGACCCACACGCGCCGGCCCCCGGTGAGCGCCGGGAGGTCCACCCGGTGGGAACGGCGGTTCCAGCGCAGCTCGATGCCGTCGTGGACCAGGCCCTCGCGGTCCAGCCGCTCCCCCGCGCCGCAGGAGCGCAGCACGTCGACCGTGCCCTGTTCCAGGATCCCGGCGCGCTGGCGTCGCTCGACGTAGTCGCGTTCGCGGCTCTCCAGGACGACGCAGTCGATGCCGTGGCCGTGGAGCAGACGGGCCAGCAGGAGGCCGGCGGGGCCGCCGCCGACGATGCCGACGGTGGTGTGGTGCTGCATGTGTTCTCCTACTCCTCTTCTTCCTCTTCCTCGAGGACGCGGTTCGCGACGGCGAACGCGGCGTTGGCCGCGGGAACCCCGCAGTAGACGGCGGAATGGAGCAGGACCTCCTGGATCTCCTCCCGGGTCAGGCCGTTGTGCCGGGCCCCGCGCACGTGCATCGCCAACTCGTCGAGCCGGCCGTGGGCCACCAGCGCGGTCAGCGTGATGCAGCTGCGGGTCCTGCGGCTCAGGCCCGGCCGGGTCCAGATCTCGCCCCACGCGTAGCGCGTGATGAAGTCCTGGAAGGGGGCGGTGAAGGCGGTGGTGCGGGCGATCGCCCGGTCGACGTGCGCGTGCCCGAGCACGGCGCGGCGGACGGCCATGCCCTCGGTGTGGCGGGCTCCGTCGTCGGCGGCGGGCTCGGTGGCGAAGTGCTGCAGGAGCGCGGCGAGGACGGGGGCGGGACGCTCGACGCCGGCCAGGTGCGCGGCGTGCGCCACCTCGGTGAGGCTCGCGCCGGGGATGCCGTCGGCGAGGACACGGGCGTCCGCGACCGGGGTCGCCGGATCGCCGCGGCCCGCGACGACGAGGGTCGGCGCCGTGATCCGGTGCAGGTCGGCGCGTACGTCGAAGGCGGCGAGGGCGTCGCAGAGGGTGGCGTACGCCTCCGGGTCGGCGGCGCGCAGGTCGTCCAGGAGGGCGCTGACGGCGGGGGCGCCGCTGAAGCCCGGGGTGAACCAGCGCCCGGCGGCGGTGTCGGCGACGGGTCCCGTGCCCTTCGCCCTGACCAGGCCGGCGCGTTCACGCCAGCGGTCCGGGTCGCCGAAGTCGGCGGAGGAGCACACGATCGCGAGCGCGGTGACCCGTTCGGGGTGGTGGATCGCGAGCCAGGTCCCCACGGCGCCGCCGAGGGAGACGCCGGCGTAGGCGAAGCGTTCGGCGCCCAGCGCGTCGGCGAGGGCCAGCACCGTGCGCGCCAGGTCCTCGACCGTGCCGTCCTCGGGGAGCAGCGAGGCGGGGGTGCCGCCGTGGCCGGGCAGGTCCCAGCGGATGACGCGGTGACCGCGGGCCAGGGCCGGGACCTGCGGGTCCCACACGGCGAGCGAGGTGCCCAGGCTCGGCCCGAGGATCAGTGGCGGCAGGCCCGGGGCGCCGTCCACCCGGTGGTGCGGCAGTCGCGGTTCCACGGCCTCGTACGGCGTGCTCATGCGGGCTCCTCGCGGAAGGGGGCGGGGGCGGTCACGAGGACGTCCCCGCGGGGCCGGGGCGGCGCAGGGCGCGGTCGACGAGCGCGCCCGCGGAGCCGGTGTAGCGGGTGGGGTCGGTGAGTTCGCGCAGGCGGCCCTCGGGGAGGAGACCGCCGAGCGCCGGGTCCTGCGCGAGGGCGTCGTCGAGGGTGATCCCCTCCTCGGCGACGCGCCTGGAGGCCCGTGCGAGGGCGGACCTGGCCTCGCCGCGGCCCATGAGAGCGGTCAGGGCCGCGGCGAGACGTTCGGTGACCACCAGCCCGCCGGTCGCGTCGAGGTTCTCGCGCATGCGGTGCGGGTGGACGCGCAGTTCCGCGGCGAGTCCGGCGGTGTCCCGGGCGGCGCCGCCGACGAGGCGCAGGGCCTCGCGCAGCGGCTGCCATTCGGCGTGCCAGGCGCCTGCCGGGCGCTCGTCCTCCGCGGCCAGCGAGCCGTACAGCACGGCGGCGAGCGCCGGCACCTGGCGGGCCGCGGCGGCGACGAGTGTGGCGCGGACGGGGTTGGCCTTGTGGGGCATGGCCGAGGAACCGCCGCCGGCGCCCTCGGTGACCTCCCCGGTCTCGGTGCGCGACAGCACCAGTACGTCGGCGGCGACCTTCCCCAGTGCGCCCGCCGCGAAGGCGAGTGCCCCGGCGAGGTCGGCGACAGGGGTCCGCAGGGTGTGCCAGGGCAGCGCGGGCTCCGCCAGGCCGGTCTCGGCGGCGTAGGCGGCGAGGAGGCGCCCAGGGGCGGCGCTCGTGCCCGGGGCGGCGCCGTCCGCCTCGGCGAAGGCGCCGAAGGCGGCGAGTGTGCCGGCCGCGCCGCCCAGTTGTGCGGGCAGGCCGCCGCGGACGGCGGTCAGGCGGTCGTGCGCGTCCAGGACGAGGGCCCGCCAGCCTGCCGCCTTGAGTCCGAAGGTGGTGGGGACCGCGTGCTGCGTCAGGGTGCGGCCCGCCATCGGGGTCTCGCGGTGCTCCGCGGCGATCCGCTCCAGCACCCCGGCCGCTTCGGCGAGATCGTCCAGGACGGGGCGGAGCGCGCGGGACGCGACGAGCATCGCGGCGGTGTCCAGGACGTCCTGGCTGGTGGCGCCGCGATGTACATAGGGGGCGGCGTTCACGTCGCGCTCGCCCACGGCCTCGGTCAGGTCGGCCACCAGCGGGATCACCGGGTTGCCCCCGGCGCGTGCGCGCAGCGCCAGGTCGCGCGGGTCGAACCGGCCCGGTTCGGCCGCGGCGGCGGTCACCGCGGCCGCCGCGGACACCGGTGCGAGGCCGAGCGCGGCCTGCGCCCGGGTCAGCGCGGCCTCGGCGTCGAGCATGCCCCGCACGAAGGCGGCGTCCCCGGTCGCCTCCTCGGCGGCCGACCCGGCCCGGACCGGGGAGAGCAGGCCGACGTCCGCGGCGGGGTCAGTCGAAGGCAAGGAAGACCGTCTCCTCATGGACCCCGTCGTACTGGAGCCGTACGTCGAAGCGGTGGACGCGCCCGCCCTCGGGAGTGGCGACCAGGGTGGCGCGCCGCTCCGGCGCCAGGGAGCCGAGCAGCGGGTCGTCCTCGGCGTCCCCGAGGTAGACCCGGGTGTGCAGATGGTGGAGCAGACCGCGGGCGAAGACGATCAGCGACAGGTAGGGGACGCCGCCCGGTGGCAGCGTGCGGATCGCGTAGTGCCCGTCCGCGTCGGTGGCGATGCGCCCGAAGCCGGTGAAGACCAGTCCGTCGCGCCCCACGACGGAGCCGGTGACCGGGTCGCGCCGCAGCGAACCGGGGGCGCCGTGGCGGGAGCCGTCGGGTGCCGGCTGCCAGACCTCGAGGAGCGCGTCGGGGACGGGCTGCCCGGCACCGTCGTAGACCCAGCCGTGGACGGTGACGGTGTCCGGGTGCCCGGCCGGGGCGAGGTCTCCGCCCTTGGGGAACGGCAGCGCGTAGCCGAAGAAGGGGCCCACGGTCTGCGAGGGCGTGGGAGCGGGAGCAGGCGTCCCGGTGCTCATCGGCCCTCCTCGATCCAGGTGGCGGCCGGGCCGTCCAGGACGATGTCCCAGCGGTAGCCGAGCGACCGTTCGGGGGTGGACAGGTCGTGATCGTACGTCGCGACGAGCCGGCGCCGCGCCGAGTCGTCGGTGACGGACTGCAGGATCGGGTCGTACGCGAAGAGCGGGTCGCCGGGGAAGTACATCTGGGTGACCAGGCGCTGGGTGAAGGCCGGCCCGAAGAGCGAGAAGTGGATGTGCGCCGGGCGCCAGGCGTTGACGTGGTTGCGCCAGGGGTAGGCGCCGGGCTTGATGGTGACGAACTCGTAGGAGCCGTCCTCGCCGGTCAGGGTGCGGCCGACGCCCGTGAAGTGGGGGTCCAGCGGGGCGGGGTGGTCGTCGCGCTGGTGGGCGTAGCGGCCGGAGGCGTTGGCCTGCCAGATCTCCACGAGCTGGCCGCGCACGGGGCGGCCCGCGCGGTCCAGGACACGCCCGGTCACCCTGATGCGCTCGCCCAGCGGCTCGGCCCGGTGCTGCCGCGTCAGGTCGCGGTCGAGGGCCGTGACGTCGGTGACGCCGAAGACCGGCCCGGAGAGCTCGACCGCCTCGGGGTCGCCGGCCGCCGCGCCCGCCGCCACCAAGGGCCGCTTGGGGTGCCGCAGGACGCTGCTGCGGTAGGGGGCGTACCCCCGGTCGGGGTGGTCCCGGGCGGCTCCGCCGTCGGCGAGGCGCTTGGCGTAGGCCGCGCGCTCGTCGGCGATCTCGGCGGAGATCTCGCCCTGGGTGAGGGGGCTGCTCATACGGGGCTCCTACCGTTCGAGGACCAGAGCCAGGCCCTGCCCGACGCCGATGCACAGGGCGGCGAGGCCGGTGCCCGAGCCCGCGGCCGCGAGCTGGTGGGCGACGGCGCCGGCGATGCGGGCGCCGGAGGCGCCGAGCGGGTGGCCGACGGCGATGGCGCCGCCGCGCGGGTTGACGATGGAGGGGTCGAGTTCGGGCCAGCCGGCGAGGCAGCCGAGCACCTGCGCGGCGAAGGCCTCGTTCAGCTCGACGGTGCCGAGGTCGCCGAAGCCCTTGCCGGCCTTGGCGAGCGCCTTGCGGACGGCTTCGACGGGGGCGAGGCCGAAGTAGTCGGGCTCGATGCCGGTGACGGCCGAGGCGCGGATGCGGGCCAGCGGCTCGCGCCCGGTGGCCTTCAGGCCCTCCTCGTCGACGATGAGCAGGGCCGCCGCTCCGTCGTTGAGGGGCGAGGAGTTGCCCGCCGTGACGGTGCCGCCGTCCTTGCGGAAGGCGGGCTTCAGCCGGGCGAGCGCCTCCATGGAGGTGTTGTCGCGGATCGTCTCGTCGCGCGGCAGGTCCACGCCCTCGACCGGGACGACCTCGGCCTCGTACAGGCCGTCCTTCCAGGCGCGGGCGGCCTTCTCGTGGCTGGCCACGGCGAAGGCGTCCTGCTGCTCCCTGGTGATGCCGTGCCGGTCGGCGATCAGCTCGGCGCTCTCGCCCAGCGGGATGGTCCACCGCGGGTCCATCCTCGGGTTGACCATGCGCCATCCGAGGGTGGTGGAGTACAACTCCTGGTGACCCGCCGGGAAGGCGCGTTCCGGCTTGGGCAGCACCCACGGGGCGCGGCTCATCGACTCCACGCCGCCGGCGACGGCGACGGAGACGTCGCCGACGGCCACGGCGCGGGCGGCCTGGATCACGGCCTCCATGCCGGAGCCACAGAGCCGGTTGACCGTGGTGCCGGGGACGGTGACGGGCAGCCCGGCGAGCAGTGCGGCCATCCGGGCGACGTTGCGGTTGTCCTCGCCGGCGCCGTTGGCGTCGCCGAAGAAGACGTCGTCGATCCTGGCCGGGTCGAGCTCGGGCGTACGGGCCACCAGGGAGGCCACGACGTGCGCCGCGAGGTCGTCGGGGCGCACTCCCGACAGGGCGCCGCCGTACTTGCCGACCGGGGTACGGACGGCGTCGACGATGTACACCTCACGCAGCTGCCCGCTCATCGGGCGCTCCCTTCTGCGGCGACGGCGACGTGCACCGGAGCCGCGGTCTTCTCCAGGATCTCCTGCGTGGTGACGCCGGGTGCGGTCTCCACGAGGACGAGTCCCCGGTCGGTGACGTCCAGGACGCCCAGGTCGGTGATGATCCGGTCCACGCACGCCTTGCCGGTGAGCGGCAGCGCGCACTCCCGGAGGATCTTGGGACTGCCGTCCTTGGCGGTGTGCGTCATGGTGACGATGACCCGCCGGGCGCCGTGCACCAGGTCCATGGCGCCGCCGATGCCGGTGACGAGCTTGCCGGGGATGGCCCAGTTGGCCAGGTCGCCTCGGGCGGAGACCTGCATGGCGCCGAGCACGGCGGTGTCGATGTGACCGCCGCGGATCATCCCGAAGGACAGCGCGGAGTCGAAGAAGGCCGCGCCGGGCAGCACGGTGACGGTCTCCTTGCCGGCGTTGATCAGGTCGGGGTCGACCTCCTCCTCGTACGGGAAGGGGCCGGTGCCGAGGATGCCGTTCTCCGACTCGAGGACGACCTCGACGCCTTCGGGAAGGTGGTTGGGGATCAGCGTCGGCAGGCCGATGCCGAGGTTGACGTACTCGCCGTCGCGCAGTTCCCGGGCCGCGCGGGCGGCCATCTCGTCGCGTGTCCAGGCCATCAGGCCCGCACCTCCCTGGCGGTGACGGTACGGAATTCGATCTTCTTGTCGGCGGCCTGCTCCGGGGTGAGCGCGACCACGCGCTGGACGAAGATGCCGGGCAGGTGCACCTGGTCGGGGTCGATCGCGCCGGGCTCGACGAGTTCCTCGACCTCGGCGACGGTGATCCGGCCGGCCATCGCGGCGAGCGGGTTGAAGTTGCGGGAGGCCTTGTTGAAGACCAGGTTGCCGTGGCGGTCGCCCTTGGCGGCGCGCACGAGGGCGAAGTCGGTGGTGATGCCGCGCTCCAGGACGTACTCGGCGCCGTCGAAGGCGCGCACCTCCTTGGGCGGGGAGGCCAGCGCCACGCCTCCGTCCCCGTGGTAGCGCCAGGGCAGGCCGCCCTCGGCGACCTGGGTGCCGACGCCCGCCGGGGTGTAGAAGGCGGGGATGCCGCAGCCGCCCGCGCGCAGGCGCTCGGCCAGGGTGCCCTGCGGGATCAGCTCGAGTTCCAGCTCGCCGGCGAGGTACTGGCGGGCGAACTCCTTGTTGGCCCCGATGTAGCTGCCGGTGACGCGGGCGATGCGGTGCGCGGCCAGCAGGACCGCGAGGCCCGAGTCGAGGGCGCCGCAGTTGTTGGAGACGACGGCGAGGCCGCCGACCCCGGCTTCGTACACGGCCTGGATCAGCGTGTTCGGCACGCCGCTCAGGCCGAAGCCGCCGACCGCCAGCGAAGCGCCGTCCTGGACGTCCGCTACGGCCTCAGCGGCCGAGGCGACCACCTTGTCCATCCTGCGCCCACTTTCTCGTTAGTCTTGTTCGTCCAGTGAACTTAAGTTCACAATACTCGTGCCGAGTCTGATCCTTGGGCGCCCGCTCTGTCAACGTTCCGGGGCGGTACGGTTTCGACGACATTTCGCCACGCTGGAGTGCTGATGACACCGCTGACCACCGCGACCGCTCCCCCTCCGCAGGAGGTCGTCGGCCCCCTGGTCCGGGGACTTGCGGTGCTGCGCGAGCTCGCCGCGGCGGACGGCCGCCGCTCGGTCGGCGACCTCGTGCGCTCCACCGGCCTTGCGCGCTCCACGGTGGACCGGGTGGTCAGCACCCTCGTCAGGACCGGGTACCTGCGGGTCGAGGGCCGCGACGCCGTTCTCGCCCCGCGGCTGATGGAGCTCGGCAACGCCTACCTCGCCGCCAGCCGCTTCCCCGACCTGCTGGGACCGCTCGCCGACGCCCTCGCGGACGGCCTGGACGAGTCCGTGTCCATCGCCGTGCCGGACGGCGACGGGGTCCGCTTCGTCCACCAGGCGACCCGGCGCCGCGCGATGTCGCTGACCTTCCGCATCGGCGACCAGCTGCCCGCCGAGCGCGGCGCCCCCGGGGCGCTCTTCGCGGGCGACTGGGACGACGCCGACTGGGAGCGCTGGCGCCGCCGCCGCGCGGCGGACCCGCAGGACACCGGCTTCCCCGCGCTGCCACGGGGGCACGGCGACGCCGCCGCCTCCTTCACGGAGCGGGTCGCCGCCGCCGGTGCCCACGGCTGGTCCGCCGACGACCAGCTCATCGAACCGGGACTGATCGCCGTCGCCGTGCCCGTACGGGACGGCGCCGGGCGGCCGGTGTGCGCGGTCAGCGTGGTCAGCCACACCAGCAGGCACAGCGCCGGTTCGCTGCGCGAGGCCGTCCTGCCCCGGCTGCGGGAGACGGTCGCGGCCATGGAGGACGCCCTCTCCCGGCCGGCCGCCGCACCCGCCCCCTCACCGGGCGGCGCGTCCCCCGCCACCTGGACGCGGGCCTCCAAGCAGGAACTCGGGCCGGAGTTCGTGGAGTCGCTGGCCCGCGGGCTCACCGTGCTCACCGCCTTCGGCGAGGGCCGGGGCGAACTCCCCCTGACCGCCGTCGCCGAGGCCACCGGACTGGCCCGCGCCACCGCGCGGCGCTCCCTGATCACCCTGGAGCACCTGGGCTACGTCGCCTCCTCGGGGCGCCTGTTCCGGCTCACCCCGCATGTGCTGGAGCTGGGCTGCGCCCACCTGTCGCGGCTGACGCTCCCCGAGATCGCCCAGCCCCACCTGATCGAACTGGTCGAGACGGTGCACGACTCCGCGTCGATGGCGGTGCTGTCCGGCGAGGACATCCAGTACGTGGCGCGCGTCCCCACCGTCCGCATCATGAGCGTCAACATCACTCTCGGCACCCGCTTCCCCGCGTACGCGACCGCGATGGGGCGCGTACTGCTGGCGGGGCTGCCCGAGCGGGAACGCGCGGCACACCTCGGGCGCACCGACTTCACGCGGCTGACCCCGTACACCGTCACGGACGCACCGCACCTGGCCCGGGTCCTCGAGGAGGTCGCCGCCGACGGGCACGCCCTGGTCAGCGAGGAGCTGGAGGAGGGCCTGCGGTCCATCGCCGTCCCCGTCCGCGACCGCGACGGCCGGGTGGTGGCGGCGATCAACGTCTCCATGCACGCCAGCCGCCGCTCCGTGGAGGAGTCGCGCTCCGAACTGCTGCCCCCGCTCCTCGCCGCCGCCGCGCGCATCGGCGACGACCTGCGCGTGGCGGGCCGTTACGCGCGCGTGCCGACCGGCTGAGGAGCCTGTGGACAAGTGGTCCGCGGCGTCCGCGAGAGGGCATCATCGAGGAACACGGGGGACGCGAGGGGGTGGGCGGTGAACACGGTGTGGGCGTCGTTACGGGCGCTGCTGGCGATCGTGCTGCTGGCGGGGCTCGTCGTGCTGATCGGCGGGCTCGGCCTCGGCATCCTGGGGCTGCTGGGCCTCTTCCTGCTCGCGGCCCGTGACGGCCAGACGGACCTCGCGCTGCGCGGTGTCCTCATCGCGGCGGCCGCCGTCCCGCTGCTGCTGAGCATGGCCCAGGGGCTGGGCGCGATAACCCGGTCGACGCCCCTGCGTCCGGACGCGGTGCAGGTGTCCCGCGAAGAGGCGCCCGCGCTGTGGGAGTTGGCCACGGGCATCGCCTGGCGGGTCGGGGCGCGCCCGCCGGACGTGCTGCTGCTGACCGGGGACGCCAACGCCTCCGTGTCCGAGGACGGGGCAGCCCTGGGCCTGCTGTCCGGGCAGCGGCGGCTCCACCTGGGACTGCCCCTGCTGGCGAGTCTCACCCACGCGGAGCTGAGGGCCGTGCTGGCCCACGAGTTCGGCCACTTCTCCCACCAGCACACCCGGTTCGGCGCGGTCGCCTACCGGTGCGACGTGGCACTGGCCACGACGCTCGGTCAGTGGGACACCGGGAGACGGTGGTTCTCCCTCCCGCACCTCGTGGTCCGCGGCTCGGTCCGGCTGTACACGCTGGCCTTCCGGTGGCTCACCTTCGCGGTCCGCCGCCATCAGGAACTGGAGGCGGACCGTACGGCCGCGCGTCTGGCAGGACGAGAGGTGACGGCCTCGGCGCTGCGCGCGACGCACGGCACCGCGTCGGCGTGGCAGAGGTTCCGGCGGGAGTGGCTCGGTCCGTCCGCCCTCGCGGGGATGCACCCGGACAATCCCTACCTGGCGTTCCGTTCGCTCCTCGGCGAGCTGGGCGTCCGTCGCGTGCCGGTGGACGACGAGCGCACCCGCTCGCACCGGCGCGACTCCCATCCCCCGCTCGGCCTCAGGCTGCGCCGCCTCGGGGAACTCGACGTCCCGCCCGGGGAGGACGACGGCACGGGGGCGCTCCGGCTGCTGCCCGAGGACCTCGGAGGGGTGCTCGAGGAGCTGCGGGGTCCATCGGGCCGCGGCCTGACGACCGTCCCGTGGGAGCGCTGGATCGAGCTCTCCGCCAACCGCGTCGCGGGCACCCGCGCCTGGGACCTGCTGCGTGCCGCGTCCCGCGCGAGCGGGGAGCGGCTACCGGGGCTGGACACGGTGCTGCGTCTGCTCGCCGACGACGGACCGGCGCCGCTGGTCCGGGAGTTCGACGGCACCCGGGAGGAGCTGGCGGAGGCGCTGTACGCGCTGGTGGGCCACACCCTGCTCAGGGAGGGACGGGCCTCCTGGATCCCGCTCTGGGGCGGCGGCACGCGCCTGGTGTGCGACGGCCTCGCCGACGACGGGCTGCGCGTGCTCGTCGCGGAGGCGCTCTCCGAGCCGCCGGTCCTCGACCGGCTGCGACTCCACCTCACGCTGCTGGACGTGGACCCCGACCGGTCGGGGCCGCCCGACCCGGCGAATCCGTGGGTGGAGGAGATACCGGGCGACGCGAGGGAGCCGTCCTTCCGTGGATGGGAGTTCACGACCGTCGTGGACCCCGAAGCGGAGGAGCGGAAGAAGCGCCAGACCCGTGCCACGCTGGTGACGATGGGCGCGGCCGCCCTCGTCCTGACCATCATCGCGACGGCCGGCGGCAACGACGACACGCAGACACCGTCACCCGCCGTGACACTCTGCCGCATCGTCGACGGGACACTGGACTGCGGCCCGCGGATACCCGGAGCGACCGACTACCCGGCCCTGGACTGGCGGACGGCCTTCCCCTCCTACCAGCCGACGTACGTCCCCTCCCTGTTGCCGCTGCCGAGCCTCAGTCTCCCGCTGCGTCCGCTCCCCGACGTGTCCGACCTGGTGGTGCCGATCAGGCCCGCCCCCACCCGCTGAACGCGGCCGGGGCTCCGCGCCTACAGGACCCCGATCCGCTGCAGTGCCCGCGCCTGACGGCCGGAGGGCCGCAGGGGCCAGTACAGGTAGCAGACGCCGCCCGTGCCGCTGCGCAGCTGCCCGTCAGCGGTGTAGCGCTTCGTCCTGAGCCAGATCGTCTCGAACTGCGCCCGCTTGTAGACGCGGCGCACCGAGGCGTCGTCGGGGCTCGCGGGGTCGTTGGCGATGACGTCGCCGTCGGCGGTGAAGCCGATGACGCACATCAGATGCCCGGAGGTCCCGTACCCCGCGCCGTCGAGTTCGGTGGCGAGGAAGGACTGGGACGTTATCACCGGGATGCCCGCCCTGATGAGCAGTTCGACGTCGCCCATGCCCCGGAGCCGGGTGATGACGCCCACCATGTCGCGGTAGGTCGCGGCATAGGCCGCGTTGAACGGCCAGTTGCCGCAGCCCTCGTACTGGCTGTCGTAGGTCTGGCGGGCGGCGTGGTCGACCTGGGGGTCGGCGTAGGAGGGGTCGACCCAGGCCAGGTCGGCGGCGGTCGGCTCGCGGCCCCAGTACTCGATCACCATCTGCGAGCCCGTCGGGCTGCACCAGGCCTCGCCACCGTTGTCGTACTGCGGGTACTGGCCCTTGTGGATCTCCTGCGAGTAGCGCGGCACGGGCAGTTCGATCCCCCGTCCCACGCCCGGCACGGAGGCCGGCACGGTGAACCGGTCGGGGATGTCGGAGGCCATGGCACCGAGCCGCCACACGGTGGGGGTGACCCGCGAGCCGGGGGTCCGCAGCAGGGTGAGCCGCAGCCGGTAGGAGGCGAGCCGCAGGCCCGAGGCGGGATCGTCGACGGAGAGCGTGTCGGTCCAGACGCTGCTCCTGCCGTCGCTCTGGTCGTCGACGGAGGTGCGCCTGATGTCCGCGTCACCCGAGGCCCAGCGGCCCATCACGTACCACGGCGAGCGACTGCCGTCGGTGTAGGCGGCCCGCAACTCGACCTGGATCCACGTGCCGGGAGGCGTGCGGGCGTTCCAGGAGGCCACGATCTCGGTCGCCGGGTGCCGCGGGGTGTGCTCGGGAGAGGTCCAGGTGGCGGTCTCCCAGGGGGCGGTGATCCGAGTGTGCGGGTCGGTGTACTCGATCGTGCCCGTGGGGCGCAGGATGGCCACGCCGGGGCGCGGGCCGGGCACGACACAGGTGCCCGAGCCCCGCCCGCGGTGCCAGTCGGCCCAGCGCCTCCAGGCGCGGTAGTCCACGGGGGCCGCGTCGCCGTCGTGGGCGCCCGGCATGCCCACCACGTCGTCGGCGAGGTCGCACGCGTCCGCGTCGGACGCGGCGAGGGCCCGCGGGGCGGTCGCCGCCGCGGTGGCTGCCGCGATGGCGGCGGCCAGCACCGTTCGACGCGGGGTCGGTCGGGTCATGGCGGGGGTCCCCCTGTCATGGGCATGGACGACAGGTGCACAACTATCGCTCCACGCGGGCCTTTCGACCAGCACCCCCGAAAGAATCCGGGCACATTCATTGGTCGATACCTCTGACACAGGGAAAGGCGGGGCCCGGCGAATCGTCAAGCATATCCCTGCCCGTTTCGGCGTAATTCCTCATATTGAACTACCGGATAAACATCGAACGGAGTGTCATAGCGCAACCGGGACAGACCGATGAGAATGTGGCGCCGCCGGCCGACCGCACGCCGCCCCGGAGGAACCGCCCGATGACATTCGCCGCCGCCGGACGCCGGCACACGCTGGCCGGCCTCGCCCTGCTGTTCACCGGCGCCACCGGATGGCACGCGTCCGTGGGCGAGGCGGCGACGCCGCTTCCCGCGGCCTGCACGACCTCGGTGCCCTTCCGGTCCGGGACGCAGGGCTACCACACCTTCCGGATCCCGGCGGTCGTACGCGTCGGCGGGACCACCGTCCTCGCCTTCGCCGAGGGCCGGCGCAACTCGGCGGCGGACGACGGTGACATCGACGTCGTGCTCCGGCGCTCCTACGACGGAGGCTGCACCTGGGAACCCCTCCAGGTGATCGCCGACGCCGGCACCCAGACCTTCGGCAACCCCGCCCCGGTGGTCGATCCCCGCACCGGCCGCGTCGTCCTGCTGATCTGCCGCGGCACCGGCAGGGAACGGCTCGTGCACGAACTGCACAGCGACTCCGGCGGCCTGACCTGGTCCGCGCCCCGCGACATCACGTCCACGGTCAAACCCCCCGGCTGGCGCTGGTACGCGACCGGTCCGGGGCACGCCATCGCCCTCAGGAGCGGCCCGCACGCCGGACGGCTGCTGGTACCCGCGAACCACACCTCCGTCCTGGCCGGCGAGACGCTGCACGGCGCCCACGCCCTGTACAGCGACGACGGCGGGCAGAACTGGCACGTCGGATTCGTCCAGGCGCTTCCCGGGGACTGGCTCAACCTCAACGAGAGCACCATGGCCGAACTCCCGGACGGCCGGGTCTACGTCAACAGCCGTGACGACCGCGGGTTCTCCGCCCCCACCCGCGCCGACGCCTACAGTCCGGACGGCGGGCTCACCCTCACCGGCGTCTTCCGGCCTCAGGGTGCCTTGGAGGGCCCCGAGGTGCAGGGCAGCGTACTGCGCACCCGAACAGGGGCCCTGGTGTACTCGGGCCCGGCCGATCCCGCCGAGCGCCGCCTGATGACCCTCCGGGTCAGCGGCGACCAGGGCGCGTCGTGGACGTCGGGACCCCCCGTCAGCGACCGTCCCGCGGCCTACTCCGACCTCGTCGAACTCGCCGACGGCACGGTCGGCCTGCTCTACGAGACCGGAATCACCTCCCCGTACGAGTCGGTGACGTTTACACGGTTGACGCAAGGGCCGAACGGGTGGATTCCCACATCCGGCCCCACGACGGGTCGTTGAGCAGGGTCCACAGAGTGATCTTCCATAAGGAGAACGAATGATGCGCATCGCGAAGGCCGCGGCCATGACCGCCGTCGCCGGCGCCACCGTGCTCGGTGCCGCCGGTGCCGCCACCGCGTCCGACCACGGTCGCGGCTACGACCACGGCGGTGCCTCGGCCCAGGCCGCCGCCGTCGGCTCGCCCGGTGTCGCCAGCGGCAACGTCATCCAGATCCCGGTGAGCGTGCCGATCAACCTGTGCGGCAACACCATCAACATCGTCGGGCTGCTCAACCCCGCGGCCGGCAACGTCTGCGTCAACGCGTGATCCGGCGCCCCTACGAGGGGCGCGGAATGACGCACCGAGGGGCGTACGGGAAATCCCGTACGCCCCTCGGGCTTTGCGATTCAGGCGGAGTGCACGGCCATTTCCTCGGCCAGCGCCGCCGCGAAGGAATCCACGTCCTCCTCGGTGGTGTCGAACGAGCACATCCAGCGGACCTCGCCGGTCGACTCGTCCCAGAAATAGAAGCGGTAGCGCTTCTGCAGCCGTTCGCTGACCTCGCGCGGCAGCAGCGCGAAGACCGCGTTGGCCTGTACGGGGCGGACGACGGTGACACCCTCGACGGCACGGACGGCCGACTCCAGGCGCCGGGCCATCGCGTTGGCGTGACCGGCGCTGCGCAGCCACAGGTCGCCGGCGAGCAGCGCCTCGAACTGCACCGACACGAAGCGCATCTTGGAGGCGAGCTGCATGGACAGCTTCCGCAGGTGCTTCATCGCCCGCACCCGCTCCGGGTTCAGCACCACGACGCACTCGCCCAGCAGCAGCCCGTTCTTGGTGCCGCCGAAGGACAGCACGTCCACACCCGCGTCCGTGGTGAACGCGCGCAGCGGCACCCCGAGGGTGGCCGCGGCGTTGGCGATCCGCGAGCCGTCGAGGTGGACGGCCAGACCCCGCTCGTGGGCGTGCTCGCAGATCGCGCGGATCTCCTCGGGCGTGTAGCAGGTGCCCAGTTCGGTGGACTGCGTGATCGAGACGACCTGCGGTTGCGCGCGGTGCTCGTCGTCGAAGCCCCAGGCCTCCCTGTCGATCAGCTCAGGGGTGAGCTTGCCGTCCGGGGTGGGCACGGTGAGCAGCTTCAGGCCGCCCATCCGCTCCGGGGCGCCGCCCTCGTCCACGTGGATGTGGGCGGAGGCGGCGCAGACGACCGCGCCCCAGCGCTCGGTGAGCGCCTGCAGGGCCACGACGTTGGCGCCGGTGCCGTTGAAGACCGGGAAGGCCTCGGCCCGCGGGCCGAAGTGGCCGCGGAAGACGTCCTGCAGGTGGGCGGTGTAGTCGTCCTCGCCGTAGGCGACCTGGTGGCCGCCGTTGGCGAGGGCGATCGCCGCCAGCACCTCGGGGTGGACGCCCGCGTAGTTGTCGCTGGCGAAGCCCCGGACGCGGGGGTCGTGGTGCCGGACCGCGTCGGTCCGGGGTGCGGTCACGGGCGGGGTGTCAGCCACTGGCGGGTTCCGTTCACTTCTTCGGCGGGCCGGTTCCACACGTCCGCGATGGCGTCGGCCAGGTCGGTCACATCGGTGAAGCCCGCGAACTTGGCGTTCGGGCGCTCCTTGCGCATCTGCTCGTGCACCAGCGCCTTGATCACCAGGACGGTGGCGGCGGCGGACGGGCCCTGCTCCCCCGCGAGCTTGCGGAACGAGTCGCCCATCGCCAGCGTCCACGCCTCGGCGGCGGCCTTGGCCGCGGCGTACGCCGCGTTGCCGGCGGTGGGCTGGGTGGCACCGGCGGCGCTGATCAGCACGTAGCGACCGACGGGGCTGGACAGCAGTCCGTCGTGGAAGGCCAGCGAGGTGTGCTGGACGGTGCGGATCAGCAGCTTCTCCAGGAAGTCCCAGTCCGCGAGGTCGGTCTCCGGGAAGGAGGCCGAACCGCGCCAGCCGCCGACCAGGTGGACCATGCCGTCGATCCGGCCGTGCTCCTTCTCGATGCGGCCCGCCCACTCGCGGGTGGCGTCCAGGTCGAGCAGGTCGACGATGTCGCCGGTGATCCCGGCGCCTCCGGCGTCGAAGCGGGCCAGGTCCACGGCCTCGGCGAGCCGCTCCGGATTGGCGTCGGCGGCGATGACCCAGGCGCCGGCACGGGCGAGTCGCTGCAGCGTCGCGCGTCCGGCGGGGCCGCCGGCCCCCGCCACCGCGATCACGGCTCCGGCCAGGGGTCCCCTGGCCGCCTCGTTGGCTTCCGTCATCTCCGCCGCCTCCTCGCCTGAATCGGTCACGCGGCCACCTGGCCGGTGCCGTGGGCCGTGATGCCCTTCGTCGAGGCGATCACATCACGCAGCTTCTTCGCCAGGGCCTCGTAGAACATGCTGAGCGGAAACTCGTCCGGCAGCACGTCGTCCACGAGCTTCCGCGGCGGCTGGTCGAGGTCCAGGGCCTCCGGCCCCTTCGCCCAGACCGAACCGGGGTGCGGCGAGAGGTAGTCCGCGACGAGGTCGTAGGCGGCGAACCAGTGCACCAGCTTGGGGCGGTCGATGCCGTCCCGGTACAGCTTCTCGATGTCGGCGCACAGCTGGTTGGTCACCTGCGGGGCGCGCTGCCAGTCGATGTGGAGCCTGTTGTCCGTCCAGCGTACGGCGTCGTGCTTGTGCAGGTAGGCGAAGAGCAGCTGGCCGCCCAGGCCGTCGTAGTTGCGGACGCGGTCGCCGGTGACCGGGAAGCGGAAGAGGCGGTCGAAGAGGATCGCATACTGGACGTAGCGGCCCATGCCGTGGCCCTCGGCCTCCAGCTGCACGGCCTCCTTGAAGGTCGTGAGGTCGCAGCGCAGCTCCTCCAGTCCGTACATCCAGAACGGCTGCCGCTGCTTGATCATGAAGGGGTCGAAGGGCAGGTCGCCGTGGCTGTGCGTGCGGTCGTGGATCATGTCCCACAGCGTGAAGGTCTGCTGGCTGAGGTCCTGGTCGCCGAGGAGCTCGAGGGCGTCCTCGGGGAGTTCCAGGCCGAGGGTGTCCACGGCGGCGCGGCTCACGGCGCGGAAGCGGGCGGCCTCGCGGTCGCAGAAGATGCCGCCCCAGGTGAAGCGCTCGGGCGCCTCGCGGACGGCGACGGTCTCCGGGAAGAGCACGGCGGAGTTCGTGTCGTACCCGGGGGTGAAGTCCTCGAAGGTGATCGGCACGAAGAGGGGGTTGTCGTAGCGGGTGCGCTCCAGCTCGGACAGCCACTCCGGCCAGACGACGCGCAGCGCGACGGCCTCCAGGTTGCGGTCCGGGTTGCCGTTCTGCGTGTACATCGGGAACACCACGAGGTGCTCCAGGCCGTCCTGGCGGTCGGCCGCGGGGTGGAAGGCCAGCAGCGAGTCGAGGAAGTCGGGCACCGCGAAGCCGTTCTCGGCCCAGCGGCGCAGGTCCACGACCAGGGCGTCGTGGTAGGCCTTGTCGTGCGGTACGAGCGGGGAGAGGGCCTCGACGGCGCGGACCACCCGGTCCAGGGCGCCCTCGGCAACGGCGCGCTCGGGCGCGCCCTCCGCGGAGAAGTCGATCGAGCCGTCCTTGCTCTGCCAGGGGCGGATCTCCTCCACCGCCTGCTTCAGGACCGCCCACGCCGGGTGCCGGACAATGCCGCCGCCGGGCGCACCGGTCTCGCTGGTGGCTGTGCTGTCCATCGAGGCCGCTACCGGCGACAGAATTTCCGTCATGACCCCTCCTTCGCTGAAGAACCTCTTGTCGGCTCACCGTATATACGCCAGCTTCTCCCGTTCAAGTGGAGGCGGAGGAGATTCTTCCGCGGAGCGGGCCCCGGACCGTGGATCTTCCGGTGGGCGGCCGCGCCGTTCATCCCGCGTTAGGCCTTGCGCCGCAAGGGCCCGCTAGGCTGCCGACTGTCCGTCGATCACGCGCAGCACCCAGCACGGAAGCGATCCCCTTTGAGCTTTCTCACCGTCGGCCACCGCGGTGTCATGGGCGTCGAGCCCGAGAACACCCTCCGCTCCTTCGTCCGCGCCGAGCGCGAGGACATGGACCAGATCGAGCTCGACCTGCACCTGAGCAAGGACGGCGCCCTGATCGTCATGCACGACGTGAAGGTCGACCGCACCACGGACGGCTCCGGTCTGATCGGCGACTTCACCCTGGACGAGCTGCGCGATCTGGACGCGGGCCACGGCGAGCGGATCCCGGTGTTCGAGGAGGTGCTGGACGCGGTCACCAAGCCGATCCAGGCCGAGATCAAGGACGTCGCGGCGGCCCGGGTGCTGGCGGCAGTGATGCGCGAGCGCGACCTGGCCGGGCGCGTCGACGTGCTGTCCTTCCACGACGAGGCGCTCGCCGAGATCCGCGAGCTGCTGCCCGACGCTCGCACCGTGCTGGTCGCCCAGGGCCCCATGGGCTCGGAGATCATCACCCGTGCCCAGGCGGTCGGCGCGAGCCTGGTCAGCCTGAGCCTGCGGCGGATCAGCCTGGCGCTGGTGCAGGAGTGCCACCGCGCGGGGATCTCGGTGATCTCCTGGACCGTGAACACCCCGGCCGACCTCGCGCTGGCGCGGGCCCTCGGCCTGGACGGCGTCGTCACCGACATGCCGGCGGTCAAGCGCGCGGTCGAGGGCGGCCTCACCGACTGGTGACCCTACCCGGGCCGGGCCGGGCGGGGCGGGACCAGGCGAGGCGGCTCAGGCGAGCTTCTTGACCAGCAGCTCGAAGGCGAGGTCGTCGCGGGTGGGCAGCCCGAACCGCGCGTCGCCGTACGGGAACGGGCTGGTGCGGCCGGTCCGCACGTAGCCGCGGCGCACGTACCAGGCGATCAGGTCCGCGCGCTGGGTGATCACCGTCATGTGCATCTCGTCCGCCGCCCACTCCTCGCGGGCCAGCCGCTCCGCCTCGGCGAGCACCAGCTTGCCCATGCCGCCGCCCTGGAGGGCCGGGCGCACGGCGAACATCCCGAAGTAGGCGTGCCCGTCGCGGTTCTCCAGCTGGCAGCAGGCCACGACGGCGCCGTCCGACTCGACCGCGAGGATCAGGCTCCGCTCGCCGTCGATGACGGCCGCCACGCCCTCGGGATCGGTGCGCTGGCCTTCGAGCAGGTCCGCCTCCGTCGTCCACCCGGTGCGGCTGGACTCGCCGCGGTACGCCGACTCGATCAGCGCGACGAGCGCGGGGACGTCCTCACGGGTGGCGGTACGGAAGACGGGGCGGGCGACGGGCTGTGCGGTCTCCATGGCGGGGGCGTCCTCTCGGCGGCGGTGGTTCGTCCCGAGGCTAGCCGTTCGTGCCGGGAGGCGGCGCAAAACCCCTGGCCTCTACGTGCCGCACGAACTCCTCGGGCGGCGCGCACCCCCGCCGGCGCACCCACTGCTCCCAGGCCAGGTCCCACGCCCACGTGCCGTCGGTGGCCCGCCCGACCCTGACGTACTCGTACGGCCCCTCGGCCAGCGGATCCGGGGCGGGGCCCGCGGCGACGACGAGTACCCGGCCTGCCGCGAGGTAGTCGGCGAGCGGTTCGCGCGACTCCTCGGGCAGACTTCCCGGGACAAGGGGCACCTCGCGGCCCCTGCCGCGGCCGACACGGGCGGGAGCGGCGGCGAGGACCGGTCGGCCGTCGGCGGCCGGGTTGGCGGGCCAGTGGCCGCCGGGCATGGTGGGCACGAGGGGCTTGTCGGCCGTGGGCGGCCGACCGGCCTCCAGCGTGACGGCGAACCCGCCCTCCCGCAGGCGGGCGGCCAGCAGCGCCGTCTCGGGTTCCGTCCCCCGCTCGCCCTCCGCGGCGAGCGCGCGCAGCCGTCCGCGGACCTCGGCGAGCGGCACACCGAAGACCTCGCGCACCGTCTTGAAGGCACGCGCGGCCGCGGTGCCGGGCAGCGGCTCGGCGCGCAGCACCACCTCGCCGTGGGCGGCGATCAGGGCGGCGCTGACGTGACCGGGGACCGCGCCGCGTCCGCACGCCACCTCGCCGGCCCCGCATACTTCGCAGCCGCCCTCCACGCTCCAGCGCAGGACGCCGTCGATGACGCACACACCGGCGTGGTAGCCGGCCTCGGCGCCGCAGCGCGTGCAGGTCGTGAGCAGCGGGGCGATCGCGCCGGGGCCGTGGTCCATGGTGGGCAGCCTCGCGCAGCCGGGGACCTCGTGTCAGCCGGATTTCCGGGCGGCGCGTGGGTAGCTTCGGGCCCGTGACGAACGTACTGAGCAGCCGGATCCTGCTACGGCCGACGGATCTCGAGCGGTCCCGCGCCTTCTACCGCGACGACCTGGGGCTGGCGGTCTACCGCGAGTTCGGGCCCTGGGAGGAGCGCGGCACCGTGTTCTTCCTGGGCGGGGGCTTCCTGGAGGTCTCGGGGCAGGCCGACGGGCCGCCCGCCCCGGGGCTGCGGCTGTGGCTCCAGGTCGAGGACGTCGCGGAGTGCCACCGGCGGTTCGCCGGGCGCGGGGTGCGCATCGTGCGGGAGCCCGTCCGGGAGCCGTGGGGGCTGGTCGAGATGTGGCTCGAGGATCCCGACGGGATCGAGATCTGCGTGGTGGAGGTGCCGGCCGACCACCCGCTGCGCTACCGTCCCTAGGCCTGCTGCTCAGGCCGTGTCCACGCCCGTCTCGGCGCAGGCCGCCGCGAACCGGCGGACGCCCTCGGCGATCTCCTCGGTGCCGCTGGTGTCGGCGAAGCTCAGGCGGACGTACGGGGCCGGGGCCTCGGCGGCGAAGTAGGGGCGCCCGGGGGCGACGGCGGTGCCGGCACGCAGCGAGGCGGCGGCCAGGGCGGACTCGTCCGCGCCGTCGGGGAGCCGGAGCCAGAGTTGGTAGCCGCCGACGGGGACGTGGACCCCGGCCATCAGACCCGGCAGTTCGCGGTGGAGGGCGGCGGACATCGCGTCACGGCGGTCGCGCAGGCCCGCGGAGACGGCCCGCAGATGGCGGGGCCAGGCTGGGGCACCGACGAGTTCGAGGGTCGCCTCCTGGAGGGGGCGCGGCACGAAGAAGCTGTCCACGACCTGGATGGCACGCAGCCGCTCCATGACCGGGCCGCGGGCGACGAGCGCGCCGACGCGCAGGCTGGGCGAGGTGGGCTTGGTCAGCGAGGTGACGTGCACGACGGTGCCGTGCGGGTCGTCCGCGACCAGGGGCGGCGGCGGTTCGGCGCCGTGGCCGAGGCGCCGGGCGAAGTCGTCCTCGATGAGGAAGGCCCCGGCGGCGCGGGCGATCTCGGTGATCCGGCGGCGGCGGTCGGCGGCGAGGACGGCCCCGGTGGGGTTCTGGAAGAGCGGCTGGCAGAAGAAGACCCGGGCGCCGGTGGCGGCGAACGCGTCGGCGAGCAGCTCGGGGCGCACGCCGTCCTCGTCCACGGGGACGGGGACGGGACGCAGGCCGGCGGCGCGCGCGACGGCCATGGCGCCGGGATACGTCGGCGACTCGACCAGCACCGGCGAGCCGGGCGGGGCGAGCGCGCGCAGGGCGGTGGTGAGCGCGGCCTGGCCGCCCGCCGTGACGAGGACGTTGGCGGGGCCGAGGGCGCCGCCGGGGCCGCCCGCCTCGCGGGCGAACCAGGCCCGCAGTGCCGTCAGCCCCTCCAGCGGCGGCATGTCCCAGGCGCCGGGCCGGCGGGCGGCGCGGGCGAGGGCGGCACCGAGGGCCTGGCCGGGCTGGAGCGAGGAATGCAGATAGCCGCCGTTGAAGGCGATGACCCCGGGCGGGGGTACGGCGAGGCTGGCGGTCACGCCGGAGGCGTCGACGACCCTGGGCGCGGGTTCGCCGTGCTGCTCCTCGACGGTGAGGGCGACCTGCTGCCAGGAGGTGTCGACGGCCCGAGGTCCGGCGGCGGCGCTGCGGGCACGGTAGGCGCCCGCGCCGGGCCGGGTGACGACCAGCCCCTCGGCCGCGAGGGCGGCCAGGGCGCGGGAGACCGTGACGGGGCTGACGCCGAAGCGGTCGACGAGAACACGACTCGACGGCAGCTTCTCGCCCGGTGAGTAGCGGTGAAGCTCCTCGCGCAGGGTATCCGCGAGGTTTCCAGAACTGCTACCGTCATTCATGACAGCACAGAATAGCGCTACTGCGGTTCCGCCGATAGCGGTCGGGAGCCGTGCGGGCGGCACCACCCTCGCCGGACTGGGCGTCGCCGCCTTCTCCCTGACCTTCCCCGCGACGCACTGGGCGCTCACGGGGCTCGGCCCCTGGACGGCCACCACCGTCCGGGGCGTGCTGGCCGCGGCCGTGGCGGCCGTCTGTCTCACCGCGGCGCGGGTGCCGGTGCCCGACCGCCGGCACTGGCCGGGGCTCGCGGTCGTGGCCCTCGGTGTCGTCCTCGGTTTCCCGCTGCTGACCACCCTGGCGCTGCGCACCACCGACACCTCGCACGCCGCCGTCGTCGTGGGCGCGCTGCCGCTGGTGACCGCGGTGCTGGCCGCCGTACGCGTATGGACGCGCCCGTCGAAGCCGTTCTGGTCCGCCGCCGTCGCGGGCGGTGCCGTCGTGGTGGGCTTCGCCCTCTGGCAGGGCGGCGGAGCCCTGACCACGGGCGACCTCTTCCTCTTCGCGTCGCTGCTGGTCTGCGCGGCCGGCTACGTCGAGGGCGGGCGGCTGGCCTCGGTCATGCCGGGCTGGCAGGTCATCGGGTGGGCGCTGGTCGGCGCGCTGCCCCTGACGGTGCCGGCGGCGGCGGTCGCGCTCGCGCTCGAACCGGTGCACCTCGGCGGGCAGGCGGTGGCGGGGCTGCTCTGGGTCTCGGTGGTATCCCAGTTCCTCGGGCTGATGGTCTGGTACCGGGGAATGGCCGCCATCGGCGTCGCGCGTGCCAGCCAGTTGCAGCTCGCGCAGCCGTTGCTGACGCTCGTCTGGGCGGCCGCGCTGCTCGGCGAGGACCTGGGCGCGCTGACCGGGCCGGCCGCGCTGGCGGTCCTGGTGTGCGTGGCCGTCACCCAGCGGGCCCGCAGCTGAGGCCCTGTACGGCCCCGCCGCGCTCCCCCGGTACGCCCGTGCGCTGGAGTATGCGCCGCCGTGGCCGGGCATCCTCCGCGCAGGAGCCGAAGGAGGGCCGCTCATGCACGGACCACCGCTGGTGGCCTGGCTGCTCGTGGTGCTCGGCACCGCCACGGGGGCGTACTGCCTGTTCCGCACCCGGCTCGGCTGCCCCGGCACCGGGCCCGAGGAGCGCCGGGTGGCGCGCGCCGAGGCGCTGATGGGGATGGGCATGGCCGCGATGGCGGTGCCGGTGTCGGTCCTCGATCCGCCGCGGTGGGCCGCCGCGGCCTTCGGCCTGGTCTTCGGCGCCGCCGCGGTACGGGCGCTGCTGCTGGCCCGCCACGACGCGCACCATCTGCACCACGCGGTGGGCGCCGGGGCGATGGTCTACATGGCGGTGGCCATGGCCGAGGCGGGCGCCGTCGGCGGCGCGGCCCACGCGGGCCACGCCCCTGCCGGGACGCCCGCTACGACCGGGCTGCTGCTGGCGTACTTCGCGATATACGTCCTGGCCGCGGGCGTCCGTCTGGTCTCGGCCCCCGCCACCGTGGCCGCGGCGGGTACGGGGGCCGCGGGGGGCGCCGTACCGGTGGCGCACGCTCCCGAACTGGCCTCGGCGTGCCGCGTGTCCATGGCGATCGGGATGTTCGCCATGCTCCTCACCCTGTGACGGCAGTGAGGCGCGTCACTTTCCCCTCGAAGACCGTACCCGTGCGGAGCGACGCCCTCATAGTGTGGCGGCATGACCGTCCCGCTCGTGCTGCTCCTGCTCGGTGCGGTGGCGGCCGCCATGGCCCCTCGCCTGCTCACCCGCGCCGCCTGGCCCGAGCGGGAACCGGTGCTGGCCCTGTGGGTGTGGCAGTGCGTGGTCGGCGCGGTTCTGCTGTGCCTGTTCCTGGCCATGGCCCTCAGCGCCTCCGCCACCTGGACCTGGCTGCGCGAGGGGCTGTTCGCCTTCGCCCCCCGGGGTGTCGTCGCCGCCTACGAACTGCCCGGCTACGGTCCCTGGGCGGGCTATCTGGCGGTCCTGCTGGCCTGCGGCGGCGTCTGGACGGCGGCGATGCTCGCCCGCGAGATCCGCAGGGCCGGCGCCCGGCAGCGGGCACGCCGCGCCGAACTGCGGGCCCGTTCGCCACGGCTGCCCGGTGAGGCCGCCGCCTCCGACGAGCGGCTGGTCGTCCTGGAGAGTGAGCGTCCGGACGCCTGGTGGCTGACCGGCCCCCGGCCGCAACTGGTCATCACCACGGCCGCGCTGCGCCGCCTGAAGGGGCGTCAGCTCGACTCGGTACTCGCCCACGAGCAGGGCCACGCGCGGGCCAGGCACGACGTCCTGCTGCACTGCGCCGGCGCACTGGCCTCGGGGTTCCCGCAGGTGCCGGTCTTCGCCGGGTTCCGCGACCAGGTGCACCGGCTCGTCGAGCTCGCCGCCGACGACATCGCCTCACGCCGCTTCGGGCGGCTCACGACCGCGCTGGCCCTGGTCGAACTCAACGAGGACCGCGGTGTGTTCGGCCCCTGTCCGGCGCCGGACGCGCAGGTCCCGGTCCGCGTCAACCGGCTGCTGGACCCGGCGCCCCGCCTCACCCGCCTCGGCCGCGCCCATGCCTCCGCATGCGCGCTGCTGATCCCCGTCGTGCCGTTGGTCGTGGCATTCGGCCCGGGAATCGGGGCGCTCACGTAGCCTCGGCTGTATGCACGCCCCTCCCGCACCGTCCGACGTCCGGGATCCCGACCGCGCCCTGCGCACCGCGTGTGTGAGCCAGTGCGCGGCGGCCTCCGCCGCCTTCCTGCTGCTGCTCGGGCTCGTCGCGGCGCGCTGGGGGCCGCTGCTCGCCGCCGACCGGGCCCTCACGGTGGAGCTGCACGCCGTCGCGGTGCGGCACTCCGGCTGGACCCGGCTCAACCGCGTGCTCACCGACTGGGTCTGGGATCCGCTGACGATGCGTCTGCTGCTGCTCGCGGCCGTGGTGTGGCTGCTCGTACGGCGCGAGAACCGCCAGGCCCTGTGGCTGGTGCTGGCCGGCACCCTCGGCTGGGTGATCCAGCAGGCCGCCAAGGCCCTCGTCGGCCGGGAACGCCCGCGCTGGCCCGACCCCGTCGACTCGGCGGCCTTCGCCGCCTTCCCCTCCGGCCACGCGACGACCGCCGCACTCGTCTGCGGCGCCCTGCTGTGGCTGCTGCTGCGCGTGCCGGCCCGCTCCCTTTGGTTCGTGGCCGCCTGCGCCGTCGCCTTCGTGTCGGTCGTCGGCGTCGGCTTCACCCGCGTCTACCTCGGCGTCCACTGGCCCTCCGACGTCCTGGGCGGCTGGCTGCTCGCGGCGGCCGTCCTCACGGGCACGGCCGCGCTCTGCGAACCCTGGCGCACGGGCACCGGGGAACCGGACCGGCCGCCCGCCTGAGACGCCGTACCGCCCGACGGTTCGGGGGAGGATGACGGGCATGACCATCAAGGGATACATGTTCGACTTCTCCGGGACGCTGCTGCGGGCCGAGCCCGCCCGGCGCTGGCTGGGCACGGTGCTGGAGCGGCTGGGGGTCACCCTCGGCGAGAGCGAACTGGCGGCCTACGCGGAGCGCCTGGAACGGGCCGGCGGGCTTCCGGGCGGCGCGCCGCCGGAGCGCGTGCCGGCGCGGCTGGAGCGGCTGTGGCAGGAGCGGGATCTGTCGGCGGAGCACCACCGCGCGGCGTTCACCGCGCTGGCGCGGCAGGTGGAGCTGCCGTGGGAGGAGGCCTACGAGGCGCTGTACGACCGGCACATGGAGCCTGACGCCTGGTCGCCGTACCCGGACGCGAGGGAGGTGCTCGGGGAGTTGCGGCACCGGGGCGTGCCGGTGGCGGTGGTGAGCAACATCGGTTGGGACCTGCGGCCGGTGTTCCGCGCCCACGGTCTGGAAGAGCTGGTGGACGTCTTCGTCCTGAGCTTCGAGCACGGCGTCAAGAAGCCGGATCCGCGGCTGTTCCGCATCGCGTGCGAGGGGCTGGGCCTGCCGCCGGAGCGCGTCGCGATGGTCGGGGACGACCGGCGTGCGGACGGCGGGGCGGCGGCGCTGGGCTGCGCGGTGCACCTGGTGGACCACCTGCCCGTGGAGCAACGCCCGTCGGGGCTGCTGCCGGTGCTGGACCTGACCGCCTGACGGAATGTGAGCCGGCGGCGGAGATGCGGTACCCGGCGGTCCCCCGCGCCGCCGGGTACATGCACCTCACCCCCGTGACCCGCATGAGCATGCCACTCACGCCGGGCCGGATCTGAGTATATTGGCTCCGAGCCAGTCAACGCAGGAGTAAAGCATGTCCCCTCGGCGGCCTTCGGTCAATGAAGCGATGCGCCGGCGTTCACGGGAGCGCCTTCTGCAGGCGACCGTCGAACTGGTGGAGGAACGCGGGTACGAGGCCACGACGCTCGGGGACATCGCCGACCGCGCGGGCTCGGCACGCGGTCTGGTGTCGTACTACTTCCCCGGCAAGCGGTTGCTGCTGCAGTCGGCCGCGCACCGGCTGATGCACTGCGAACTGGCCGCGGCGCTGGGGCGGGAACCCGCCCCCGCCGACGGCCGCGAGGTGCTGGCCCGGGCGATCGACGCCATCCTGGCGCTGCCCGTGCGCCATCCGGTCGTCATGCGGGCGCACATGGCGGGGATCCTCCAGGCGGAGGGGTTCAGCGAGTGCGAGGAGCGGCAGCGCCTGGCCGAACTGCTGCTGGGCGCCGTACGGGCCTGGGGTTCGACGGACCCCGAGCAGGACTACCGGATGCTGCGGGCCCTGCTCATGGGCGGGGTGTTCGCGCAGTTGATCCCCGGCGCGGCCATGCCGCTGGCGCGGCTGAGGGCCGACGCGTTCCAGCGGTACGGCCTGCCCTGGGAGCTCGGCGTTCCGCCGGGCGACCTGCCGCCCGGCGGAACGCCGCTGCCCGGCACCGCTCAGCGGTAGTCGGGCTGGGTCTGGACGTTGAGCTCGGCGATCCGGATGCCCCGGGCGCTGTCGGTGCGCCGGTCGGAGATCTTGAGGACGTCGAAGCCCTTGGCGATGTCGTTCGAGTAGATGTAACCGTTGTAGTAGTAGGCGCTCCAGGAGCCGCCGAGCGTCAGGGTGTCGGCCGAGATGGGGCCGCGCTCGAAGAAGCCGATCTCCTTGGGTCGGGCGGAGTCGGTGAAGTCCCAGACGGAGACGCCGCCCTGGTACCAGGCCTGGACCATGATGTCGCGGCCCTTGGCGGGGATGAGCGACCCGTTGTGGGCGACGCAGTTCTCGGTGTCGGCCTGGTGGCGCGGGATCTTGTAGTAGTTGCGGAAGACGAGCTTGGACTTGCCGTGCTTGCGGACGATGTCGTAGATGCCGTCGGCACCGCGCTGCGGACCGATCGCGGCGTTGCACTCGGCGCCGCCGCCACCGCCCAGCTCGTCGGTGAAGACGACCTTGTTGCCCCGTTCGTTGAAGGTCGCCGAGTGCCAGAACGAGAAGTTGACGTTGTCCTGGACACGGTCGAGGACCTTCGGCCGCTCGGGGTCGGAGATGTCCATCAGGATGCCGTCGCCCATGCAGGCGCCGGCGGCGAGCTTCAGCTTCGGGAACGCGGTGATGTCGTGGCAGCCGGTGGTCTCACTGACCCGGGCCTGGGTGTCGGTGGGCGGGACGCCCGGGTTGCCGCCGTCCGGGAAGAGGACGGGGAAGGCCGTGACGGCAGCCTGCTCCGGGTGGTTGCGCGGGATCTTCACCACGGAGATGCCGTCGTGCGGCGGCTGGCAGTCGGGGAAGGAGGCGCTGGGCGAGTAGGAGGACACATAGACGAACAGGTCGCGCTTGCCGGGCACGAGGGTGTGGGTGTGGGAACCGCAGGCGGTCTCCACGGCGGCGACGTAGCGCGGGTTGGCCTTGTCGCTGATGTCGAAGACCTTGACGCCCTCCCAGGAGGACTTCTCGGCGGCGGACTGGCTCGTGCTCGCGCAGGAGTTGTCGGAGCGCGAGGAGTCGGTGGACAGAACCAGCAGGTTCCCCGAGACCGAGATGTCGTTCTGGGATCCGGGGCACAGGACCTGGCTGACCATCTTGGGGCTGGTGGGACGGCTGATGTCGTAGATGACAAAGCCGTCGTAGTTGCCCGCGAAGGCGTATCTCCCCTGGAACGCCAGGTCGGTGTTGAACCCCCCTAGGGACTGCTTGGGTATGTTGACCAGGTGCTCGACGTTGGCGCTCGTGACGACCTCGTCGACACCCGGGATGCTCCCGTCGGCCGTGGCGGGGGCGGGGACCGCCAGTCCGAGCAACGTGACGGCGGCGGCCGCCAGGGTCGCCAGTCGTCCGGGGCGAGCGAGGGCTGTACGTAAGCGCTTCACCGCGTCCTCCCTTGTATCCGTTCGCGATTGAACTTCATGCGGACCCCGGCAGTATGGCCCTTCTCATGTGCGCGTCAAAAGATGACAATGCACTGGTGTTTTCCTCGTATCGCGTTGCGACGCTGCCCGCGCTGGCCCTCACCGCCTCCTTACTACTCGCCCTGACCAGCTGCGATGGCGGTTCCGGAAGCGATTCCGCGTCCGCCGCGCCCTCGGTCATCGCGCCGGGCGCACCGGGTGAGAAAGCCACCACGCTCTCCAGGGACGAGGCGGCGAAGGCCCTGCCCGACGACTCCCCGAATCCGGCAGACCTCACCTATGTGACGAACATGGTCGCCCACCACCAGCAGGCGCTTGTCATGACCGCCCTCGCCGACAGCCACGCCTCGGGCGAGCAGGTCCGGGCGCTCGCCGCACGCATCGACGCCGCGCAGGGCCCGGAGATCGACGTCATGGAGGCCTGGCTCAAGACCAACGGCGGCTCCCACGGCACCGCCCACGACCATGACCACGCCTCGATGCCCGGGATGGCGACCGCGGCGCAGCTGGCCGCGCTGCGCGAGGCGCGCGGCGCCGAGTTCGACCGGCAGTTCCTGCGTCTGATGATCGCCCACCACCGCGGAGCGGTGACGATGGCCACGGACGTGCTCACGCACGGCCGCAACGTCCAGGTCGGCGAGTGGGCGAACGACGTGATCGCGCAGCAGAGCGCCGAGATCGCCCGGATGCGCGCCATGGGCTGACATCCCGGACCGCGACACGCTCCGGTGCCCTCCCCCCGGCGGCCCCTCGGTGCGATGCTGGACGTGGCCGCCCGTCCCGCCCGCTCCGGGCGGCACACGGGCCGCCGAGGTGAACCCAACCCTCGCCGAAGGGGAGGCGCCCGTGCTGCGTGTGGCAGTCGTCGGTTCAGGTCCCAGCGGGGTGTATACGGCCGAGGCGCTGACCCGCCAGGAGGCGGTGCCGGACGTCTCCGTCGACGTTCTCGACCGGCTGCCCTGCCCCTACGGGCTGGTCCGGTACGGGGTGGCCCCCGACCACGAGAAGATCAAATCCCTGCAGGGCACGCTGCGGCGCGTCCTGGAGGACCCCCGGATCCGCTTCCTGGGCGATGTGACCGTCGGGGGTCCGGGGCTGTCCCCGCGGGCCCTGCTGGGGCTGTACCACGCGGTGGTGTACTGCTTCGGCGCCGCGACCGACCGCCGGCTGGGCGTGCCCGGGGAGGACCTGCCCGGCAGTTGCGCGGCCACGCACTTCGTCTCCTGGTACAGCGCCCATCCCGACGAGGCTCCCGACGGTTTCCCGCTGCACGCCCGCTCCGCCGTCGTCGTCGGGGTCGGCAACGTCGCCGTCGACGTGGCCCGCATCCTGGCCCGGGGCGCCGAGGAGCTGCGCCGCACCGATGTGCCCGAGGGAGTACTGCGGGCCCTGGCGGACAGCCGCGTCACGGACGTCCACATGGTGGGGCGGCGCGGGCCCTCGCAGGCGAAATTCACCACCAAGGAGCTGCGCGAGCTCGGCGACCTGCCCGACGCCGACGTGCTCGTACGCCCCGAGGAGCTGGAGCTCGACCCCGCGTACACCGATCCGCAGGGGCTCGTCCCGGTCGCCCGGCGCAATGTGGAGGTGCTGCGCGGCTGGGCCTCCCGGCCGGCCGCGGGCCGGCGGCGCCGCATCCATCTGCGGTTCTTCCTGCGACCGGTGGCGGTGCTCGGTGAGGACGGGGTGACGGGGGTGCGGTTCGAGCGGACCGCTCCGGACGGGCGGGGCGGGGTGCGGGGCACCGGTGTCCTGGAGGACATCGACGCCCAACTGGTGCTGCGGTCGGTCGGTTACCGCGGCGTCCCGCTGGAGGGGCTGCCCTTCGACGACCGGCTCGGCATCGTGCCCAACGAGGAGGGCCGTGTGCTGCGCGGTGGTGTGCCCTCGCCCGGAGAGTACGTCGCCGGCTGGATCAAGCGCGGGCCGACCGGGGTCATCGGCACCAACCGGCCCTGCGCCAAGCAGACGGCGGCGGCCCTGGTCGCCGACGCGCGGGAACTGCTGGCCCGCCGCACCACGGCCGCCGATCCGCTGGAGGGGCTTCGGGCACTGGGGCAGGACCCGGTGGAGTGGACCGGGTGGGAGGCCATCGAGGCCGCCGAGGCGGCGCTGGGCCGGTCGCTGGACCGCGCGACCGTGAAGATCCCCGACTGGGAAGGGCTGTTGGCGGCCGCACGCCCCACGGGCTGAGACCCGCGGGGAGCGAATGAAGCCCCTCCGCGATCAACAGGCCGTTCACGCCCACCGGGGTCCCGGGCAACTGCCTCGTCGGGCAACTGCCTCGTCGTTCCCCCGCTCACCCGCGCCGCGTTCGAGGAGCTGCCCATGGCGACGCCGCCGCACCGTCCCGCCGTCCATCCCGTCGACGAGGTCCTGCCCGCCGTCCAGCTCGGGGCGTTCGGGCTGCAGCACGTGCTGGCGATGTACGCCGGCGCGGTGGCCGTGCCGCTCATCGTCGGCGGTGCGCTGAAGCTGCCGCCCGCCGACCTCGCCTACCTGATCACGGCGGACCTGCTGGTGTGCGGCATCGCCACGCTGCTGCAGTGCGTGGGCTGGTGGCGGTTCGGTGTCCGGCTGCCCATCATGCAGGGCTGCACCTTCGCGGCGGTCGCGCCCATGGTGCTGATCGGACAGGACGGCGGACTCCCCGCGATCTACGGCGCCGTCATCGCCTCGGGAGTGGCGATGGTCCTGCTGGCACCGGTCTTCGGGCGGCTGCTGCGGTTCTTCCCACCGCTGGTGACCGGCACCGTGATCCTGGTCATCGGGCTCAGCCTGCTGCCGGTGGCGGGCAACTGGGCCGCGGGAGGGGTGGGTTCGGCCGACTTCGGGGCGCCGCGGAACATCGGGCTGGCTGCCGCGGTGCTCGTGGCCGTCCTGCTGGTGCAGCGCTTCGCGCCCCCTGCCGTCGCACGCATCGCGGTCCTGGCGGGCATCGTGCTGGGCACCCTGGCGGCCGTGCCGCTGGGCTTCACCGACTTCGGCGCGGTCGGCGACGCCGACTGGGTCGGGATCAGCACGCCGTTCCACTTCGGCACGCCCGACTTCCAGGGCGCGGCGATCGCCTCCATGCTCGTCGTGGCCCTGGTGACGATGACCGAGACGACCGGCGACATCATCGCCGTGGGCGAGCTGACCGGCCGCCACGTGGAGCCGCGGCGGCTCGCGGACGGGCTGCGCGCCGACGGCGTGTCGACCGTGCTCGGCGGGGTCTTCAACACCTTCCCGTACACCGCCTACGCCCAGAACGTGGGCCTGGTGGGGATGACCCGGGTACGCAGCCGCTGGGTGGTGGCGACCGCGGGCGGCATCCTCGTGCTGCTGGGGCTGCTGCCCAAACTGGGCGCCGTGGTCGCGGCGATCCCGGCGCCGGTGCTGGGCGGCGCGGGCCTGGTGATGTTCGGGACGGTGGCGGCGAGCGGGGTGCGGACCCTGTCCACCGTCGACTTCCACGGCAACGGCAATCTGACCGTGGTGGCGGTGTCGGTCGCGGTCGGACTGCTGCCGGTCGGCGTCCCGGATGTGTACGACGCCTTCCCCGACTGGTTCCAGACGGTGATGGACAGCGGGATCAGCGCGGGGTGCATCACCGCGATCGCGCTGAACCTGCTCTTCAACCACCTGCCCGGCGGCCCCGGTTCAGGCGCGGACGAGGCCGCCGACCCCGCCGGGCCGCCCGTCCTGCCGGTCGGCGGCGGCGAGGACGCCGTCCACGAGCCCGGGGAGGAGCGCCTCTAGGCCGGCGCGGCGCAGCGCGTTCGTCTTGGACGTGCCCCGGTGATTCCGGGTGACCACGCCGGCCCCCCGGAGCACCCGGAGCACCCGGAAGAGGACTCTCCCGGCTCGACCGCAGATCTGCCATCCGGATCCCGGGGGCCGGAATAAGGCCGACGGGTCCGCGGACGGTGACCGCCTGGCCGCCCGTTCCACGTACGGGGCACCGCCCGCCCGCGGCCGGGCGCGGCCCCCCTTCCCTGGGGAAACGCGCGCCGCGGTCCCCGTTGTCGGTGGGGCGGTGCAGAATCTGTGAGACAGGACACATTCCCGTAGTTCGGAGATGGTGCGTCATGGACGACGTCGTACTCGCGATCGGCACACGCAAAGGACTGTTCCTGGGACGGCGGGGCGGCGCCGGCACGTGGGAGCTGACCGGACCGCACTTCCCCATGCAGGCGGTGTACTCGGTCGGCATCGACACGCGCCGGGCAGTGCCCCGGCTGCTGGTCGGCGCGGACAGCTCGCACTGGGGCCCCTCGGTCTTCCGCTCCGACGACCTCGGGCGCAGTTGGGAGGAGCCGGCGCGGCCCGCGGTGCGGTTCCCCAAGGACACGGACACCTCGCTGGAGCGCGTCTGGCAGATCCAGCCCGCCGGCACCGGCGCCCCGGACCTGGTGTGGGCCGGCACGGAACCGGGCGCGCTCTTCCGCTCCGACGACGGCGGGGTGACCTTCGAGTTCGTGCGGAGCCTGTGGGAGCACCCGCAGCGGGAGCTGTGGGGCGCCGGATTCGGCGGGCAGGCGGTGCACACGGTGGTCACCGATCCGCGCGACGCCGACGCGGTGATCGCGGCCGTCTCCTCCGGCGGCGTCTACCGCTCGTCCGACGGCGGCGCGAGCTGGACGTCGTCCAACACCGGGCTCAAGGCGGAGTTCCTGCCTGGCCCCTACCCGGAGTTCGGCCAGTGCGTGCACAAGATCGCCCGCGACGCGGAGGACCCGGACCGGCTGTATCTGCAGAACCACGGCGGGGTCTACCGCAGCGACGACGCCGGCGCGGCGTGGACGGAGATCGGCAAGGGCCTGCCCGCGGACTTCGGCTTCGCGGTCACCACCCACCCCCGCCGGGGCGGTGTCGCGTACGTCTCCCCGGTCAACGACGGCAGCGACCGCTACCAGCCCGACTACCGCTGCCGGGTCTACCGCACCGAGGACGCGGGGGCCTCGTGGACCGCCCTGTCCGCCGGCCTGCCCGCGGAGGACCACTACGGCGTGGTCCTGCGCGACGCGCTGCGCACCGACGACGCAGACCCGGTCGGCGTGTACTTCGGCAACCGCAACGGCGAGGTGTACGCCAGCTCCGACGAGGGCGACAGCTGGCGGCTCGTGGTCTCGCACCTGCCTGACGTGCTGTGCGTGAGGGCGGCCGTGGTCTGACTGTCGGTGCGAGCCACTAGAGTGACTCCCCGTGGCAGCACGACCGTTGAACGAGATCGTCGAAGAGGGCTGGGCCAAGGCGCTGGAGCCGGTCGCCGGGAAGATCGCCGAAATGGGCGACTTCCTGCGCGCCGAGATAGCCGCGGGCCGCACCTACGTGCCGTCGGGGGCGAACGTGCTGCGCGCGTTCCAGCAGCCCTTCGACGACGTCAGGGTGCTCATCGTGGGCCAGGACCCGTATCCCACCCCGGGGCACGCCGTCGGGCTGTCGTTCTCGGTGGCCCCGGAGGTGCGGCCGCTGCCCGGCAGCCTGGAGAACATCTACCGGGAGCTGAACACCGACCTCGGCCTGCCCCGGCCCTCCAACGGCGACCTGACCCCCTGGACGCGGCAGGGCGTCCTGTTGCTCAACAGGGCGCTCACCACCGCACCCCGCAAGCCCGGAGGACACCGCGGCAGGGGCTGGGAGGAGGTCACCGAGCAGGCCATGCGCGCGCTCGTCGCGCGCGGCAAGCCGCTGGTGTCCATCCTGTGGGGCTCCGACGCGCGCAAGCTTCGCCCGCTGCTGGGGAGTCTTCCTGCGGTCGAGTCCGCCCACCCCTCTCCCATGTCGGCCGACCGCGGCTTCTTCGGTTCGCGTCCGTTCAGCCGGGCCAACGACCTCCTGGCGCGGCAGGGCGCGAATCCGGTGGACTGGCGGCTGCCCTGACAGAGGCAGCCGTTACCCTGCCCGGGTGACGACGCAATCGAACACTCCGGCGGGCTGGTACCCGGACCCGCACGGCACGCAGAACCTGCTGCGCTACTGGGACGGCTCCCAGTGGACGGAGCACACCCACCCGGGCGGCGCGCAGGTCCCGCCGCAGCCCAAGGAGAACCCCTGGGAACTGGGCGTCGACGGGGGCGCCGACCCCTCGCGCATCCAGCGCCAGGTGCAGCAGCAGGCGGGCGTCGCCCCCACCGGCCCGGGTGGGGGAACGCTCTTCAGCGAGCCCGTCCTGGTGGTCAACCAGAAAGCCAAGCTCATCGAGCTGAACAACGAGTACAGCGTCTTCGACCAGCAGGGGCGCCAGCTCGGCTCGGTGCTCCAGGTCGGCCAGAGCACCGCGCGGAAGGTGCTGCGCTTCGTCGCGAGCGTCGACCAGTTCCTGTCGGTGCGCTTGGAGGTCCGTGACGCGCACGGACAGCCGCAGCTGCTGCTGACGCGTCCGGCGAAGTTCATCAAGTCCAAGGTGATCGTGCAGCGCGCCGACGGCATGACGCTCGGCGAGATCGTCCAGCAGAACGCCATCGGCAAGATCAACTTCGCCTTCGAGGTGAACGGCCAGAAGATCGGGGCGATCAAGGCCGAGAACTGGCGCGCCTGGAACTTCGCCATCGTCGACCACACCGACACCGAGGTCGCCCGGATCACCAAGACCTGGGAGGGCCTGGCGAAGACGATGTTCACCACCGCCGACAACTACGTGCTGCAGATCCACCGGCAACTGCCGGACCCCCTGCTGAGCATGGTCGTCGCCTCCGCCCTGACCGTGGACACCGCCCTCAAGCAGGACTCGCGCGGACTCGGCTGATCGTGGCACGCATACGGTGCCGGGGCGTGCGGACCCGGCACCGTATCAGGACAGAACCGGACAGGTAACCCCTGCGATGGACCCGCCCGAACAACCGAGCGCGCAAAGGCACTAGCATGCCTCGCCATGAGCACTGCCGAAGGCCCCGCACCCGGCCTGCCCGTTCGTATGCCCCGCCCCCGCCAGCCCGGGCGGCACCGGCGGCCGGAACCGCTGACCGCGCCCGAGGGTGCACCCGCGCTAGTCCTCGCCGTGCCCGGCACCCCCTCCTCCGCGATACGCAGTCTCGCGGAGGAGATCGTCAGCATCGCCCGCATCGAGCTCTCCGGACTCGACCCGCGTATCGGCTACGTCGACGGCGACGGCGAGGAGTACCCGACTCTCGAGTCCGTGCTGGCCCAGGCCGCCACCGAGCGCGGTGACCAGGCCCCCGCGGCCGTCGTGGTCCCCCTGCTGGCAGGCCCCGAGGCCTCGGTGATGCGCCGGCTGCGCCAGGCCGTGGCGGACAGCCGTTCCGCGGCGGAGGTGACCGACGTGCTCGGCCCCCACCCGCTGCTGGCGGAGGCGCTGCACGTGCGTCTCTCCGAGGCCGGCCTGGCCCGCGCCGACCGCGCCCGCCTGTTCACGGTGGCCACGGCCGCCGACGGCATCATCCTGGCCACCGTGGGTGGCGAGGAGGCCGTCCAGGCTGCGGGGGTGACCGGTCTGCTGCTGGCCGCGCGTCTCGCGGTGCCGGTGCTGGCCGCCGCTCTGGACATCGAGGGCTCGGTCGCCGGGGCCGCCGAGCAGCTGCGCTCCTCCGGCTCGACCACGCTCGCGCTCGCGCCGTACGTGGTCGGTCCCGAGGTCGCCCCCGAGGTGCTGCACGACGCCGCCAAGGAGGCCGACTGCTCCGCGGCCGACGCGCTGGGCCCCTACCCGGCCATCGGCAAGCTGGTCGTCTCCACGTACACCGCGTCCCTGGGCATCGCCCAGCCGTCGCAGGGCGCTCCGCTGGGCTGAACCCGCGGGCCTCGACGACGACGGCGTGGTGGCCGCCCCGGCATCCCGGGGCCGGCCACCACGCCGTTGCGCGTACGGGCATGCCGCCGCCGTCAGCCGAAGACCACGCAGGACGCGGCCGGCACGGGAACCGAGCCCGCGAGCTTCGGCGTGCCGGTGGCCGGGTCCACGTCGAACCAGCTGACGTCGCCGGAGCGCTCGTTGGCCGCGTAGAGCCGCTTCCCGGAGGGGTCGAGGGTCAGATGGCGCGGCCAGTCGCCGCCGCAGTCCACGGTCTCCAGCAGTTCCAGCCGGTCACCGCCGGCGTCGACGGACAGCACGGCGATGCTGTTGTGCCCGCGGTTGGCGGCCCAGGCGAACCGGCCGTCGGGGGAGACGACCAGCTCGGAGGGGTAGTTCGGGCCGGAGGCGTCCGCGGGCAGCACGCAGACCTCGGCGACGGGCTTCAGACGGCCCGCCTCCGCTTCCCAGTGACAGACCGTCACCACGGAGTCCAGCTCGTTCATGACGTAGGCGCGGTCCCCGCGCGGGTGGAAGGTCAGGTGGCGCGGTCCGCTGCCGGAGCGCAGGCCCATCTCGCGTTCCACCTCCAACTCACCGCTGTCCGCGTCGAGTTCGCAGACACGTACGGAGTCCGTGCCGAGGTCCACGGTCAGCACCCAGCGCCCGGAGGGGTCGGGCAGCACCATGTGGGCGTGCGGGCCCTCCTGCCGCTCCGGGTCGGGGCCGTCGCCCTCGTGCTCCAGGACGTGGCGCGGCCCGCCGAGCGCGCCGCGCTCGTCGACCGGCAGCACGCTGACGGTGCCGGAGGCGTAGTTGGCGGTGAGCAGGTGTCCCCGGTGCAGGCACAGGTGGGTGGGCGCGCCGCCGCCCACCGGCACTGTGGCGCCCAGCGGTTCGGGGCGGGCGGGGTCGCCCAGTGAGAACACGGCCGCGCCGCCGTCCTCGGGGTGCTCGCTGACGGTGTACAGCAGGCCGCGGTCCTCGGAGAGCACGAGGAAGGACGGGTCCCCCACCGCGGAGTCGGTGCGCAGCACCGTCAGCGCTCCCGAATCGGGGTCGACGGCGGCGGTGGTCAGTCCCTTGCCGCCCGCCGAGGTGAACGACCCGATGTAAACGTGCCCGGCCACTGCCGTACCTCTTCCGCAGGTTGTCTGTACGGCGGCTGAGAGTAACGCAGTGGCCGGAAACCGATCCCGTTGCCCCCGTCACACCAGCGTCTCGCCGCGGGCGAGGGCGAGCGACTCGGGGTGGTGGACGTAGGCGGGCGTCAGGTCGCCGGTGTCGTAGTAGCGGTGGAAGACGCCGGTGGCCGAGCCGGAGATGGGCGGCACGATCCACGACCAGTCGGCGGGCACCGGACGGCCCTTGCGCTCCTCCCGTTCGATGTGGGCGAGGAAGCGCCGGGACTCGGTGTGGTGGTCGGTGATACTGGCGCCGACGCGGTCGAAGGAGTGCAGCACCGCCCGGTTGAGCTCGACCAGGGCGCGGTCGCGCCAGAGCGAGCGGTCGCTGCCGGTGTCCAGGCCGAGCCGGTCGGCGAAGCGCGGCAGGAGGTCGTAGCGGTCGGTGTCGGCGAAGTTGCGGGCGCCTATCTCGGTGCCCATGTACCAGCCGTTGAAGGGGGCAGCCGGGTAGCAGACGCCACCGATCTCCAGGCACATGGAGGAGATGGCCGGGACGGCGTGCCAGCGCAGGCCCCACTCCGCCAGCCAGTCGAGCTCCGGGTGCACGATCGGCACCTCCAGCACGGCGTCGGCGGGCAGCGTGAAGTGGCGCGGCGGCTCGGCCCCGCCCTGCACGACCAGCGGCAGGATGTCGAAGGGCGTGCCGGGACCGCCGGACCAGCCCAGTCGCCGGGCCACTTCGGTGATGCCGGTGTTGCCCGGGTCGCCCAGCACCCCGCCGTCGGGCCGGGCGTAGCCGGCGTAGCGGATGAGCTGGTCGTTCCAGATCCTCGGGCCGGGACGGTCCGGGGTGTCCGGGGCGAAGACGGTGACCACCGGGCGGATGCGCCCTCCGTTGGTCGCGACCCTCAGGTGGGCGGCGGCCTCCAGTGCCACCCCGCGCGCCGTGGCGACGTGGCGGCGGTCGCGGACCTGCAGGGAGTTCCAGTACAGCCGCCCTATGCAGCGGTTGCTGTTCCGCCAGGCGACGCGCGCGCCGAAGACGAGTTCCTCGTGCGTGTGCCGGTAGGTGCCCGTCGCGTCGATCTCGGCGAGCACCGCGGCCAGCCGCTGCCGCGGGTCGCCCGCGACGCTGGGGAGCTCGCTGTGGTACTGCCGCAGGAAGTCGGTGGCCAGCGCGCGGACGTCCACCTCCTTGTGCCGGACGGTGCTCGCCATCGTCCCGTCTCGACCTGCGGCGCCTTCGACCGGGCAGGTCGCCGCCACCTCATCGGGACGCGGCGTCTCGCCGCCCTCGTCCACGGCCTGCGGGTGCCCCGCGGGGCACCCGGCCAGTGGCTCCGGGCCGTCCATCCGCGCGTGCTCCGCCGCGGGCGGGACGCGGCCCGGCCCGGCACGCCGTTCGTTCTTCCCCCCGGTACGGCGCAGAAATCTCAGCACGCCTGGCACCCCCAAGACCGCCCTGCACAAACCGTTTCCCTCACGGCGAACCGTTTCCCTCACGGCCCGCGGATACGGCACGAGACGGGATCGGCCCCGCCGCTCGTCCGGAGTCAGTCATCCTGGCACGCCGGGCCGAACAGGACGTCTCATCAGGTGAATTGACGACATCACGACCCAGATCGGACACAATCCGGTCACATGACGACCGCGACCGGTCCCGATCGGCCGGGGGCGCACATGAGCCCGGAACGCACGCCCCGGCGCCGCCGATGGGTCTCCGCCCGGCGAGAACGCTCCCCGCACGCGGCACCGGACGCCGCACGGCGGTCGCGACACGGCGGCGGGCCCGCAGCGGCTCAGGCGGTCCCGGCCGACGGCTCCGGGCGCGCGGAGGCGCCCAGGGGAACGGCCAGACCGGCCAGGGCCGTCTCGAGGCCGCGCAGGTGCTCCAGCGCCCGGTCGGCGTGCGGATGCGGCCCCGCGCTCTCGCGTACGGCCGCACCGGGCGCCGGGGTCACGCTCCCGGCCGCGTCCGGGGGCACCAGTCGCCGCACGGCGATCTCGACACGCAGGCAGGCCGCGGTGAGGCGTTCGTCGTGGCAGGCGTGCGGGTCCGCCACGACCTCCGCGAGGCCGCGGACCTGGCGGGCGCACTCGTCGAGCAGGGCGAGGACGGTACGGGCGCGGGCCTTGCGGCGGCGCAGCGGGCTGAGGGGGTGCACCAGCGGGGCGACGGTGGCCCGTACCCGCTCCAGGAGGACGTCGAGTTCCGTCACGTGGCGGGCGAGGTCGTCTCCGGGCCCGCCGGCGAGGTGGCGGGCGGCCTCGCCGGCGAACGCGCGGACCGCGTGGAGCGCGCGGCGGATCCAGTCGTCGGTCGCCGCGTGCGTGCTCACCGGCAGCACCACGAGGACGGCGACGACCGCGCCCAGGGCACCGACGGCGGTCTCCCCCAGCCGCAGGGCGAGCAGTCCGGGGTGGAGGATGCCGAGCAGGCCGTAGAGCAGCCCCGCCATGACCGTCACGAAGAACATCATCCAGCTGTACGAGACCGGGGCGGTGTAGAAGATCCCGAAGACGCAGACGGCGACGAGCGCCGCCGTCGGCGCGGGCGCCCCGTGCAGCGGGAGCGCCACGGCGAGCCCCGCGGCGATGCCGGTGACCGTGCCCAGGACGCGGCGGAAGCCGCGAACGAGGGTCTCGCCCCGCGAGGTGGTGTTCACGAAGATCCACCAGGCCGTGCCGACGGCCCAGTACCAGCGGTCCTCGGACAGCACCTGGCCCACCGCCACCGCGATGGCCCCCGCGAGCACCGCCTGGAACGCCTGCCGGGTCGTCGGGCGGCGCAGCCCCCGGGGCTGCGGCAGGGCGACGGCCGGCGCCGGGACGGCCCCGCGCTCGTAGCACCACAGGCCGAAGCGGACGAGGGCGGCGCAGCCGAGCCCGAGGCCCATGGCCCCGTACAGCTCCGGCAGCAGTCCGGGAGCGGCCCGCAGGAACTGGGCGATGAAGAACATCATGAAGGCGAAGACGCCCAGCGCGTGGCCGCGCGGCCCCCAGCGGCGGGCGTAGACCCCGGCGAAGACCACCGCGAGGAAGGCCGCGTCCCGTGCGCCCGGGTACGGGTGCAGCCACGCGGCCAGCGCGAGGACGGGAAACCCCGCCGCGGGCATCAGCGCGGTGGTCACGGCCTGGCGGCCGGGGTCCCGGTCGGTGACCACGAACAGCGCGAGCAGCGCGGCGAGCCCGGCGACCACGACGGCGGGGAGCGGCAGCCCGGCCATGGCCACGGCGGCGACCGCCCCCGTGATGCCCAGAACCGCGCGCGAGGCGCTGCGCAGCCGCGTGCGCCCCGGGTCCGGTGCGATGAACATCCGCCTCACCACGTGCCCGTCCGCCCCCTCGTTCGTGTCACGGCGTGTGTCCGCGCATGGAAAAGGCGCTGCGGGGCCTCGTGCCTCCCGCAACGCCATCGTCGCCCCCAGGAAAACATCCCCGGTGCCCATGGCTCAACCGAGCGCGAGTCCACTGGGCCATTGGCCCACCCGGAGATCGCGCGGCCGCGGCGGGGCCGGGCCACTGGCCCATGCCGAAACACCCATTCGGCGTATATTGAGGAGAAAGGCGGACGTATTGACGCGAAAAGTCGATCCCGCCTTTAAAGGCGCCTGACGAACCAACTCACCGGATCCGCCCCAGGAGGGGCTCGAGTCGTACCCGACCCGTCCGGAGGAGGACGCGATGAGGGACGTGGCGAGCGAGCGGGACGTGGACCGTCCCGGAACCACCGAGAGGGTCGTGACACTCGACGTCAATGGCCGGTCGTACACCCTGCGCCTGGACACCCGGGTCACACTGCTGGACGCGCTGCGGGACCGGCTGGGCCTGACGGGCACCAAGAAGGGATGCGACCAGGGAGCCTGCGGAGCGTGCACGGTCCATCTCGACGGCAGGAGAGTGCTGGCCTGCCTGACACTGGCCGCCCAGGCCGAGGGCCGGGCGATCACCACCATCGAGGGTGTCGCCGGCGCGGAGGGGCCGCACCCGGTGCAGCGGGCGTTCATGGACCACGACGGCTTCCAGTGCGGTTTCTGCACCCCCGGGCAGATCATGTCCGCGGTGGCGCTGATGGCCGAGGGCCGGGCCGGTTCCGACGAGGAGATCCGGGAGTTCATGAGCGGCAACCTGTGCCGCTGCGGCGCCTATCCCAACATCGTGGCCGCCGTCCGCGAGGCGGCGTCCGGCGGAGGTTACGATGCGCACCTTTGACTACGTACGGGCCACCGACACCCAGGAGGTCGTGCGGATGCTGGCGGAGGACCCGTCGGCGTCCTGCCTCGCGGGCGGCACGACCCAGCTGGACCTGATGAAGGACGGGGTCCTGGAGCCGCCGACGCTGATCGACATCACCCGGCTACCGCTGCACGGCATCGAGCGGCGCGGCGAGTCGCTGCACGTGGGGGCACTGGCCACGATGGAGGAGCTGGCCGCCGACGCCACGGTCGCCGAGCGGCTTCCGGTGGTGCGCGAGGCCCTCCTGCTGGGCGCGTCGGTGCAGCTGCGGAACATGGCCACCATCGGCGGCAACCTGCTGCAGCGGACCCGCTGCCGCTACTTCCGCGACCCGACGGTCCTCGAGTGCAACAAGCGCGCACCGGGCACGGGCTGCGGGGCCGTGCAGGGCGCGGCCAGGATGCACGCCGTGCTCGGCGTGAACGAGAACTGCATCGCGCTGCACGCCTCAGACCTCGCCGTCGCGCTCGTGGCGCTGGACGCGGTCGTGCACATCCAGGGGCTGTCGGGGCGGCGCACCGTCCCGCTGACGGAGTTCTACGTGACGGCCGACGAGAGCCCCGAGCGGGAGAACGTCCTGGAGCACGCCGAGCTGATCACCGAGGTCGAGATCCCGCTCCCGCCGCCGTCCGCCCGCTCGGGTTACCTCAAGGTCCGCGACCGGGTGTCGTACGAGTTCGCGCTGACCTCGGCCGCCGTGGTGCTGGTGGTGGAGGACGGCACGATCCGTCAGGCCCGGGTCGGGCTGGGCGGGGTGGGCTCGAAACCGTGGCGGGCGTACGAGGCCGAGCACGTGCTGACCGGCGCTCCCGCGACGTCGGCCACGTTCCAGGACGCGTCCGAGGCGACGATGCGCGACGCGTGGACCGTGCCGGGCACGGCCTTCAAGGTGCCGCTGGCCCGCCGGACCCTCGTCCGCGAACTGCAGACAGTGTCAGGAGTGACGGCATGAGCACGGTCGAGAGCAGGCCGCTGGTCGGTGCGGGCGTCAACCGGGTCGACGGACCGCGCAAGGTCACCGGCTCCGCGCCGTACCCGATGGACTTCAGCGTCCCCGGCCAGGCCTACGGCGCCCTGGTGCAGAGCACCGTCTCCGCGGGCCGGATCATCCGCATGGACACCGAGGAGGCGGAACGCTCCCCCGGCGTGATCTCGGTGCTCACCCACGAGAACGCCCCGCGGGTCGGAACCGGCCCCACCACGGTGCTCGGCGAGGCACCGCCCGCCCCGCTGCGCAACGACCGGGTCATGCACCACGGCCAGCACATCGCCTTCGTGGTGGCCGAGACACCGGAACAGGCCGCCGCGGCGGCACGGCTGGTGCACGCCGAGTACGAGGCCGCCGAGCCGCTGCTGGACCTTCAGGACCCGAGGGCGCAGCACCTGGTGGACCCGTGGAAGATGGACCACACACGTGGCGACGCCGCCGCCGCTCTGGAGGCCGCCGACGTCATCGTGCGCGGCACGTACTTCACGGCGGACAACACCAACAACCCGCTCGGGCTGTTCGCCACCCTCGCCGCGTGGGAGGAGGACACCCTCACCGTCCACGACACCAGCCAGTGGCCGTCGATGGTGCGCACCACCCTCGCCATGGTCTTCGGGATCCCCGAGAGCTCGGTGCGGGTGCTGGTGCCCTACGTGGGCGGCGGCTTCGGCGCCGGGCTGCGGGCGTGGCCGCACGTCATCCTCACCGCAATGGCCGCCCGGACGACCAAGCGCCCGGTGAAGCTCGTACTGACCCGGCCGCAGATGTTCACCTCGATCGGGCACCGGCCCAGCGGGGTGCAGTGGCTCAGCGTGGGCGCCTCGCGCGACGGCGCGCTGGTGGCCCTCGACCACCGCAGCCTCAGCTCGCTGAGCATGGAGGACAACGACTTCGAGCCGTTCTCCCACGGGACCTCCTTCGCCTACCGGTGCCCCAACGTGATCACCCGGGACCAGCAGGCCAAGCTCAACATCGCCGTGCCGACGTCGATGCGCGCCCCGGCGGAGGCGCAGGGCAGCTTCGCGCTGGAGTCGGCCATGGACGAGCTGGCGTACACCCTGCGCATGGACCCGCTGGAGCTGCGGATCCACAACCACACCGAGGTCGACCCGCGCAACGGGCTGCCCTGGTCGGGCAAGGCGATCCTGGAGTGCTACGAGGTCGGCGCGCGGCGCTTCGGCTGGGCCGACCGGAACCCGGAGCCGCGGTCCATGCGCGACGGCAACTGGCTGGTGGGCTACGGCATGGCGAGCGCGATGTTCCCGTACTTCGCGACGCCGTGCATGGCCGAGGCCACCGTCAACCGCGACGGGAGCGCGTTCGTGCGCAGCGCGGCGACGGACATCGGCACGGGCACGTACACCGTGATGGCTCAGCTGTCCGCCGAGGAACTCGGGCTTCCCCTGGACAAGGTCCGCTTCGACCTCGGCGACTCCGACATGCCCGACTCGATGATGGCGGGCGGCTCCGGGCTGACCGGTGCGCTCGGCAACGCCGTGCACGACGCGTGCCGCAGGCTCGTGGGGCTGTTCGCGGACCTCGTCCGCGGGGACGCCGACTCGCCGCTGCTGGGCGCCTCGCCCGAGGACGTGGAGGCCTCCGGCGGCCGGGTCCACCTCGCCGGCCGCCCGGACCGCGGGGAGTCGTACGCCGACATCCTGGCCCGGCACGGCCTGGCGCAGCTCACGGCGACCGGGAGCAGCAAACCGCCGGACGCGGCGGAGATCGGCATGTCCCCGGCCGGGGCCTACGGCGCGAAGTTCGTGGAGGTGCGTGTCGACGCGGACCTGGGCATCGTCCGGGTCGCCCGGGTGGTGTCCGCGATCGACGGCGGCCGCATCCTCAACGAGAAGACGGCCAGGAGCCAGATCATCGGCGGGACGGTCGGCGGGATCGGCATGGCCCTGTTCGAGGACACCGTCACCGACCCGCGCACCGGCCGCATCGCCAACGGGACGTTCGGCGACTACCTCGTCGCCGTGAACGCCGACATCCCGGAGCTGGACGTGATCTTCGTCGGTGAACCCGACCGCGGCACGCCGACCGGCACCAAGGGCGTCGGCGAGGTCGGCCTGGTGGGCATCGCGCCCGCCATCGCCAACGCCGTGTACCACGCCACCGGAAAGCGCATCCGCGACCTGCCGATCACCATCGACGACCTGCTCTGAGCGGCGCGCACGGGCCGTCGGCAGCGTCGGGCCCTCCCCACCGCCCCCGGACCCCGAGGAGGCCGCGGCCCGTGCCCGCCGACGAGCTGGACGCCCGGATCCTGGCCCTGCTGCTGGAACAGCCGCGCACCAGCGTCCGCGAGTACGCCCGCATCCTGGGTGTGGCGCGCGGAACCCTGCAGGCGCGGCTGGACCGGCTGGAACGGGACGGGGTGATCACCGGGTACGGCCCGCGGCTCTCGCCGGAGGCCCTGGGGTACCGGGTGCTGGCCTTCGTCCACCTGGAGGTGACGCAGGGCCATCTGGACGCCACGGGCCGGGCCCTGGCCGCGGTACCCGAGATCATCGAGGCGTTCTCGATCACCGGCGGCGGCGACCTGCTCACCCGGGTGGTCGCCCGGGACGCCGCGCACCTGGAGGACGTGATCCAGCGCCTGGTCCAGGTGCCGGGTGTGGTGCGCACCCGCACGGAGGTCGCGCTGCGCGAGCGGGTCCCGCAGCGGATGCTGCCGCTGGTGCGGGAGGTCGGCCGTGACGCGGCGGCCGGGCGCACGCCGTGACGACCGGCTTGGCATGCTGGTGGCATGACGCTCCCCGCAGTGATATTCGACCTCGACGGCACCCTCGTGGACAGCGAGCCCAACTACTTCGAGGCGGGCCGCGGGCTGCTGGCCGCGCACGGCGTGGACGACTTCACCTGGGAGCAGCACCGGCGCTTCATCGGCATCGGCACCAAGGAGACGCTGGAGGCCCTGCGCGAGGAGTACGCCCTGTCGGCGTCCGTCCAGGAGCTGCTGGACGGCAAGAACCGGCTCTACCTGGGGCTGGCCCGCGGCGCCACCGAGGTGTTCCCGCGGATGCGGGAGTTCGTCGAGCTGCTGGCGAAGGCCGGGCACCCCATGGCGGTGGCCTCGGGCTCCTCGCGGGAGGCGATACGCGCGGTGCTGGCCGGCACCGGGCTGGACGCCCTGCTGACGACCGTGGTCTCCGCGGAGGAGGTCGAGCGCGGCAAGCCCGCCCCGGACGTCTTCCTGGAGGCGGCGGCCCGGCTCGACGTGAACCCGGCGGACTGCGTGGTCGTCGAGGACGCGCCGCCGGGCGCGGAGGCCGCGCACCGGGCGGGCATGCGGTGCGTGGCCGTCCCGTACCTGGCCGTGCAGGCCGACGACCCCGCCTTCGCGACGGCCGGTCTGCTGGTGCGCGGCGGGCAGAGCGCCTTCGACGCGCGGGCGGTCATGGAGTGGCTGACGGCCTGACGGCCGGACGGCCGGGTCGCGCGGCGGTCACCCCAGGAAGCTCAGCCGTACCTGGCGCCGGGGGTTGTCGCGGTTGGTGTCGACCAGGACGACGGACTGCCAGGTGCCCAGTTCGAGCCGGCCGCCGACCACCGGGAGCGTGGCGTGCGGCGGGACGACGGCGGGCAGCACGTGGTCGCGGCCGTGACCGGGACTGCCGTGGCGGTGGCGCCAGCGGTCGTCGGCGGGGAGCAGGTCGTGGAGGGCCGCCAGCAGGTCGTCGTCGCTGCCCGCGCCGGTCTCGATGACGGCGATCCCGGCGGTGGCGTGCGGGACGAACACGTTCAGCAGCCCGTCACGTCCGAGGGAGACGTCGTCGAGGAAGTCGGCGCAGGCGCCGGTCAGATCGTGGACCGTCTCCCGGCTGCCGGTGGTGACGTCGATGGTGCGGGTGGAGAATGCGTCGGCCATGTGACCATGGTGGCCCACGCCGCGGGCCCGCGCGTTCCGGGGTGGCCGCCGGCGTTCCCAAGGCGGTCGGAGGGCGGCCGAAGGCGTTCCTAAAACGTTCCCAAGGCGTTCCGAAGGCGTTCCGAGGGCCGAGACGCCGTTGACGCCATCTGGACGGCCTGGCTACGGTCGTCCACATGTCGCGTCCCGTTCTTCTCACCACGCGCGGTCACATCGACCTGCTGCGGGTGGCCTCCGCCGCCTGTCGCCGCGGCTGCTGACGCTTCCCCACCTTTTCGCACGCCTTTCGTCCCGCGTGCCATCCGCGCCTGTGCGCCCTTCCCGCAACGCCCCCGTACGCGTTCCCGTGACGAGTCGTAGCGCCCTCGCCTGCGCCTGACCGGTCGCGCGTCGGAGGAGCGTGCGTGCCCGCTCGCCGCCTCCCCCATGTGGAGCCTTCTCATGAGCATCAGCAAAGCGCCACCGGACATATCCCCTGTATCGGCTGACGTCCCACCGGACCTCCCTTCTGCCGTCCCGTCCGCGGCCGCCCCCGAACTGCGGCCCGTGGTCCCGGTCTCCGCCCGGCGCCGCTCGCTGCCCCGCTGGCTGCGGCGCACCACGGGCCCGCTGCTGCTGCTCGCGGCGTGGCAGCTGCTCAGTGCGACCGGTGTGCTGCGGCCCGAGGTGCTGGCCTCGCCGGGCACCATCGCCGGCACGGCGGCCGAGCTCGTGACGAGCGGTCAACTCGGGTCCGCCATGGCGGTGTCTCTCCAGCGCGTGGTGGTCGGGCTGCTCCTCGGCGGCGCGGCCGGCATCACGCTGGCTCTGCTGTCCGGGCTGTCCCGTCTGGGCGAGGACCTGGTCGACGCGAGCGTGCAGATGCTGCGCGCAGTGCCGTTCGTCGGGCTGATCCCGCTGTTCATCATCTGGCTGGGGATCGGCGAGGCCCCGAAGGTGACCCTCATCGCGCTCGGCGTCGCCTTCCACCTCTACCTCAACGTCTACGCGGGGATCCGCGGTGTCGACGAGCAACTGATCGAGGCGGGTACCTCGCTCGGGTTGTCCCGCCCGGCGCTGGTCCGGCACGTCGTCCTGCCGGGTGCGCTGCCCGGCGCGATGACGGGGCTGCGCTACTCGCTGGCGACCGCATGGCTCGCCCTGGTCTTCGGGGAGCAGATCAACGCCTCCGACGGGATCGGCTTCCTGATGACCCAGGCGCGGGACTTCCTGCGGACCGACGTGATCGTGGTCTGCCTCGTCGTCTACGCCTTCCTCGGCCTCACCGCCGACATCGTCGTCCGTGCTCTCGAAAGGCTGCTGCTGCAATGGCGACCGACCTTCACCGGCCAGTGAGCCACGACATCCCGCCCGCCGCGGGCGGTCCCGCGGCCGTGCGCGTGGCGGGGCTGACCCGCTCCTTCGGCGGCCGGCCCGTCATCGACGGCCTCGACCTCACGCTGCGGCCGGGCGAGTTCACCGCGCTGCTCGGCCGCAGCGGCTGCGGCAAGAGCACGCTGCTGCGCGTCCTCGCCGGGCTCGACCGGGAGATGGCGGGCACCGTACTGGTACCGGAGAGGCGTGCGGTCGCCTTCCAGGCTCCGCGGCTCATGCCGTGGAAGCGGGTGTGGCGCAACGTCCTGCTCGGGCTGCCGGGACGGCCCCGACGGGAACTCGCGGAGGCCGCGTTGGAGGAGGTCGGCCTGCGGGAGCGGTCCGGCGCCTGGCCGAAGACGCTGTCGGGCGGTGAGGCCCAGCGCGCCTCGCTCGCCCGGGCCCTGGTCCGTGAGCCCGATCTGCTGCTGCTCGACGAGCCGTTCGGCGCGCTCGACGCGCTGACCCGCATCAAGGCGCAGCGCCTCGTCGCCGAGCTGTGGCAGCGCCGCGGCTGCGCGGTCCTGCTCGTCACGCACGACGTGGACGAGGCCCTACTCCTGGCCGACCGCGCCCTGGTCATGCGGGACGGGATCATCGCCCACGACACCCCGGTCGCCCTGCCCCGTCCCCGCGACGCCGGCGACCACCGCTTCACCGCCCTGCGCTCCCGGCTGCTGGCCGAACTCGGCGTGGACACGCCGGCGTCGGGCGAAGCGGCCTGACCCGCCCCCACGAGAAGGACGACGGACCACCATGGACACCATCCGGCGCGTCACCCCCGCCCTGCTGCTCCCGCTCACCCTCCTGCTCGCCGCCTGCGGCGTCTCCACCGCCGACACCTCCGTGGGCGGCACCGGCGACGGCACCGACGGCAAGGGCGCGGTCACCTTGAACGTCGGTGACCAGAAGGGCGGTTCCGAAGCCGTCCTGAGGGCCGCGGGCGAACTCGACGACCTCACCTACCGCATCAAATGGTCGACCTTCACCTCCGGGCCACCCCTGCTGGAGGCGGTGAACGCCAAAGCCGTGGACATCGGCGGGGTGGGCAACACCCCGCCGGTCTTCGCCGCCGGTTCCGGATCGAAGATCACGGTCGTGGCGGCCTCGCACGGCTCCTCCGAGGGCGAGGCCGTCGTGGTGCCCGGGGACTCGGCGCTGAAGCGTCTCGCCGACCTGAAGGGCATGCGTATCGCGGTCGCCCAGGGCAGTTCCGCGCACTACCAGCTGATCACCTCGCTGCGGTCCGCCGGACTCTCGCTCGAGGACGTCGACGTCAGCTATCTGCAGCCCGCCGACGCGCTCGCCGCTTTCAGCGGGGGCAAGGTCGACGCCTGGGCGATCTGGGACCCGTACACCTCCCAAGTGCTGCGCAACAACGGCGCGCGCGTCCTGACCACCGGCACGGGGCGCGTCAATGGGCTCGCCTTCCAGGTCGCCGCACCGGGTGCCCTTGCGGACAAGGCGAAGTCGGCCGCCATCGGCGACTACCTGGAGCGCCTGCGGCGCGCCCAGGAGTGGGTCGCAGAACACCCGGAGCAGTGGGCGAAGGTGTGGGCCAAGGAGACCGGCCTGCCGTACGAGGTGGCGCTGGACGCGGTGGAGCGCACCAACGGCACCCGCGTCTCGGTGGCCGTGGACGACGCCGCCGTCGCCTCCGAGCAGAAGATCGCCGACACCTTCGAGGACCTCGGGCTCATCCCGCGGCACGTGGACTTCGCCGCCTTCGTCGACCGGCGCTTCAACGCCGGCCTGCCCGCCTCCACCACCGCCGCACGCACCCGCTGAGAGGGCCGCACATGTCCGTTCACCTGCACTGGTTCCTGCCCACCGGCGGCGACGGCCGCACCCTGGTGGACCGTCACGCCTACACCGACGGCGGCGTGAAACGCTCGCGCGTCACGCCGGTCTCCGGGGTGCGCGCGCCCGACATCGAGTACCTGGCGCAGATCGCCCGGGCGGCCGACGGGCTGGGCTTCGAGGCCGTCCTGACGCCCACCGGCACCTGGTGCGAGGACGCGTGGCTGACCACGGTCGCGCTGTCGCAGCACACCGAGCGGCTGAAGTTCCTGGTCGCGTTCCGGCCGGGGGTCGTCTCGCCGGTCCTGGCCGCGCAGATGGCGGCGACATACCAGCGGATCACCCGGGGCCGGCTCCTGCTCAACGTCGTCACCGGCGGGGACTCCGTCGAACAGCGCCGCTTCGGCGACCACCTGGACCACGACTCCCGCTACGCGCGCACCGACGAGTTCCTCTCGGTGGTGCGCGGGGTGTGGGGCGGGCGGCCCTTCGACTTCGACGGGGAGCACTACCGGGTCGAGGGCGGACTGACCGCGCTGCCGCCCGACCCGGTACCGCAGATCTTCTTCGGGGGCTCCTCACCGGCGGCCGGGCCCGTCGCCGCCCGGCACGCCGACGTCTACCTGACCTGGGGCGAGCCGCCGGAGCAGGTGAGGGCGAAGACCGACTGGATCCGCGGTCTCGCCGAGGCGCAGGGGCGCACCGTACGTTTCGGCATCCGTCTCCATGTGATCTCCCGCGACTCCGCCAGGGAGGCGTGGGCCGCGACGGAACGGCTGCTGGACGACCTCGACGAGGACACCGTCGCCGCCGCGCAGGAGGCTCTCGGGCGCAGCGAGTCGGTGGGCCAGCAGCGGATGCTGGCGCTGCACGGCGGCTCGCGCGACGGGCTCGAGATCTCGCCGAACCTGTGGGCCGGGGTGGGCCTGGTGCGCGGCGGGGCCGGGACGGCGCTGGTCGGCAGCCACGCGGAGGTCGCCGACCGGATCGAGGAGTACCACTCCCTGGGGATCGACCACTTCGTGCTGTCGGGCTACCCGCACCTGGAGGAGGCGTATTGGTTCGGGGAGGGCGTCATGCCCGAACTGGCCGCGCGGGGGCTGCTCGACAGGGTGCCCGACGCGCCGCTCGCGGGCGTCCCCGCGGCGCACGGCCGTCCGGCGTCCGCACCGGGCGGGGCGCCGCTGCTGCTCTCCGGAGGGCGCTGACGGTCGCCGTGCGACGGGGGGCGGCTGTCCTGATCCGGGCGGCCGCCCTCCGATTGGTCTGGACCACTTGCCGCCCCTCGGGATAGGGTCGGCAGCGCCCGCCCGAGCGTCAGAGGGGGACTTCCACGTGTACGCACCGCACCGCGTCGCCGCGCTGGTCGACGTCTGCCTGCTGCCCGCCGGCCGGACCCGCAGGCCGCCGGAATGGCTCCGGCGCGGACTGGAACGGGCCGGGGCGGTCACCATCGGCGTCCCCGCCGCGCTCAGCGGGCCCGCGGTCACCGAGCTGCTGCGGGACGAGTTCGGCGACGGCGCGGTCGTGATCAGCGAGCCGCTCGACACCGACGAGGTCGTGGAGGGCTGGGGCGTCCCGGGCGCCGCCGTCCTCGCCTGGCTCTCGGGCGTGGACCTGCTCCAGCTCGGACCCGGCTGCGGCACGGGCGTCCGGGAGGCCATCCGCACCGCGGCCACCAGGGCGGTCGCCGACGGCGACCTGCCGCTGTCCCGCCTGGAGGAGGCCGCCGCCCGGGTGGCCCGGCTGCGCCGCGAGGTGTCCGCGGGAAGCTTCCGCGAACGGGCGTAGTTGGTGGAAGCGTGAACCATGTGGATGTGGACGTCGCCGTCATCGGTGCGGGGCAGGCCGGACTGTCCGGCGCGTACTTCCTGCGAAGGGCGGGGATGCGGCCCGACGAGGACTTCGTCGTCCTCGACCACTCCCCCGGCCCCGGAGGCGCCTGGCAGTACCGCTGGCCTACGCTGACGTACGGCAGGGCGCACGGGGTGCACTCGCTGCCCGGAATGGAACTGGAGGGGGCCGACCCCGAACGGCCGGCCGCCGAGGTGGTCGCGGAGTACTTCGACCGCTACGAGCGCACCTTCGACCTGCGCGTGCACCGCCCGGTCGACGTCTCCACGGTCCGTGAGGGCCCGGAGGGCCGGCTGCTCGTCGAATCCGACGCGGGCACCTGGGCGGCCCGCGCGCTGATCAACGCCACCGGGACCTGGGACCGTCCCTTCGTGCCGCGCTACCCGGGCCAGGAGGTCTTCCGCGGCCGCCAGCTGCACACCGCCGGCTACCGCGGGCGCGAGGAGTTCGCCGGGAAGCACGTGATCGTCGTCGGCGGCGGCACCTCCGCCGTCCAGCTGCTGATGGAACTCCATGAGCCGGGCGGCGCGGCCGCGACGACCTGGGTCACCCGGCGGCCTCCCGTCTACCACAGCGGCCCCTTCGGGGAGGAGCAGGGCCGGGCCGCGGTCGCGCTGGTCGAGGAGCGCGTCAAGCGCGGTCTGCCGCCCCAGAGCGTCGTCAGCGTGACGGGGCTCCCCATGACCGAGGCGATGGAACGCGCCCGTGAGCGCGGGATCCTCGAACGCCTCCCCATGTTCGACCTGATCACCGAGGACGGCGTGAGCTGGACGGACGGCCGCCATGTCACCGCCGACGTCATCCTGTGGGCCACCGGCTTCCGCGCGGCCCTCGACCACCTCGCCCCGCTGCACCTGCGCGGCTCAGGCGGCGGCATCCGCCTGGAGGGGCTCACCCGGGTCGCCGCCGACCCCCGGATCCACCTCATCGGCTACGGCCCCTCCGCGAGCACGATCGGCGCGAACCGGGCCGGCCGCAGCGCGGTCCGCGAGATCCGCGCCCACCTGCGGGGACGGGACGGGACCCGCACACCGGAACCGGTGGCCGCGGCCGGCTGACGGCGTCCTCCCGGGCGCTGGGACCCCTGGCGCACATACCGGGAGGGCGACGGGGCTGCCCGGAGGGCTCAGCGGACGGCGCGGCTGCTCTTGCCCAGGGTGGAGGCGCGGACGACGAGTTCGGGCTGGAAGACGATGCGCCGGTGCTCGTGCTCCTCGGCCGCGTCCCCGGTCTCCTCGATGAGCAGATCGGCCGCCGCGCGGCCCATCCGGTACGCGGGCTGCCGTACGGAGGTGAGCGGCACCGCAGCGGCCGCCGCGAACTCGATGTCGTCGTAGCCGACCAGCGCGATCTCCTCGGGCACCGCGATGCCGGCGGCGTACAGCGCCTGGAGCACGCCCAGCGCGAGCAGGTCGTTGGCGCAGAAGACGGCGGTCGGGCGGTTGGCCATCCCCAGCAGACGGGCGCCGGCGTCGCGTCCGGAGGGGACGTCGAGCCGCTCGGCCTCGATGTGCGCCAGGGAGTCCGCGGGGAGCCCGGCGGCGGCGAGCGCCTCCAGGGCGCCGGCGCGCCGGTCCTGGCACTGGGCGAGGTGCATCGGACCGCTGACGTAGACGATGCGCTCGTGGCCGCGCTCGATGAGGTGGTCGACGGCGAGGCGGCCGCCCTCGATGTCGTCCACGGACACCGAGCAGGCCTCGGCGCTCGGCACGACGCGGTCGACGAAGACGAAGGGGATGCCGTGCCGCCGGAAGGAGGCGATGTTCCGGCCGCTGGTGTCCGCGGGCGTCACCAGGACGCCGCGTACCCGCTGCTCGGCGAAGAGCCCGAGGTAGTCGGCCTCTTCCGAGGGGCTCTCACCGCTGTTGCAGAGCATCACCCCCAGTCCGGTCTCCCGGGCGGCCCGCTCGGCCCCCGAGGCGACGTCCACGAAGAACGGGTTGGCCATGTCGAGCACGAGCAGCGCGATGATCCTGCTGCGGCCCGCCCTCAACTGCCGGGCGGACTCACTTCGCACGTACCCGAGTTGCTCGATGACCGACAGCACGCGGGCACGCGTGTCCTCGGAGACCATGTCGGGCCGGTTGATCACGTTCGACACCGTGCCGACCGAAACACCTGCCTGCCGGGCGACGTCCTTGATCCCCACCATGCGTGTCACGAGCTCCGCCCTACCTCCTGCCGCCGGCCCGCCGCAGGCCGCGGGTTCATGCTACGCATACTTGACATCCTCCCCGCCCTAGAGGACGGGGATTCCTGGCTCACGTGGGCTGAGGACCAGCGGTCCACCAGCGCTTACACGATCGGCACCAGCCGGGTCGAGACCAGCCCGGACCAGCATCACGCGGGCGGAGTCCTTGTCCCTGGGGGACACGGCTCCGCACGCGGTGCAGGTGTAGGTACGTTCCGACAGCGGACGTGCGTGCTTGGTTCCCGCTCCGCACGACGCGCAGTCCATGGTGGTGTGCGCGGGATGCACCACGCGCACGTCCCGCCCATGCTTGCGACCCATCTCGATCAAGGCCGTCTTCGTGGCGCCGATCGCGGCGTCCGCCGCCTTGCGCGCCATGGTGGTCTTCGCGAGGAACTTCGGCCGGAAGTCCTCCACCGCGATCGCATCGTGATCGCGCACGACGCGCTCGGCCCACTTGCGGGCGGTGTCCTGCCGCCGACGGGCGATCTTCTTCGACACCTTCGCGGCGGCCCGGCGCGCCTCACGGTAACCGCCGGTGTCGGGCTTGTTCCTCGGGGTACGCCGACGGGCCATCATCTTCTGATAGTGCGGGAGGTCGTGGGCGTCGCTGGTGGTGGTCGCGGTCTCACGCACGCCCCAGTCGATACCGATCACTGCGCCGGTGGCGGGCAGCGGCTGTTTTTCGACGGCAACGACGAACGAGGCGTACCAGTGGCCGAGGCCGTCGCGGTACACCCGCACCGAGGATGGTGCGGACGGCAGGTCATGGGACCACACCACCGACAGCACGATCCCACCGGCCACGTGCAGGCGTCCGTCCTTGAGCCGGAAACCCCGGGCGGTGTCAGCGACGGGGCGGCCTCGCGCTTGCGCTTGATCCGGGGCATCCCGGCCCGCTCCCTCATCGGCGGCCGCGCCGCGATGTCCTTCAAGGCTTTGGCACGGGACTTCGCGAAGTCCGGATGACCTGCTGCTGCGGCACCGAACTGCCCTCCCGCAGCCACGCCATCGACCGCCGCGCCTCGGTCAGCATCTCGTCGAGCTGCGCGGGGCCGCACGTGATCTTCTCCTCAGCGGTCCTGTTCAGGCCGTGGACCCTGCGGAACACCGCCACGCACTCGTTCCACACCCACCGGCAGCGCGCTCACTCCGCCTCCAGCCCGGCACTCGCTGGACGACACACGCAGCCGATAGGTGTACCGGGCACCCCCGGACCCCCGCTCCGTCACCACTGTCGCCGTCATGCTGCGGAACCTAACAGCCCCCACTGACAACGAAAGAGAGCACAGGTCAGAACACATATACAGGGGACTCCGCCGTCTCACGGCTCCGACCCTAGGACCCGTTTTCCGTTATGTGTCGCGGTCCTGCAAGAAAGCCGCTGGCCTCCGGGCCCGGCATGGCTGTTCCCTGTCGAGCGGATGACCTGGGGTGGTGTCGCCGGGCCCGAGGGGTGCCGTCGGAGACGCTGATCGGAGGTCCGACCGCCGCGTCCGGGTGACCGAACAAGGGCGGCGGAGTGGAATCGCGGCCTTTGGGGCGGGGCGGATCGTCCGCGCGGGCCGGGGCCGCGCCGTCACGCCAGGTGGAAGACCTCGGTGAGGGGCCGCATGGCCTCGTCGGGCCGGGCCCCGTCAAGCGCCTCGAAGAAGTCGGCCATCTCGGCCTGCCAGCGGGCGTTGACATCGGTCGCCGCCATGGCCTCCTGGGCGGCGGCGAAGTCCTCGGTCTCCAGGTAGCCGACGAGCAGGCCGTCCTCGCGGAGGAAGAGCGAGTAGTTGTGCCAGCCGGTGGCGGAGAGGGCGTCCAGCATCTCGGGCCAGACGGCGGCGTGGCGCTCACGGTACTCGGCGAGCCGGTCCTTGCGGACCTTCAACAGGAAACAGACGCGCTGCACGGTCGGCCCTGGCCTCTCGGGTCTGATATGAAAGGTTTCAATCGATGGCAGGGACGTTAGGACACCCCGACATGGCTCGTCAATGGCACCTTCTGCGACGCGCAGACATCCGATCTCTGCCCCATGGCGCGGGGAACATACGGCAGTATGAGCCCACGGGTGGCCGTGCCGACCGTGAGGAGGCCGCATGCGCGTAGCACTGTTCGTCACTTGCGTGAACGACACGCTGTACCCGGATACGGGGAAGGCCGTCGTGACCCTGCTGGAGCGGCTGGGGGTGACCGTGGACTTCCCCGCCGCACAGACCTGCTGCGGCCAGCCGCAGTTCAACACCGGATACCGCCACGAGACGGAGCCTCTGGTGGAGCGGTACGCCAAGGCCTTCGAGGGCTACGACTACATCGTCACCCCGTCCGGTTCCTGCGCCGCGATGGTGCGTGACAACTACCCCCGGATCGGCGAGCGGGCCCGCGCGGAAGGGCGCGGGGAGGGCCTCGCCGCCGTCGCCGCGTCCGTGGTGCCGCGCACCTACGAGCTGACCGAGTTCCTCACCGATGTGCTCAAGGTGACGGACGTCGGCGCCTACTTCCCCCATCCCGTCACCTATCATCCGACCTGTCATGGCCTGAGGATGCTGGGGCTGGGTCGCCGCCCGCAGGAGCTGCTCAGCCATGTAAAGGGGCTGGAGCTGGTCGAGCTGCCCGGCGCCGAGGAGTGCTGCGGGTTCGGCGGCACCTTCGCCGTCAAGAACGCGGCCGTCTCCGCCGCCATGGGCGCGGACAAGGCCCGCAACATCACCTCCACCGGCGCACGAGCCGTGTGCACCGTGGACAACTCCTGCCTGATGCACATCGGCGGTACCCTCGCCCGGCTCGGCTCCGAGGTCCGGCCGGTCCACCTCGCCGAGATCCTCGCGTCGACCGAGGAGCAGCCCTACGGAGGCATCCGATGAGCGGCACCTACCTGGGCATGCCCGCCTTCCCCGTCGCCGCCGGCGAGGCCGTGCGCAACACGACGCTGCGCGGCAACCTGCGGCACGCCACCCACACCATCCGGGACAAGCGGGCCCGCGCCGTCGCCGAACTCGACGACTGGCAGCAGCTGCGCGCGGCGGGCAAGCAGATCAAGGACGATGTGCTGCGCCATCTCGACCACTACCTGGTGCGGCTGGAGGAGGCGGTCACCACCGCGGGCGGCACCGTCCACTGGGCCGCCGACGCGGACGAGGCCAACCGCATCGTGACGGACCTGGTGCGCGCCACCGGCGAGACCGAGGTCGTCAAGGTCAAGTCCATGGCGACGCAGGAGATCGGCCTCAACGACGCGCTCGCGGAGGCCGGGATCGCCGCCTACGAGACGGACCTCGCCGAGCTGATCGTGCAGCTCGGCGACGACCTGCCGAGTCACATCCTGGTGCCCGCGATCCACCGCAACCGCTCCGAGATCCGCGACATCTTCACCGACGCCATGGGCCGCTGGGGCCGTCCCGCGCCCGAGGGGCTGTCGGACTCCCCCGCCGAACTGGCCGAGGCCGCACGGCTCCACCTCCGGGAGAAGTTCCTGCGCGCCAAGGTCGGCATCTCGGGCGCCAACTTCATGATCGCCGAGACCGGCACCCTGGTCGTGGTCGAGTCCGAGGGCAACGGCCGCATGTGCCTGACGCTGCCCGAGACCCTGATCTCGGTGGTCGGCATCGAGAAGGTGCTGCCGAGCTGGCAGGACCTCGAGGTGTTCCTGCAGCTCCTGCCGCGCTCCTCCACGGCCGAGCGGATGAACCCGTACACGAGCACCTGGACCGGGACCACCGACGAGGACGGGCCGCGTGCCTTCCATCTCGTCCTGGTCGACAACGGCCGCACCGACACCCTCGCCGACGAGGTGGGCCGGCAGGCCCTGCGCTGCATCCGCTGCTCGGCCTGCCTCAACGTCTGCCCGGTGTACGAGCGGGCGGGCGGGCACGCGTACGGCTCCGCCTACCCGGGGCCGATCGGCGCCATCCTCACCCCGCAGCTCCGCGGCACGGACACCGCGCTCGACGCCTCGCTGCCGTACGCCTCGTCCCTGTGCGGCGCCTGCTACGAGGTGTGCCCGGTCGCCATCGACATCCCGGAGGTCCTCGTCCACCTGCGGGAACGCGTGGTGCAGGGCGGTGAGGTGACCCGGGCGGGCAACAGGGTGACGCTCCGGCCCGCCAAGGGCCACGCGGCGGAGCGGGCGGCCATGCGCGCCGCGCGCTGGACCCTGGACCACCCGGCGGCGCTGCGCGCCGGCCAGCGGCTGGCCGCGCGGACCCGCAGGTTCCACCCGCGGCGGCTGCCGGGGCCCGGAAAGGCGTGGACCGACACCCGGGAGGTCCCGGCGGTGCCTGCGGAGTCCTTCCGGGACTGGTGGCAGCGCACCCGGGGGACGGGCGCAGCGGAGACCAGTACCGGCACCGGCACCGGCACCGGCACCGGCACCGGCACCGAGAGCAGGGAGGGCACCAAGTGAGCACCCGTGACCAGGTCCTGGGGCGGATCCGCCGCGCCCTGGCCGACGCGCCGCACGCAACGGCGCCGGCACGCGGCGCGGTGGACCGCGGCTATCTGCGCGTCCACGGACAACGGGACGCCGCACAGACGGCGGATCTGCTGGGCGAGAACCTCGCCGACTACCGTGCGATCGTCCACCGCGCCACCGGCGCCGAACTCCCCGGCCGCCTCGCGGGCCTGCTGGCCGCGCGCGGCGCCCGGCGGGTCGTCGTACCGCCCGGCCTTCCGGAGCGGTGGCTCTCGGCGGCGCAGGATGTGGAACAGGTGCCCGACTCGGCCGGGCTGACGGCCCGCGAACTCGACGCCGTCGACAGCGTCGTCACCGGCTGCGCGGTGGCGATCGCCGAGACCGGCACCATCGTGCTGGACGCCGGGCCCGACCAGGGGCGGCGCAGGATCACCCTCGTCCCGGACCACCACGTCGTCGTCGTGCGCGTCCCGGAACAGGTCGTGGACTCGGTGCCGCAGGCACTGGAACGGCTCGATCCCGTCCGGCCGTTGACGTGGATCTCCGGGCCCTCGGCCACCAGCGACATCGAGCTGGACCGCGTCGAGGGTGTGCACGGGCCGCGCACCCTGGAGGTCGTCCTCGTGACGGACTGACCGCGCGCCGCTCATTTGGCGTCCGCGTAGCACTCGACGACATGGGTCTGCAGCGGGAAGGGCACCGGCGTCGGGCCGAAGAGCAGGCGCCGGGCCTCCTCCGCGGACTCGGCGACGGCGCGCTCCACCTCGGGGGCCAGCTCCCGGGGTGTGTGCACGATGACCTCGTCGTGCAGGAAGAACACCAGACGCGGCCCTCCGCCGAGCGCCGCCAGTCGGCGGCGCAGGGAGGCCAGCACCGCCAGCGCCCATTCGGCGGCCGTGGCCTGGATGACGAAGTTGCGGGTGAAGCGCCCCCAGGAGCGGGCCTGCGCGTCGGTGAGGTCCTGCCGGTCGGCGGACGGAGGCGGTGAGGTACGCCCCAGGTGGGACCGGACGACGCCGCCGCCCTCCCCGGTGCGGGCGGCGGACTCCACCAGGCGCATGGCGGCCGGGAAACGGCGGCGCAGCACCTCGAGCAGCGGCCCCACCTCCCCGCTGGTCTGGCCGTACATGGCACCCAGCAGACCGAGTTTGGCCCGGGCGCGGTCGCCGCCGAACGCGGTGCGCGCGAGGGCGGCGTAGAGGTCGCCCTCGGCGGCGGCCGCCATCAGCCCGGGATCACCGGAGAGGGCGGCGAGGACGCGGGGTTCCAGCTGGCCCGCGTCGGCGATGACCAGCCGGTGCCCGGGGTCCGCGACCACGGCGGCGCGGATCTGCCGGGGGATCTGCAGGGCGCCGCCGCCGCGGGTGGCCCAGCGGCCGGAGACGACACCGCCGACGACGTATTCGGGGTGGAACCGCCCGGTGGGAGCCCACTGTTCGCGCCACGCCCAGCCGTGGGCGCTGTGGATGCGGGAGAGCTCCTTGTAGCGCAGCAGCAGCGCCGCGGCCGGGTGCCCGACCTCCCGCAGCACATGGGAGCGGGTGGAGTCGATCTTCACGCCCACGCGCTCGAAGGCGGGCAGGAGCTGGGCGGGCGAGTCGGGGTTGACCGGGCGGCCCAGGGCCTCCTGGATGCCGGTGGCCAGCTCCGAGAGCACCTTGGGGCGGATGCCGCCTGCCGGACGGGGGCCCAGCAGCCCGATGAGCACCGCGTCGTGGGCGGCGGCGCTCCAGGGCAGGCCGTCCCAGGTCATCTCGGCGGCGGCCAGGGCGCCGGCGGACTCGGCGGCGCACAGCAGGCGCAGCCGGTCGGGATGTTCGGACAGGGCGATGCGACGCTGCTGGTCGGCGTGGACGGCGACCACAGCCTCAAGCGGGTCGGTGCCCGTCGGCAGATGGTGGCGGTCGGCGGCGAAGAGCACCGGCTGGTCGTCGGGGCCGCCTTCACGCGCGTCCTCCGGCACGGGGAGCCCGCGCGGCCGGGCCCAGGCGGCGCCCAGCGAACGGGGCAGGCCCCAGCGTTCCTCGGACCCCAGCAGCAGTGCCTCGACGAGCTTGAGGTCGTGGCAGCGTGCCGGACGTACCGGGACCCGTTCCAGCAGGGGCGGATAGATCTCGTCGGTCGCCGCCCACACCCAGCGGGGCGCCTGCCGGGCCTCGCGCTCGGCGACGGCCGCCGCGAGGTCGCCGACGGCCTGCGGGGGCCCGTCGGCGGTGCCGTCCTCGCGCAGCGCCTGCAGCCGCCCGCCGGTCCCCAGGGGATCGGCGACGACGGCGACGGACGGGCTCCTGGACGAGGTCACCGTCCGAGAGTAGAACGAGGCACCGACATCGCCCCGCGGGCCGGTCAGGGGCGGTTGTCGCGGCTCACCTTCAGGGCCCACAGCACGAGCGGCGCCTGCAGCGGCAGCCGGGCGTAGGCCGCCGTTCGCAGGGGTGCGGGCCGCTCGCGCCAGTCGCGGGCCATCTTCACGTTGGCGGGGAGCACGGCGGTGAAGAAGCCGGCCGCCAGCAGGGCGCTCGCCCGGCGGGTGCGGGGCAGGGCGATGCCCGCGGCGAGTGCCAGCTCCACCGCGCCGCTGATGTAGGTCCAGGTGCGGGGCTCGCCGGGCAGGACGCGCGGGACGATCGCGTCGAAGGGCCGGGGCGCCACGAAGTGCGCGGTGCCCGTGGTGGCGAGCAGCCTGGCCAGCAGCAGGGCGGAGCGGTCGGACGCGGCCATCGGTTGCCTCCTGCGGTCGGCGCGGCGCCGCTCAGGTTAGCGCCGGTGTCCCGCGCGGGGCGGGCGATCGCCCGGGCCCGGGCGTGCGCTTGCTCACCCGGCTCACGCCGTGCCGAAGGTCGGTCCCGCGAAGGGCGGCAGCGCCGCGAACTCCGGGGCGACCCGGAGCGACACGGCGAGCTGGGCGAGCGTGTCCCGGATCCGGGTGAGCGGGTGCTCCGGGAAGTGCGCGTCGTAGTGGGGGGCGTCGCCCCAGTGGAAGGGCAGACCCTGCCGCAGGTCGGCGGCGTACGGATGGGGCATGAAATAGCGCTCGGGGCCGAGTTCGATGAGCACCTTCGCCTCCCGGGCGCCGGTGGTGCCCTGCTCCAGGGCCTGCACCTTCACGACGGCGCTGCAGGAGGCGCGGGGAAGGGTGTAGCTGCCCAGGAACGCCTGGCCGGTGGGGCGGTCCGGCAGGGGGACCTTGATGACCTGCCGCAGCGTCGGCACCGTCCCCAGGTGCAGGACGTCGGCCTCGATGAGGCCGCCGCCCGCCCCGGCCGTGTAGTGGGCCAGGGCGTGCCGCAGGCGCGGCAGGTCGTCCAGGGGCGCGGGGATGTCCGGCGGCACGTCGAACCAGTGCAGGCTGACGAGGTCGCCGTGGTCGTTGGTCCAGACGTCCGCCTCGATCTGCCGGTAGCCGGGGAGTTCCGCCCCCGCGATGGGTCCCATGGCCGAGGATCATGCCGTATGGACGAGTTGGGCGTCACGGCGGACCAGGGCGGCGTAGCGGCCGTCCAGGGCGAGCAGTTCGTCGTGGTTGCCGCGTTCCACGATCCGGCCGTGGTCGAGGACGACGATCTGGTCGGCGTCGCGGACGGTGGACAGCCGGTGGGCGATGGTGATCGTCGTGCGGCCCGCGGAGAGGCCGTCGATGGCGTCCTGGACGGCGTGCTCGGTACGGGTGTCCAGCGCGCTGGTGGCCTCGTCGAGGATGAGGACCGGAGGGTCCCGCAGGATGGTCCGCGCGATCGCCAGTCGCTGCTTCTCGCCGCCCGAGAAGCGGTAGCCGCGCTCGCCGACCACGGTGTCGTAGCCGTCGGGCAGGCCCGCGATGTGGTCGTGGATCTGCGCGGCGCGCGCGGCGGCGACGACCTCCTCGTCGGTGGCGTCGGGCTTGGCGAAGCGCAGGTTCTCGGCGACCGAGGCGTGGAAGAGGTACGTCTCCTGGGAGACGACGCCGACCGACGCGGCGAGCGTGTCGAAGGCCAGGTCGCGCACGTCGTGGCCGTCGAGGGTGACGCGCCCCTCGGTGACGTCGTACAGCCGGGGCACGAGGTAGCTCAGGGTGCTCTTGCCGGAGCCGGTCGCGCCGACGACGGCCAGACTGCCGCCGGCCGGGACCGCCAGGTCGATGCCGTCGAGAGTGCGCCCGGTCGAGGCCGGATCGTAGGAGAAACCGACGCCTTCGAAGCGGATGTCGCCGCGCACCCGCGGCAGGTGTACGGGGTCGTCCTTCTCGGTGATGTCGACGGGCAGGTCGAGGTACTCGAAGATGCGCTGGAAGAGCGCGAGCGAGGTCTGCATCTGGACACCGGTCGACAGCAGGCTGACGGTGGGCCGGAACAGTCCCTGCTGGAGCGAGACGAAGGCCACGAGCGTGCCGATGGACACGGTGCCGCCCGCTCCGTGCACGGCGAAGCCGGCGACCCAGTAGATGAGCGCGGGCATGGCGGCCATGACCACGCCGATGGTGGACATCCGCCAGCGGCCGGCCATGTTGGAGCGCACCTCGAGATCGACCAGCCGGTCGGACTCGTCGGCGAAGGAGCGCGTGAGGGATTCGGCGCGTCCCATGGTGCGGCCGAGGAGGATGCCGCTGACCGAGAGCGACTCGGTGACGATGGCGGACATCGCCGCCATCTGCTTCTGGCGCTGGGTGGTGATCTTCTTGCGTTCGGTGCCGACCCGGCGGCTGATCCACACGAAGACCGGGAGCAGCAGCAGGGAGGCGATGGTCAGCCGCCAGTCCAGGGCGATCATCGCGACGACGGTGGCCACGACGCTGGTGAGGTTGGAGACCAGCGAGGTCGCGGTGGAGGTGACGGTGGCCTGCATGCCGCCGATGTCGTTGGCTATGCGGGACTGCACCTCTCCGGTGCGGGTCCGGGTGAAGAAGGCGAGCGACATGCGCTGCAGCCGCTCGTAGACGGCGGTGCGCAGGTCGTGCATGACGCGCTGGCCCACCGTGGTGGAGATCAGGGTCTGCAGGACTCCGAAGACGCTGTTCAGGACCGCGGTGGCGATCATGCCGAGGGCGAGCAGACTCAGCAGCCCGGTACGGCCCTGCGGGATCGCGGTGTCGAGGATCTCGCGGAGCATGAAGGGCGAGGCGACCGAGACGAGCGAGGCGGCGCCGACGAGGAGCCCGACGAGGGCGAGGCGGGCGCGGTAGGGGCGGAAGAGCCGCACGACGCGGCGTAGGTCGGTGGGTCGGGCGGGGTCCTTGGGCGGCGGGGTCCACCGCGAGGTTGCATCGGGGTGCAAAGGGCCTCCGAAAGGTCCGGGCAGGGCAGGACGTTGAGAGTGTAGTTCATTGTTACCTATACTCACAATGAAGTGCATCCTGATACCCTCTGACCATGGAATCCCGCACCTTCGCCGCGGACACCGACGAGACCACCGGACGCCTCGCCGACCAGTTGCTGTGGCTGACCCGGCGCCTGCACCGGGCACAGCGGCGGCACCTGGAGCCGGTGGGCGTCACGCCGGCCCAGGCGCGCATGCTGCGCACGGTCGCGCACATCCTCAAGAGCGGACCCGCGCCCCGGATGGCCGACCTCGCGGAACGGCTGGACGTCGTGCCGCGCGCGGTGACGAGCCTGACCGACGCCCTGGAGGAGCGGGGGCTCGTCCGCAGGGCACCCGACCCGGCCAACCGCAGGGTGGTGCGCATCGAGCTGACCGAGGACGGCGACGACGCCGTGCGGCGGCTGCGCGGGGCCCGCCGGGCGGCGGCCGAGGAACTGCTCGCCCCCCTGGACACGGACCAGCGCGATGCCCTGACGGCGTTGCTCGCCGCCCTGGACACCGCGCCGGGTCGCTGCTGAGGGCCGGAGGACCTGAGCCGGCGCGTCAAAACGCGCCGGGGCGTCAGGCGCGCCAGGTGTCGCTCAGCGTCACCTCGCCGCTCGCGGGGACGGTCGCCGTACGGTTGGCGCCCGACTCCCAGGTGACGTTCCCGTTGCTGTCCTTCTTGATGTACTTGTACTCGAAGGACGTGCCCGCGCCCATGGAGACGTCGAGCTTCCACACCGGGTAGGCCGCCGAGGACATCGGCAGGGCGCTGCCGGTGTTCCAGTTGCCGAGCGCGGCGTTGCCGCCGACGACGAAGACGTTCTGGCCCCACACCGTGGTGGCGTTGACCGAGAAGGACGCGCCGCTCGCGGGAGTGGTGCCGCCTCCGGTGCCGCACAGGGCACCGGCGTGGAGCGCGACCGCGTCGTGGGCACCGATGGTGGCGGTGAACCTGCCGTCCGAGCCGACGGTGTAGGTGGCGCCGCTGTGCTGCACGTCGCAATAGGTGCCGGCGGGCAGCGAGGTGGCGAAGGTCTGCGTCAGCGGGCCGCTCTCGTGGTTGATCGCGACGTAGCCCTTGCTGCCGCGCCCGAAGGCGATGGCGTTGTTGCCGTTGGACCACCAGTTGGTCACCGCGGTGCCGGCCACGGCGTTGCGGAACCCGACCATCCCCGCGATCTGCGGCCAGGCGTGCTGGCACTTCCAGCCGTCGCTGTAGCAGGCGTTGACGGTGCCGCCGTTGGGCGGGCCCGCGTCGTTGTCGGAGAACTCGTAGCCGGAGTAGACGTTCGGCGAGCCGTAGGGCCAGGCCAGCATGTAGACGTTGGCCAGGGTGTAGGTCGCGCCCGCCTTGTAGTTGAGGGTCGAGCCGTTGCGCTCGGTGTCCCAGTTGTCGACGAAGGTGCGGGAGCTGCCGCTCGAGAGGTAGCCGGCGCCCCATGAGGCGCCCCAGTTGCCGAGGTGGGCGAGCTTCTCGCTGGTGAAGATCCGCTTCAGGTCGTACGCGCCCTGGAAGGCGTCGACGTCACCGGTGCCGGTGTACTCGCCGGGCTGCACGGCCTCTCCGGAGCCGTAGATCACCTCCTGCGCCCAGAAGACCGAGGGGTTGGTGAGCTTGGCCTTGATGGCCGCGAGGTCGGAGGCCGCGATGTGCTTGGCGGCGTCGATGCGGAATCCGTCGACTCCCAGCGCGATGAGGTTGTTCATGTACGCCGCGATCGTCGAGCGCACGTAGTCGCTGCCGGTGTTCAGGTCCGAGAGCCCGACGAGTTCGCAGTTCTGGACGTTGTCGCGGTTGGTGTAGTCGGAGATGTTCGTCCGGCAGGAGTGGAAGTCCTGGTTCTGGTAGTACCCCGGGTAGTTGTACTTGCTGTACGACGTGCCGCCGGTGCCGGTGCCGGAGCCGGCGCTCATGTGGTTGATGACGGCGTCGGCGACGACCTTCACGCCGGCGGCGTGACAGGTGTCGACCATGTTCCTGAACGCCGTGCTGTCGCCCAGCCGGCCCGCTATGCGGTAGCTGACGGGCTGGTAGGAGGTCCACCACTGCGCGCCCTGGACGTGCTCCTGGGGCGGCGACACCTCGACGTAGCCGTACCCGGCCGGGCCGAGCGTGCTGGTGCACTCCTTGGCGACCGAGGCGAACTTCCACTCGAAGAGGGTGGCGGTGACGTCCTTGCTCCCGGGCGGTGCTGCCTCGGCCGGCTGCTGCGAGACGCCGACGAGCCCGGCCGTGCCGAGCAGTGCGGCCAGACCCGCGCGCAGAAAACGCGATCTCATGGTGCGGCTCCTTCGTGTTCGGGCACAAAGGTGCCCCGAAGACAGCCACGCGCCGGGCCATCGAGTGTGGGGGCGGAGTTCCCGCCCGTGGGAACTCCGGGTAGGAGACTGGTGCCACGGACGGGTAGCGTCAATACGTCACGTGGAAAAACTTTCAACCGCTTGCGGAAAAGGCCTGCTCCACTCTTGCAGCGGGCCCGCAAGCCCCGCCTTCCCGCATCCTGATCGGCCGTCAGGCCTTCAGGTGCGCCCGGTCCCCCATCACCACGACCGGGTGCAGCGCCGGGTCGAGCGTGCGCAGCAGGTACTCCATGTCGGCCTTGGACTGGCTGACGCAGGCCGACGTGCCGCTGCCGTGGTCCATGTGCAGCCAGATCCCGCCGCCCTTGGACTGGCCCTCGGGCCGGGTCGGGTCGAGCGGGGACGTTCCCTTGACCCGGTTGTAGTCGATGGCGATGACCAGGTCGAAGTCGTGCCAGTGCGAACGGGACCACGACCGCGGCGCGGTGAAGGCGGAGGAGCGGTGGTACGGGAGCCTGGAATCCGGTTCGGCCAGAACGCCGCCCGCGTCGGACAGCGTGAACACGCCCACCGGACTCTTCCTGTCGCCCTCATGGTGGTCGGTCGTCCAGCCGCGCTTGCCGTTGTGGCCGGACCAGGAGCGCTCACGCTTCCACAGGTCGCCCTGCCGGGTGTACAGCACGATGGTCGAGTCCGCCGAACGCGCATCGTCCCCGTACACCGCCACGACCTGACGGGAGCCGGCCGGGATGCGCGACCGCAGCGCGGGGCCGACACCCGGGAGCCCCTGCGTGTCGGCCGCCTGGGTCGCGTGCGGCGGCTGCCGCACCGTATGCCGCGATGTGTCCCGGTGCTCGTCGGTGCCCCCGGCACAGCCGGCGAGCAGCATCAGCGCCGCCGCGACGACCACCGTCCCCGCCCCACGCATCACTCGAACCGCCCCTCTTTCGTGCAGTCGCGTTCCATCCTCGCACCCCTGGTCGAGGACGGATGCCGACCGTGGCCCGTTCCACCCGCCCCGGGAAAAAACGGGTTGAATTCGTCACGTCGGTGACGCGACGCTGGCACGTCTGCTCCCACCCCTCAGCACCGATGTCGGGACGTCATGTCGCTACGCGCTCTCCCCCATGCCGATCCGGGTGTCCCCGACACCCGGTCCGGCTTCCGTTTCCTGCTCTGGCTGGAACAGCGCCAGATCCGGGGCCAGGTCAAGGCCGCGTTGTGGGGCACCCTCCATATGGCGGCCGTGGCCTGCTTCCCGGCCGCGGTCGGCATCGCCGTGCAGGCCGTCGTCGACGGCTCCGGCGGACGCCTCGCGTTCGCGGGCGGCCTGATCCTCGCCCTGGGCGTGGTGACCGCCGTCGGCGACACCATGCTGCACCGCACCGCCGTCACCAACTGGATCGCGGCGGCCGCCAGGGTGCAGCTCCTGCTGTCGCGCAAGACCGTGGAACTGGGCTCGCTGCTCACCCGTCGGGTCGCGGCGGGCGAGGTCGTCGCGGTGAGCACCGGCGACGTCGAGAAGATCGGCTGGTTCGTCGAGGCGCTGGCCCGCTTCGCCTGCTCACTGCTGGCGACCGTCGGCGTCACCGTCGCCCTGTTCGTCTACCGGCCCGAACTGGGGCTGATCGTCGCCGCGGGCGTCCCCGTGCTGGCCCTGTCGGTGCTGCCGTTGCTGCCGCACGCGACACGGCGGGCCGACGAGCAGCGTGCCAAGGCGGGCAAGGCCACCGAACTCGCCTCCGACACCGTGGCCGGACTGCGCGTCCTGCGCGGCATCGGCGGCGAGGAGCTGTTCCTGTCCCGCTACCGGCAGGCCTCCCAGGAGGTCCGGGGCGCCGCCGTCCGCAACGCGCGGATGTGGGCGCTGATCAGCGCCGTCCAAGTGGCACTGCCCGGTCTGCTGCTGCTCGCGGTGACCTGGTACGGCGCACGGCTGGCGCTGGACGGACGGATCGCGGTGGGCGAACTGGTCACCGTCTACGGGACGGTGGTCTTCCTGCTGTTCCCGCTGCGCGGCTTCGAGGAGATCGCGATGGCGTACTCCTTCTCGCGGCCCTCCGCGCAGCGCGCCGCCGCAGTGCTGGCACTGCGGCGGGACAGCGCGGGAGACCACCGCGGGACCTGGACGCCCGCGGACCCGCTGCCCGCGGGCGACCTCCACGACCCGGTGACGGGGCTGCTCGCCACAGCCGGCGAACTGACCGCCGTGGTCTGCGGGGACCCGGACGCGGCGGGCGCCCTCGCCGACCGGCTGGGCGGTCACAGTCCCACCCGGGCCGGGGACGCCCCCTCGGTGCTGCTCGGCGGGACGGCGCTGGACGGCCTTCCCCTGATGGCGGCCCGCGCCACTGTGCTGGTCCAGGACAAGGACCCGGTGCTGCTCTCCGGCACGCTGACCGAACTGCTGGACGTGCCCGCCTCCGGCCACGTCACCCCGGCCGAGGCGCTCGCGGCGGCGCAGTGCGGCGATGTGCTCGACGCGCTGGCGCAGGCCTCGGCGGACGACTCCGGGGACCCGATGCGGTCCCCGATCACCGAGCGCGGACGGTCCCTGTCGGGCGGCCAAAGGCAGCGGCTGGCGCTGGCCCGGTCTCTCGTCACCGATCCGGAGGTCCTGGTGCTGGACGAGCCGACCAGCGCCGTCGACGCGCACACCGAGGCCCGGATCGCCCAGGGCCTCAGGGCGCTGCGCGCCGGCCGGACCACGGTGGTCCTCACCTCCAGCCCGCTGCTGCTGGACCGTGCGGACCGGGTGGTGTTCGTGGAGGACGGCGCGGTGCGCGCGTCCGGCACGCACCGCGAACTGCTCCGCGCCGACCTCGGCTACCGCGCCGTCGTCACCCGCGAGACCGAGAACGAAACCGAGGGACCCGAGGGACCCGAGCAATCCGCACGACTCGAGAAAGCCGAGGAGACCGCATGATCGGCGTGGAACCGCCGGAGTACGACCCGGCCGCGCCACGGCACGTGACGACCCTGCCGGTGGGCTCGCCCGCCACCGTGCGCGCTTACGTCGGCGAGCTGGCCCGGCGGCACAAGGGCGCGTTCGCGCTGCTCGTCTCGGTGAACACCGTCGCCGTCGTCGCCTCGATGGTCGGCCCCTACCTGCTGGGCGGGCTCGTCGAGGACCTGGCGGCGGGCCGCCGCGACCTTCACCTCGGACGCACCATGGCGCTGTTCGCCGTGGCGCTCGCCGTGCAGACCGTGTTCGTCCGGGAGGTGCGGCTGCGCGGCGCGGTCCTGGGCGAGCGGATGCTGGCGGACCTCCGCGAGGACTTCCTCGTACGGTCCGTGGGGCTGCCGCCCGGTGTCCTGGAGCGGGCGGGCACGGGCGACCTGCTGTCCCGCATCACCACGGACATCGACCGGCTCTCCAACGCGATGCGGGAGGCCGTCCCGCAGCTGGCGATCGCCGTGGTGTGGAGCGGTCTGCTGCTCGGCGCGCTGACGGCCACCTCGCCGCCGCTGGCGCTGGCGGTGCTGGTGGCCGTGCCGGTGCTGCTCGCGGGCTGCCGCTGGTACTTCCGGCGGGCCCCTCAGGGCTACCGCTCCGAAGCGGCCGGTTACGCCGCCGTCTCGGCGGTCCTCGCGGAGTCCGTGGACGCCGGGCGCACCATCGAGGCGCACCGGCTCGGCGACCGCCGCGAGGAGCTGTCGCGCACCCGTATCCGCCAGTGGGTGGAGTGGGAGCGCTACACGATGTGGCTGCGCAGCGTGCTCTTCCCGGTGATCAACGTGACGTACATGCTCATCCTCGCCTCGGTGCTGCTGATCGGCGGCACGCTGGTGCTGCACGGCCGGGTGTCGGTGGGCGAGCTGACGACGGGCGCGCTGTACGCGCAGATGCTGGTCGACCCGATCAACCTCATCCTGCGCTGGTACGACGAGCTGCAGGTGGCGCAGGTGTCGCTGGCGCGGCTCGTCGGTGTCCGGGAGGTCGAGCAGGGCGCCGGGGACGAGCGGGTGGCACCGGACGGACGCGACGTCCACGCCGACGAGGTGCGCTTCGGCTACCGCGCCGGCAGCGACGTTCTGCACGGGGTGAGCCTGCGGGTGCGCCCGGGCACCCGGCTGGCCCTGGTCGGCCCGTCCGGGGCGGGCAAGTCGACGCTGGGGCGGCTGCTGGCCGGGATCTACAGCCCGCGGGCCGGCGAGGTCACCCTGGGCGGCGCCCAGCTGGCCCGGATGCCCGCGGAGCGGGTCCGTGAGCACGTGGCCCTGGTCAACCAGGAGCACCACGTCTTCGTCGGCACGCTCCGGGACAACCTGCTGCTCGCCCGAGCGGGAGCGGGTGACGGAGAGCTGTGGGCGGCGCTCGCCGCGGTCGACGCCGACGGGTGGGCGCGGGGCCTCGACGACGGCCTCGGTACCGAGGTCGGCTCGGGCGGCACCGCGCTGACCCCGGCCCAGGCGCAGCAGGTGGCGCTGGCACGGCTCGTCCTCGCCGACCCGCACACCCTGGTGCTGGACGAGGCCACCTCGCTGCTGGACCCGCGCGCGGCGCGCCATCTGGAGCGGTCGCTCGCCCGTGTGCTGGACGGCAGGACCGTGGTGGCCATCGCGCACCGGCTGCACACGGCGCACGACGCCGACCTGATCGCGGTCGTCGAGGACGGCCGCATCAGCGAGCTGGGCAGCCACCACCAGCTGGTCGAGGCCGACGGCGCCTACGCGGCGCTGTGGCGGTCCTGGCACGGATAGTGCGGACCGGCACGGCGCCGCGTACGAGACGGCGGTGGGGGCGGCGGTGGGGGCGGTCAGCCGAAGAACAGGGCTCCGGCCGCGCCCACGCCGCCGATCACGAAGAACACCGGCGTCAGCACCTTGACCTCGACCTTGCTGCCCGCGCGGAAGCGCATGAACTTGGGCGGGCCGAGCGGGTACCAGCGCCTGCGCCCGACCGGGATGGGCCACAGCACCGGACAGCCGGACACGGTCAGGGCGTCGCCGATGCAGTGCACGATGGAGCCCAGCACAATGGGGACGCCGATCCACAGGTAGTGCTGGCCGGGCTCGGTGAACAGCCAGGCCTTGCCGCTCTCGGTGCTGTCCAGGGCGTCCGCCAGCACCCAGGCGCTGGTCGCGCCGAGCAGCCAGACCAGGATGTCGCTGGAGACCCGGGCCTGCCGCCACAGCAGCCCCTCGACGGCCAGTACCGCGTGCACGAAGAGGATGACGAGCACCGCCCACCGGCCGCCCACCAGGGCCAGGCCGGAGGCCGCGGCGCCCATCAGGACCGCCCACAGCCATGTGTGGGTGAGGGTGCGGTGCCCGCCCTGACGCACGGGGTCGCCGGGCTTCCGGGTCCTCTTGTAGGTGGCGAACGACAGCTTGTCGATGATCTCGCACAGCCCGCGCGATATGGGGCCGAAGGCCCGCGAGATCGTCGCCGCCTTGTGGTCCAGGTCGGGAGCGAGAGCCGCGCCGGCGCAGATCAGCGCGCCGACCACGATGGTCGGCCACGGCATCGGATGACCGAGCCCCGCGGAGACTGCTCCCACGGACAGCCATGCCGCCGCTCCGGAGATGGAATGTGCCGGTCCCATCATGGTGTGTGTCCCGCCCTTTCGGCCCGCTCTGACAGCGGACTTGACGCCCAGTCGACGGCACACCATACCGTCGGCCGATCTTCGTGTGCGCCGCCGGTTCCTCCCCTGGTCCCCGGGACAGGCAAGATGGTGGTGTGACCCTCATCGATCAGCTGCCTTCCGAACCCGATCCCGACGCCCTCTTCGAGGCCTTCTCGTCCTGGGCGGAGGGCAGCGGCATCTCCCTCTACCCCGCGCAGGAGGAGGCGCTGATCGAGGTGGTGTCGGGGGCGAACGTCATCCTGTCGACCCCCACCGGCTCGGGGAAGAGCCTGGTCGCGGCCGGTGCGCACTTCGCCGCACTGGCCCGGGACGAGGTCACGTTCTACACCGCCCCGATCAAGGCACTGGTGTCGGAGAAGTTCTTCGACCTGTGCAAGCTCTTCGGCACCGAGAACGTCGGCATGCTGACCGGCGACGCCTCGGTCAACCCGGACGCCCCCGTCATCTGCTGCACGGCGGAGGTGCTGGCGTCGATAGCGCTGCGCGACGGCAAGGACGCCGACATCGGCCAGGTCGTCATGGACGAGTTCCACTTCTACGCGGAGCCCGACCGCGGCTGGGCGTGGCAGATCCCGCTGCTGGAGCTGCCGCAGGCGCAGTTCCTGCTGATGTCCGCGACGCTCGGTGACGTCTCGCGCTTCGAGACCGACCTCACCCGCCGCACCGGCCGGCCGACGACCGTCGTGCGCTCGGCGACGCGGCCCGTGCCGCTGTCGTACGAGTACCGGCTGACCCCGCTCACCGAGACGCTGACCGAGCTGCTGGAGACCCGCCAGGCTCCCGTGTACATCGTGCACTTCACGCAGGCGGCCGCCGTGGAGCGGGCGCAGGCGCTGATGAGCATCAACATGTGCACGCGCGCCGAGAAGGACGCCATCGCGGAGCTCATCGGGAACTTCCGCTTCACGACGACGTTCGGCCGCAATCTGTCGCGCTTCGTCCGGCACGGCATCGGTGTGCACCATGCCGGCATGCTGCCCAAGTACCGGCGCCTGGTGGAGAAGCTGGCGCAGGCGGGACTGCTGAAGGTCATCTGCGGCACCGACACCCTCGGCGTCGGCGTCAACGTGCCCATCCGCACCGTGCTGTTCACCGCCCTCACCAAGTACGACGGCAACCGCGTGCGCGTGCTGCGCTCCCGTGAGTTCCACCAGATCGCGGGCCGTGCCGGGCGCGCCGGGTTCGACACCTCCGGCTTCGTGGTGGCGCAGGCGCCGGAGCACGTGATCGAGAACGAGAAGGCCCTCGCGAAAGCCGGCGACGACCCGAAGAAGCGCCGCAAGGTGGTGCGCAAGAAGGCGCCCGAGGGCTTCGTCGCATGGACGGAGAACACCTTCGAGAGGCTCATCGCCTCCGACCCCGAGCCGCTCACCTCCCGGTTCCGGGTCACCCACGCGATGCTGCTGTCGGTCATCGCCCGACCCGGCAACGCCTTCGACGCGATGCGGCGGCTGCTGGAGGACAACCACGAGGACCGCCGGTCCCAGCTGCGGCACATCCGCAGGGCGATCGCGATCTACCGCTCGCTGCTGGCGGGCGGGGTCGTGGAGCGGCTGGACGAGCCCGACGAGGAGGGGCGCATCGTCCGGCTGACGGTCGACCTGCAGCAGGACTTCGCGCTCAACCAGCCGCTGTCCACCTTCGCGCTGGCCGCGTTCGAGCTGCTCGACCCGGAGTCCCCCTCCTACGCGCTGGACATGCTGTCGGTGATCGAGTCGACCCTCGACGACCCGCGGCAGATCCTCGCCGCCCAGGAGAACAAGGCGCGCGGTGAGGCCGTCGCGGCGATGAAGGCCGACGGGGTCGAGTACGAGGAGCGGATGGAGCGGCTCCAGGACGTCTCCTACCCCAAGCCGCTGGAGGAGGTGCTGTCGCACGCCTACGGCGTCTACCGCAAGAGCCACCCCTGGGTCGGTGACCACCCGCTGTCCCCCAAGTCGGTCGTGCGCGACATGTACGAACGGGCGATGACCTTCTCCGAGTTCGTCTCGAACTACGAGCTGGCCAGGACCGAGGGCATCGTGCTGCGCTACCTCGCGGGCGCGTACAAGGCGCTCGGGCACACCGTCCCGGACGACCTGAAGTCGGAGGACCTGCAGGACCTCATCGCCTGGCTGGGCGAGCTGGTCCGCCAGGTCGACTCCAGCCTGCTGGACGAGTGGGAGCAGCTCGCCAACCCCGGGGAGATGACCGCCGAGGAGGCCCAGGAGCGGGCCGACCAGGTCAAGCCCGTCACGGCCAACGCCCGCGCCTTCCGGGTCCTGGTGCGCAACGCCATGTTCCGCCGGGTGGAGCTGGCGGCGCTGGATCGCTTCGGCGAACTCGGCGAGATGGACGCCGCCTCCGGCTGGGACGCGAACGCGTGGGCCGAGGCCATGGACGCCTACTGGGACGAGTACGAGGACCTGGGCACCGGGCCCGACGCGCGCGGCCCGAAGCTGCTGCAGATCGAGGAGCGTCCGGCCGAGGGCCTGTGGAAGGTCCGCCAGACCTTCGCGGACCCGGAAGGCGACCACGACTGGGGTATCTCCGCCGAGATCGACCTCACCGCCTCCGACGAGGAGGGCCGCGCGGTGGTCAAGGTGACGGCGGTGGGGGCGCTGTGACCGCGGGAGCGGCCACCCGCGCGAGGGAGCGCACCCGATGACCAGTCCCGCCGAGCGGCTGGTGGACCTCCTCGACCTGGAGCGGATCGAGGAGGACATCTTCCGCGGGCAGAGTCCCGAGGAGCGCCTGCAGCGGGTGTTCGGCGGACAGGTGGCGGGCCAGGCGCTGGTCGCGGCCGGGCGCACGACGGACGGCAGCCGTCCGGTGCACTCCCTGCACGCGTACTTCCTGCGCCCGGGGCGCCCCGGGGTCCCGATCGTGTACCAGGTGGAGCGGATCCGCGACGGCCGCTCCTTCACCACGCGCCGCGTGGTGGCGGTGCAGCAGGGCCGGACGATCTTCAACCTGACCGCCTCCTTCCACGTGCCGGAGCCCGGGTTCGAGCACCAGCTGGCGATGCGTGAGGTGCCGGACCCGGAGAGCCTGCCGAAGCTGAGCGACGAACTGCGCGAGCACCTCGGCGAGCTGCCCGAGCAGTTGGAGCGGATGGCGCGACGGCAGCCGTTCGACATCCGCTACGTGGACCGGCTGCGCTGGACCGCCGAGGAGGTGGCGGGCGCCGAGCCCCGCAGCGCGGTCTGGATGCGCGCGGTGGGCCCGCTCGGCGACGACCCTCTGGTGCACACCTGCGCCCTCACGTACGCCAGCGACATGATGCTGCTGGACGCCGTGCGCGTGCCCGTCGAGCCGCTGTGGGGGCCCCGCGGGTTCGACATGGCCTCGCTCGACCACGCGATGTGGTTCCACCGGCCGTTCCGTACCGACGAGTGGTTCCTCTACGACCAGGAGTCCCCCATCGCGACCGGGGCGCGTGGCCTGGCCCGCGGCCGCATCTACGACCGCGAGGGCCGGATGCTGGTCTCCGTGGTCCAGGAGGGCCTGTTCCGCAAGCACGGCGACTGAGCGCCGGGCCCCGCCCCCTGGGGCCCGGCGCCGTTGCGCCGTTACCGTGCGGGTCGTCCTTCCGCCGGGCGTCGTGGGGTATCAGGAAGGCGTGTTCGCGGCGTACCCGCAGGACGTCGCAGTCGCCGTCGGTGATCAGCAGGATCGGGGCCGTCGAAGAGAAGTCCGCGGCACGTTGGAGCAGTTCGACACCGGGCTGCAGCACGGTTCCGCCCCGGCCCCTGACACGCACCTTGTGGGCGATCTCGGTCACCGGCAGGTACCCCGCGTCAACGCACGACGCAACTGGTCGACGCTGTGGAAGCCCGCGATCGACGCGCTGGGGCCGCTGCTCGGGAGCCCGGACCCCGAACGTCCCTACCGGCCCCACGACGACCGGATCGTCAGCCTCGCGCTGCACCGCGGCCTCGACGAGTCGCTCGGTCACGACGTCGTCATCACCGCCTGGTGGCGCGCGGTGTGACACCGGCCCGTCACCCCAGTCCGAGCAGGCGGCGCCAGCGGCTGCGCGACACCGGAGGCGGTGGCGGTGGCTCGGCGCAGGGTGGCGGGGACGCCGGACAGACCGGGGCGGCGGCCGGAGTGGCGCGCTCGGGATGCGGGGCCGGGCCGGCGGCGCGGGCCCGCAGCAGCGCGTCGGCGAGCGAGACCTGGGCGAAGGTGACCTCGTCGGGGTGGGAGGCCACGGTCTGGGCCTCGATCAGCTCACGGGTGGCGTACGAGCCCGTGCTGCCGGCCGGGAGCGCAGGGCACAGCCGGCGCAGGTGGGCCCGTTCACGTTCGTCCGGCACCGCGTCGGCGGCCGCCTCCGGGCCGAGGAGAGCTGACCAGGCGGACGCCTCGGCCCAGGCGTCCTCGGCGTCCCGCACGAGTTCCTCCACGCGTCGCGCCCGCCAGCCGCGGGCACGGCGGTCCTCGCCCTCGTCGAGGGCATCGCGCAGCGCGGCGGGCAGCCGGCCTTCCAGCAGCGCCGGTTGGGCCCGGGCGAACCGCCGTACGTCCTCGGCCAGATAGAGCCACACCACGGCGCGGTAGCGGTTGACGTACCAGCGGACGGGACGGAGGAAGCCGCCCTTGGCGAGCCGGGTGAAACGCTCCCGGCTGATCCCGATCAGTGCCGCGCCCTCGATGCTGCCCACCAGTTCCAGCCGCGCGCGAAGGCGGTCGGGAAAGCCCTCCTCCTCCCGCAGCCGGTCCACGTCCTCCCGCACGACACGCCGGCGTCCGCCGACGGCCGGTGCCGTGCGTACCTCGCCGGTCTGCAGCGCGACCTCGAACTCTTCCGCCTCCAGGCACAATTCCTCCCGGGCGCGCTGCATGCCGAGCGCCTCGCGGACGGTGGCCTCCTTGACAGCCATGCCACTCCCCCTGACCTTCCGTAGCGACCCATCACTTACAGTCACGACGATAGGTCCTCGCGGCGACATCCGCCGGGGCCTGTGGATAACTCCCCGTCACGCCCCGTGGTCGTAGACGGTGACGGAGATCCCGCGGCGCACCAGCCGCTCCTCGATCGACGGCGCGACCCGCTCCCAGCGCCCGCCCGCGAGCCCGCATCCGATCCGGGGCATGTGCACCGACGCGCCGAGTTCCGCGGCCTTCCGCGCCACCAGGGCCAGCCCGGCGTCGATCGCCTCGTACCGCACGGGGACGCCTTTCGCGCCCCTGCGGATGCCGCGCTGCCCGACGAGATTGGCCACCCACACCCACTCGCCGACCCGGACGAACTGGACGGCTCCCAGGGCGAAGTCGTTGCCGGCTCGCTCGCGGTGCCACCGCCGGTAGGCGGCCTCGGGCTCCGGCCAGCGGCGGGAGAGCGCGACGACGAATCCCCTCCCCCAGCCGCCCAGGTCGTTGCAGACGTGGACGATCAGCTTGACGCCCTTGCCCTGCGGCGCCGTGGCGTCCCCCCGGACGTACGTGATCCCCTCCATGGGGTCACCGTACGCCCCGGGTCCGACAACGCCGTCTGGTCGACGGCCCGGTTCACAGGGCGCGCAGGCCGTCGATGACGTCCCTGAGCAGCCCCACATCGGGCAGTTCCGCGGGCGGCACGGGCCGGACGGCCCGCAGATGGCCGTCCCGGAGGAGGTCGCCGAGCAGCACGCGGACGACGCCGAGCGCGAGATCGGCCTCCGAGGCCAGTTCGGCCACGGTGAGGGGGGCGTCCCGGCACAGGTCCAGGAGCGCCAGGTGCTCCTCGTCGAGGTTGTCGTCGGGGGCCGTACCGACGGCCGGGACCATGACGGCGATCAGGTCGACGTCACTGTCGGAGTCCGGCCGGGTGCGACCACCGGTGATGGTGTAGGCGCGCACCATCGGACCGGCCTCGTCGTCATACCAGAGCGCGCCCTCATCTCCCGGCGGGCTCGGGTTCATGCTTCATCACTCCCCCGGTGCCGCCGCGTCGTGCCGGCGCGGCGTGACACCGAGGTGTTCACCGACCCGGTGGACCATGAGGGTCATCTCGTAGGCGATCTGCCCCACGTCGGCCTGCACCCCGCTGAGCACGGACAGGCAGCTGCCCTCGCCCGCGGCCGTGACGAACAGGAAGCCGTCGTCGAACTCCACCATCGTCTGCCGTACGCCGCCCGCGTCGAAGTGCCGGCCCGCGCCCTTGGCGAGGCTGTGGAACCCGGACGAGACGGCGGCCAGGTGCTCGGCCGTGGCACGGTCCAGACTGGTGCTCGCACCGGTCACCAGACCGTCGCCGGAAAGCACCAGCGCGTGCCTGACGTGCGGCACCCGCTCTGTCAGATCGTCCATCAGCCACGTGAGTCCACTGCTCACCGTCATCCCCCGATCTCCCCGGTCTCCGCTGTTCCTTGCGGTGCTGCGGCGTCCCTGCCGCGGGCCAGGCCGCGGGCGAACGCAGTGATGGTGGAACGAGCCTCTTCCGGAGATCGTTCCCTTTCGTCTCCCCCACCGGGCGGCTCCGCCGGGCTCTGGTGCACGCCGTCGTCCCTCAGTTGCGCTACGAGACTGGCCTGCCGCTGCCGCTTCGGCAACCCCGTCACCGTGCGGCCTTCCTCGCGCGGCCGAGTCGGCCCCCGCCGCGGTCTCGGCGTGCGCGGCGCGGCGTCCGCCCGGTCCGGATCCGGCGGTTCGGGCACGGCTCGCGGACGGAGCATGTGCTCCCCGGTCTCGACGTCGTCGCCAGAGGCGTCCACGAGCACCGACTGCGGGATGAACACCACCGCCACGGTGCCGTCGAACCGCCCGCGGCGCAGGGTGACGCGCACTCCCTGCCGGGCGGCGAGCCGGCCGACGGTGAACAGGCCCAGACGGTCGGTCTCGGGGAGGTCCGACCCCGCGCCGGCCTCGCCGAGTTCGTTGTTGGCGTCGGCGAGCCGCTCGGTGCTCATGCCCAGGCCGCGGTCCTCGATCTCTAGGACGTAGCCTCCGGCGACGATCTCGCCGCGCAGCTCGACCTTGGTGTCGGGCGGCGAGAAGGCCGTGGCGTTGTCGATGAGTTCCGCCAGCAGGTGCAGCACATCGGCGACCGCGGGGCCGGTCAGCGCCACCCGGGGCATGCGCCGGACGGTGACCCGCTGGTAGTGCTCGACCTCGCCGACCGCGGCGCGCGCCACCTCCGCGAGCCGGACCGGGCGGCGCCAGGCGCGGCCCGGTGCGTTCCCGGAGAGGATCAGCAGGCCCTCGGCGTGCCGGCGCATGCGGACGGCGATGTGGTCGACGCGGAAAAGGTCGTCGAGGTCCGCCGGGTCACCGGAGCGGCGCTCCATGGCGTCGAGCAGTGTCAGCTGACGGTGCAGCAGCACCTGGCTGCGGCGGGCCAGATTGGTGAAGACGGCGGAGACCCCGCGCCGCAGCTTCTCCTGGTCGACGGCCGCCTGGACGGCGGCGCGCTGGGCGTTGTTGAAGGCCCGGCCGACCTGTCCGATCTCGTCGGCGCCGAAGCGCAGGTCGGGTGCGGCGCGGGCGACGGCGTCATGGTCGAGCTCCTCGCCCGCGCGCAGCCTGCGGAGCACCTCGGGCAGCCGCTTCCCCGACAGTTCCAGCGCCTGGTTGCGCAGCAGCGTGAGCCGGCGGGCGATGCCGCGCCCGATGAGCAGGGAGATGACGACCGACAGGACGACGAGGAAGAGTCCGGCGAGGCTGACCGCGCCGGTCCGCACGAGCACGTCCATGCCGTCGCCACGCGCCTGCTCGCCCACCTCGCCGGCTGCCGCGACGTTGATGTCGCTGAGCGCGGTGAGCGCCCGGTCGGCGTTCTGCCGCCAGCGGTCCCGGGAGACGACGAGGCCGACGTCCTTGGCGCCCGCCGAGCGGGCCGCGGTCTCCATGGAGTCCAGCGACCAGGCGACGCTGCCGCCGTCGAACTCGTCGAGGCTCTCCTTGGCGGCCTTGGTCAACTCGGGGTCGACGATGGAGTGCAGCAGCTTGCGTCCGTCGATGGTCCCGATGAACTCGCGGTACTGGCTGGCCGTCATGGGCGGACCAACCTGCGCGGCGGTGAGCATGGCGTCCTCGCGGGAGAGCAGTTCCCTGGCGCGTACGAGGTCGATGACGAAACCGCCCTGCCGGGCGACCTCGCCGCTCTGGAGCGCGGCGAGCGATCCGCGCAGCCGGAAGATGGGGTCGATCACAGACGAGTAGCGGTGGAGCGTCATCGACCAGCCGATGTCGCGCTGCCTGACGTCGTCGCGCAGCGGCCGCAGGTCCCTGGCGGCGGTGATCAGTTCGGTGAGCCGACGCCGCTGGGCGAGGTCCAGTTCGGTGCCCCGGGCCTGTTCGCGCGCGTGCTCGCGGACGACCGCGAGCAGCCGGTCGGTGGTCCGCTCGGCACTCTCCAGTTCGGCGCCGCCGGAACCGCCGTCGGACGCCACATAGGCGACGGCGAGCCGCCGCTCGACCTGCAGGGCCCGTCCGAGGTCGTCCGCGGGGGTCCCGTAGTAGCGGTAGGTGTCGGCTATCCCCATGAGGGCGAAGGCCCCGCGCACCGAGGTGAAGGTGCTGTATGTCCACAGACCCGCCAGCGAGAGCAGCGGCACCAGGAGAAGTACCACGAGTTGCGTGCGGATGGTGCGGGGGCGCAGGCGCATGCGTGAGGTCCTCGGTCGACCATGGGTTCGATGGGGAGGGGCACAGTCTGACCCACGAATGCCCTCTTGGTGACACCGACTGTGACATCTCACAATCCGCTTCTTTGTGACGCTCGCGGGTGCGGCGCCGGGTGGAGCGGCGTATCCTGCTCGATCCGCCCGCTCCACCCGCGGCGCGTTCACCTCGCGCTAACGGCGCGGCATTGCGGGGGAAACCCCCCTGCCGCACGCTGGACGCATGGAACGGGGACAGGTCGTGCGCCGGGTCTACGGTCCGGCTCCGGACGCGGAGGACGGTTCGCAGGGAATCCCTCTGGTCCATCGCGACATCCACGGCTACCGGCGTGCGTTCCGGCTGGGCGGCAGCGGGCCGCCGCTGCTGCTGATCCACGGCCTCGGCGACTCCTCGGCGACGTGGGCGCACATCCTGCCCCGGCTGGGGCGCCGGCACACGGTCATCGCGCCCGATCTCCTGGGCCACGGTGACAGTGAGCGCCCCCGTGCCGACTACGCGGTGGCGGCCTACGCATGCGGGATGCGCGACCTGCTGGGGGTGCTGGACGTCGACCGGGTGTCGGTCGTGGGGCACTCGCTCGGGGCGGGCGTCGCGATGCAGTTCGCGTACCAGTTCCCCGAGCGCTGCGAACGCCTGGTGATCGTGGGCGGTGGCGGCCTGGGGCCGGAGGTGCACCCGTTGCTGCGCCTGGCGTCCGGTCCGGGTTCCGAGGTGGCGCTGCCGCTCGCCACCTCACCGCCCGTACGCGGGGCGCTGCGGCTGCTCGCGCCTCTGCTGCGGACCACCGGCGGGCTCGGGCTGGGCCGTCACGACTTCGACTACGTCCTGGAGCGCTACCTCATGCTGGACAGCTCCATGGCGCGTCAGGCCTTTCTGCGCACCCTCCGTGCTGGTGTCGACATGCGGGGGCAGGTCATCACGATGATGGACCGCAGTTACCTGACGGCGGGTCTGCCGACCCTGATCATGTGGGGCGAGCACGACGGGGTGATCCCGGTGCGCCACGCCTTGAGAGCGCACACCGCGATGCCGGGCAGCCGGCTGGAACTGTTCGAGGACGCGGGGCACTTCCCGCACCATGACGCGCCCGGCCGGTTCGTCGACGTGCTGGAGGATTTCCTCGCCACCACCACGCCGCAGGAGTACGACCCGGTGCTATGGCGCCGGCTGCTGCGGCGCGGACGGCTGGACGTGTCGCTCTACCAGGAGGCCGAGCCGTCGCACCCCTCCAGCGGGTCCTGACGCCGCAGGCCGCCGTCCGGGGCAGGATGGGGGCATGGGACACAGGATGACCGAGGAAGAGTGGCGGGCCTTCGTCTCCGCCGGGACGCGCACGGGCAAGCTGGCGACCACGCGGGCGGACGGAACGCCCCATGTGGCGCCCGTATGGTTCCTGTTGGACGGCGACGACATCGTGTTCAACACGGGCAGGGCCACCGTCAAGGGCCGCAACATCACGCGCGACGGCCGGGTCGCCCTGTGTGTGGACGATGACCGGCCGCCGTTCGCGTACGTGGTGCTTCAGGGACGGGCCGAGGTGAGCGAGGAACCCGGCCCGCTGCGGGAGTGGGCCACCCGGATCGCCGCCCGCTACATGGGCGAGGACGTCGCCGAGGAGTTCGGGGCCCGCAATGGGGTGCCCGGTGAACTCCTGGTGCGGGTGCGGATCGGCAAGGTGCTCGCCGAGTCCGGCGTGGCGGACTGAGCCCCGGTGGCCGGCCGCCGGCCCGGGTCAGCGGATCGGCTTGCCTCCGTTGGCCTTCTTGCCGTTGGCGCCCATCGCCCACCAGGTGCCGCCCACGCCGTGGCCGTTGGTGTCGCCGGGCTTGGTGTCACCGGCGAACCAGTAGACCGGCCAGCAGTTGTACGACAGCTGCTTGGTGCCGTCCGGCCGGGTGTAGGTGCTGACGAGCTTGGGGTTGAGGCCCGCGGCCTCGGCCTGCGCCTTGGTGACGGGCTTCGCGGCCGGCCACTTCTTGAGGCACTCGCCGGTGCAGTTGGACACCATCGGCCAGTCGGTGTCCTTGTCGAAGCGGTACAGGGTGCGGCCCTTGGAGTCGACGAGGATGTCGCCGAGCTTGGCGTCGTTGACGACGGACAGGATGGGCCACTTCTTGTCGGAGGCGGCGTCCGTGGTGCCGCTGTCGGAGCTGTCGTCCGTACCGCCGGCGTATCCGTCGTCGGTGCCCGAGGACGGGTCGTCCGAGGTCTCGCTGTCGTACCCGTACCCGGATCCCGGCTGGGCGGTGGCCGACTGGGCCGCGTCCTGCTGCTGGGCCGCCGGTGCCACGCTGCCGGCCTGGTCGTAGCCGTTCGACCCGCCGCAGGCGGTGACGAGGAGGAGGGCAGCGGCCGTTCCGGCGACTGCGGCACCGATCCGCTTGTGCATCTGGACTCCTTGAGCGGTAGGGGCGTCGGGGCCCGTGCGCCCCGTCTGGCCACCTGTACGCACCCGGTTCGGGAGTCTCTCAATGCACTGTGAATTCCTTCATCGGTGACGCCGTTCTGCTAGGGTGCCCCGCTCCGCCAAACGGAGTGTCAGCTCACCGACTCCAGAAGGCGCGCCGCGTGCATCCGCCCGGCGTGCTCGACGAGGGCGATCAGCACCTCCTTGCCCGACGCGCGGTCCCTTGCGTCGCAGAGGACGACAGGGGTGCCGTCCTGGAGGTCGAGGGCGCGCGCGATGTCCTCGGGGCGGTGCTCCTGCGTGCCGGGGAAGCGGTTGACGGCGACGGCGAACGGGATCTTCCGGTGCTCGAAGAAGTCCACGGCCGGGAAGGAGTCCTCCAGGCGGCGGGTGTCGGCGAGCACGACCGCGCCGAGCGCCCCTTGTGACAGCTCGTCCCACAGGAACCAGAACCGGTCCTGGCCGGGGGTGCCGAACAGGTAGAGCGAGAGTCCGGCCCTGATGGTGATGCGGCCGAAGTCCATCGCCACTGTGGTGGTGGACTTCCGCTCGACTCCTATGGTGTCGTCCACATGTCGCCCGGCCTCGGTCAGCTGCTCCTCGGTGCGCAGCGGCCGGATCTCGCTCACCGCGCCCACCATGGTGGTCTTGCCCACCCCGAATCCCCCCGCGATGAGGATCTTCAGGGCCATGCCCGGCGTCTCAGAGTGCCCGGAGTCCATTGATCACCTCTCGCAGGATGCGCTCGTCGGGTAGCTGCGCCGGCGGTACGGGACTGCTCACCCGTACGCTGCCGAGCGTCAGGAGGTCGCCGAGGAGGACGCGTACGACGCCCACCGGCAGGTCGGCGTCGGCCGCCAGCTCCGCAACCGACAGGGGCTCGTCCCGGCACAGCGCGAGCAGCGCGTTGTGCTCGGGTTCGAGCGCGGGATCGTCGGCGGCGCCGGGTTCGGCGAGCACCAGGGCGATCAGGTCCAGGGCGGCGACCGCCGAGCCGGGCCGGGTACGGCCACCGGTCATGGCGTACGGGCGCACCAGGGGCCCGGCCGCGTCGTCGTACCAGTGGCCGTCCGGCCCGCGCTGGTGCCCGCCGCTCATCACCCGGGCGCCGGTCAACCGGCGGCCGGGCCGGCGGCGCCGAGGCGCGGCGGGGTGTGCAGATGCTCGCCCACGCGCTTGACGAGGCGGGCCATCTCATAGGCGATCAGGCCGACATCGGCGCCCGCACCGGTGAACACCGCGAGGCAGGAGCCCTCGCCCGCGGCGGCCACGAAGAGGAAGCCCTGGTCGAGTTCGACCATGGTCTGCCGCACCTGGCCGGCCGCGAAATGACGTCCGGCGCCCTTGGCGAGGCTGTGGAAGCCCGAAGCGACGGCCGCCAGGTGCTCGGCGTCCTCGCGGGTCAGCCCGCGTGAGGAGCCCACGGCCAGGCCGTCGCCCGACAGCACCACGGCGTGGCGGACGTGGGCCACCCGGTCCGTGATGTCGTCGAGCAGCCAGTCCAGTTCACCGGACCGGTTCGATGCGTCGATCATTCGTGCTCTCCTTCGCGGGGTGCCGGGTCCGTGGTGCCGGCGTGGTCCTGCTCGCCGTCCTCGGGCGTGGTGTCCGTACCGCCTCGGTGGCCCGGTCCTCCGGGGCCGGGCCGGACGCCGGCGCGCTGCGGGGCGGGGCGCGGGGGGCGTGGGCCGGCCGGCTCCCCGTCGGCGGCGTCGCGGGCTCCGGCGCCGCCGCCCCGGATCCAGCCGCGGCGGAATGCGGCCATCGTCGAGCGCGCCTGCTCGGCCGTCCGTTCGGGGACTGCGTGCTCCACGCCCTGCGGTCCAGGGGTGCGTTCTGGTGCGCGAGGCTCCAGGAGCTGCGGGGCGAGGCTCGCGCGGCGTACTCGGCGTGGGAGTCCTCCGTCGGCGGCGGGCGCGGCCACGGCGGCGCCGACGACCGCTGGAGCGGGCGCCCCGTCCTGGGCCGGGGCGGGCACGGGCGGCGCGGGCTCCGGCAGGCGGTCGGACCGGGGCACGGAGGCGCGCGGCAGCCCGTCGCCGTCGCCGCGCGGGGAGGCCGCCGCCGGGGGCAGGACCTCCGCGGGCCCCTGGCGGGGTCCGTGCGGGCCGGACGCCGCGCCCCCCGTCCCCACGCCCCGTGGGGCGCGGGCCTCGGGTGCCCTCATGTCGAGCAGGGCGGTGGGCAGCAGGACGACGGCGGTGGTGCCGCCGTACGGGGAGGTGCGCAGGGAGACCCTGACGTCGTGCCGCCGGGCGAGCCGGCTGACGACGAACAGGCCGAGCCGGTCGCTGTCGAACAGGTCGAGCGCCTGGGTCCGGGCGATGCGCCGGTTCGCCTCGTCCATGGACTCCCTGCCCATGCCGAGCCCGCGGTCCTCGATCTCCAGGGCGTAGCCGTTGCCGACCTGCTCGCCGTAGACGCGGACCTTGGTGTGCGGCGGGGAGAACTGGGTGGCGTTCTCGACGAGTTCGGCGATGAGATGGGTGAGGTCGGCGACCGCGGAGCCGACGACCGCCGCGAGGGGGAGCCGGCGGACCTCGACGCGGGCGTAGTCCTCGACCTCCGCGACGGCGGCGCGCACCACATTGGTGAGGGGCACGGGTTTGCTCCAGGCGCGGCCCGGAGCGGCGCCGGAGAGGATGATCAGGCCCTCGGCGTGCCGCCGCATCCTGGTGGTGAGGTGGTCGAGCCTGAACAGGTCCTCCAGCTCGCCCGGGTCCTCGGTGCGCCGTTCCATGCTGTCGAGCAGCGCCAGCTGACGGTGCACGAGGACCTGGCTGCGGCGCGCGAGGTTGACGAAGACGCCGGAGACCCCGTTGACCAGTTCGGCGCGCTCCGCGGCGGCGCGCAGAGCGGCGCGCTGCACCGTCGCCAGTGCCTCGGCGACCTGGCCGATCTCGTCGGCGCCGTGCCTGCCGAGGGGCGCCTCCTTGCCGAGGTCGATCTCCTCCCCGGCGCGGAGCCGCCGCATGGCGCGCGGCAGTTTGCGGCGGGCGAGTTCGAGCGCGGTGTTGCGCAGACCGATCAGTTCGACGACGAGGCCGCGGCCGATCCGTACGGAGATGAAGAGGGAGGCGACGACACCGAGGAGGCCGAGCAGGACGGCGATGCCCGAGGTGCTCAACAGGCCCTGCGCGATGGGCCGGTCGGCGGGCGCGGCGGCCGTGGCGACCTTCTCCAGGCCGGACAGCACCTGCGCGGCGGCCCGGTCCCAGGAGGCCGAGCCCGCGCTTTCCGCGGCGTCCCTGCCCGGCCCGGCGTCGAGGACGGCGTCCTCCATCGCCTCGAGGTTCGTGTACGCGGAGGAGCGGGTCAGCCGCTCCCAGGCGGTACGGCCGGCGCCGCCGAGGTCGGCCGTACAACCCGCGAGCAGCACGCGGCGGGCGGTGACGGCGCCGCTCAGGTCGCGGTAGCGGTCCGTGGGGAGCCCACGGGTGAGGGCGGCCGCGGCGAGCAGGGCGTCCTCGCGGGACAGCTGCTCTGCGGCGCGGCCGATCTCCAGGGCGGTGCGCTCGCCGCGGGACGTGGCGAGGGCGCCGCCGATCGCGAATCCGTCGGTCACCGCGTCGGTGTAGACGCGGTACGTCTGCCGCCAGTCCGCCGCGCCCCGGGTGATGCCGGGACGGAGTCCGCGCAGTCGCTCCAGGTCGCCGACGAAGGTGCGCACCCGGACGGCCGCGGTGCCCGGCAGGCCGGTGCCGTCGGCGACGGTGTGGCCGCCGCCCAGTCGCAGCAGGGCGGCTGCGCGGTCGGTGGCTGTGGCGCGCCTGCTCAGTTCGGCGGCGGCCTCGGTGGTGGGCCGCGCCAGGTAGCTGGTGGCGGCGCGGCGTTCGGCCTGCAGGGCGGTCACGGTGCCCGCGACGGGTTCGCGGATCGCTTCTGCAATGCGCTGGGCACGCAGCCCCCCGGAGAGGTCCTGGGCCGTGGTGACGGCGGCGAAGGCCCACAGCGCCATCAGCGAGACGACGGGCACCATGAGCAGCGACACGATCTTCGCGCGCACGCTCCTCGGGCGCAGGCTCAGCCTGCCCTGAGCGGTCCCGCCGTCCCGTCCGCCGTCGGCCGCGTGAGAGGACGGTTCCTCGTCCGCGGGGAGTCCGGCATGCGCTCTGCGGCCCCGTGGCGGCGTCACAGGGCCCCCTCGCCGACGCGCTGGGCGGTCGCGGAGGCGAGGCGTTCCCTCGCCGTCGGGGAGAGCGCGACGAACGCGGAGGTGAGGAAGAGATAGGAGCCCAGCCCGACGATCAGGGGGAAGAGGAACGCGGTCGCGCCGGAGCCGGACAGCACGTCCGCCGAGGGCCTGACCCGGACCTGCACGGCGAGCATCCCGGTGTAGTGCATGCTGCTGACCGCCGCGCCCATCACCAGGGAGGCGCCGGCGACGACCACGGGCCGGTGGATGGTGAGCGCGGCCCACAGGGCGGCGGTCGCGGCGGCCCAGGCGATGACGACGGAAAGGGCCACGAGCCACGGTTCGTAGGACACCGCGCCGTGCAGTCGTACGGCGGCCATGCCCAGGTAGTGCATGCTGGCCACGCCGACCCCCGTGGTGAGGCCGCCGATCACGAGGGCCCGGAAGCGGCCGCCGCCGTAGCCGACGGCGAAGACGCCGAGGCCGACGACCACCATGGCGACGGCGAGGCTGAGGACGGTCAGGGGGACGCTGTAGCGGATCTCGGTGCCGCTGACACGGAAGCCGAGCATGGCGACGAAGTGCATCGTCCAGATGCCGGTGCCGAGGGCGCTCGCGGCGGTGATCAGCCAGTTGCGCCGGGAGCGGCCGGTCGCGGCCAGGGCCCGTACGGTACAGCGCAGTCCGAGCGCCGCGCCGACGCACGCCATGGCGTACGAGAGCAGCGGGGTCAGCCAGCCGAAGGCGGCGTGGTCGATGTGTCCCATGGCCCCGGGACGCTAGTGCGACGGTGCTCGCACGCTCGGGGCATGACGGAACCCTGCCTTATTTGACAACGTGCTTTACGGATACGGTTCTCCGGCGATCACGCACAGCGCGAACCTGCACAAAGGAGGCGGGTTTCAGCCACTGCGCGGGGCGTACATGATGATCCCCACGCCCACCAGGCAGACCAGGGCACCCGCCACGTCGTAGCGGTCGGGCCGGAAGCCGTCCGCCACCATCCCCCACGCCAGCGAGCCCGCGATGAACACCCCGCCGTAAGCGGCCAGGATGCGGCCGAACTCGGCGTCCGGCTGCAGGGTGGCGACGCACCCGTACAGGCCCAGGGCGATGACCCCCGCCCCGATCCACACCCATCCCCGGTGCTCGCGCAGCCCCTGCCAGACCAGCCAGGCGCCGCCGATCTCCAGCAGCGCGGCGAGCAGGAACAGGCAGACGGAGCGGAACGGGATCATGCGACCATGATGCCCCGCGTCCCGTGCGCCCCGGGGCGTGCCCCGAACCGGAGGTGGACCGTCGTGCACACCGACCCCGCGCAGATCCGCGCGTTCTTCGCCGCCCGCGCCGCCGACTGGGAGACCCGCTACCCCGACGACGCCCCCGCCTACCGGGCCGGTGTGGCCGAACTGGGCTTGCGGGAGGGCCAGGCGGTCCTCGACGCGGGGTGCGGCACCGGCCGCGCACTGCCCTTCCTGCGCGCGGCCGTGGGGGCCTCCGGGACGGTCGTCGGTGCCGACCTGACGCCTGAGATGCTCGCCGCCGCGGCGGGCGCGGGACGTCGGGAACACGGCGCCCTGCTGCTGGCCGACTGCGCCAGGCTGCCGCTGCGCGACGGCACCTTGGACGCCGTCTTCGCCGCGGGACTGATCGGGCATCTGCCGGACCCCCGGGCCTGTCTGCGCGAACTGGCCCGGGTCACCCGGCCCGGCGGCCGGCTGGCCCTCTTCCATCCGATCGGCCGGGCGGCGCTGGCCGCCCGGCAGGGCCGGGAACTCACCCCGGACGACCTGCGTGCCGAGCCCAACCTTGGGCCCTTGCTGGAGTCCTCGGGATGGAACATGACCTTCTACGCCGACACCGACGAGCGGTTCCTCGCAATGGCGTCGACGAAGGCGTAGGCGTTGTCGAACATGATGTTGTGACCGGCGCCGGGGACCGTCACGACGGACACCCCGGCCGCCTCGAGCTCCGCCCGGCCGGTCAGGTCACCGCTCGACTCACCCTGCAGAAAGGTGCGCGGAACGGGCGACGAGAGCAGCAGTTCGCGCATGACCGGATCGCTCCCCCGCAGCAGTGACGAGGCGGTGCGGTGCAGGGCGACCGGGTCTGCCAGGCGCATCGTGGCGGCCCACTGCGGGCCGACCCGCTCCAGGACGCGGGCGAAGCCCCCGCCGTGGACGAACTCCTCCTCGGTGAAGGCCGCGATGCCGCTGCTGCCGGCCGTCACACGCGGACGCGCGTCGAGGTTCGCCTCCGCCAGCACCAGGCGCGCCACCAGGTCGGGCCGGCGTGCGGCGAGAACGATCGCCACGGCGCCTCCCATGCTGTGGCCGACCACATCGGCCGGGCCCGTCCCGGCGGCGTCGAGTGCCGCGGCGAGGGCGTCCGCGTGCTCCTCCAGCGTGTAGCCGAAGGCGGCGGGCCGGTCGCTGATGCCGTGGCCCGGCAGGTCTACGAGGAGTGAACGCCGCCCGGCGAGGACCGGATCCGCCGCTATGTGGGCGAAGTAGACGGAGGAGGCCGCGCCCAGCCCGTGCACGTAGACGAGCGCGGGGCCGGTCCCGGGTGTCCCTGTCCAGCGGATGCACGCCCCGTCATCGGTGAATCGCGTCTGCTGCATGGAGGAGACTGTACCTCGACCCCGATGTATTACGTCAACGGGGTACAGCGTCGCTGCGACACAATGGCACCATGCTGGAACTCGCGATCCTCGGATTCCTCTACGACGCCGCCCTGCACGGCTACGAGCTGCGCAAGCGCATCGCCGCACTCACCGGGCACGTCAAACCGGTGGCCGAGAGCACGCTCTACCCGGCCATCAAGCGGCTGGAGAAGGCCGGTCTGCTGAGCCGCGAGACCCAGCCGGGCGCCGTGGCCGCGCCGCGCCACGTGCTGACACTGACCGCCGAGGGCCGCGCCGAGCTGCGCAGGCGGCTCGCGGAGCCGGACTCCGCGGACATCTCCGACGAGAACCGCTGGTTCACGCTCCTCGCCTTCCTGCGCCATCTCGACAACCCCGCCCTGCAGAGCGCGGTGCTGCGCCGCCGGCTCGCCTTCCTGGAGCAGCCCACGAGCTTCTTCCACGACGGCGACCGCCCGCTGCGGGCGGAGGAGTTGGACGACCCGTTCCGGCGGGGCGTGCTGACGATCGCACGGGCCACCACACGGGCGGAGCTCGGCTGGCTGCGCACCACCCTGGAGGCCCTGGAGTCCTGAGTCCGGCCGCGGATCCGTCCGGGGCGGCGCGGGCGGTAGCCTGCGGACGTCCGACCGAGGAGAAGTGCGAGGCCGCCTGTGACCCGAGAGCTCTACAACGTCCGGCTGGTGCCCCGCGACGGGGACCCGACCCCGCTGACGGGCGAGGAGGAACAGCGCGCGCGGGCCACTCTCTTCAACGACCTCGGCCGCGCCGTCTCCGACCACGGCTGGGTGCGTTTCCCCGCGTACTCGCCCGATGAGCGGCGGCGGCTGGTCGACGTCGCCGGGCGGCTGAGCGACTACTGGGGCGTCGAGGTCGGCGTGGCGGCCGAGGACCCCTGCTCCATGAGGCTCTTCCTCCCCGGGTACGGTCCGCGGGAGGCCGCGGTCGCCCCCGCGGTGGAAAGCCGCGTGTGAGGGCGCGGACCCGATAGGGCGCCGGCCGCCTCAGCCTTCGGGAAGCCCGAGCAGTGACCGGGCGACGGCCCGTGGCGGGACTCCGCGCTCCTGGGCGAGCACCACGACCGCACGCCGGGCGAGTTCGCTGATCCCGAACATCAGCGCCTCCGGGGCGACCCGTGCCGAGGCGGCCTCGAGGGCCTGCTCGTCTGGCTGCTCGGCGTGCCCGATGCGGGCGGTCCACAGGAAGTCGCGCCCGTCGAAGCGGAGGCGACGGCGCCGTTTCCTCATCGCCGGCCGCCGTGGTGGGCACGGGAGTTGACCACGACGTGAGCGCAGGGCCGGGAGATCCGGCCGCCGAACGGTTTTCCACAGGGCGCGCCCCGCTCTCGACGCGGGTGTTACCCGGTGGTTAGGGTGCGCCCACCACTCGGAAACCACTGGAGGGGGATGCCCGTGTCCGCGACGGACGACGACGCGCTGTTCGTGCTCACGGCGGCGATGCTGACGCCCGCGCAGTTCCCGGGCGTCCTGGCGGACGACTATCCGGCGGCCTGCTCGAAGCTCGGGCTCGATCCGGTGGACGACGGCTACGGCCTCGTCTTCGGCCAGGACGGGACGGGCGCCCGGTGGACGGTGGCGATCAGCGACACGGCACTGGTGGCCTGCGCCCTCGCCGCGTGGGACTGCGGGCTGGAGTACGACCTGTCCCCCGACGAGCGCTCCGTCGTCGCCGCGCTGCCCGGCTGGCCGCTGCCGGTCGCGGTGGCGGCGCCCGGTGTCCCCGATCCGCACGATCCGCCGGAGACCGAGGGCGGCCCGCCGCTCTCGCCGCCCGACACCGCGACATGGGGGCCGGCGCAGCGGCGCCTGGGCGCCGACGAGATAGCCCTCCGGTGGCGGATCTGGCGGGAACAGCTGGAGGCCGGGGACGAGTCGGAGGCTTCGGACGAACCCGGCGCGCCGGACGGCGCGGCGCAGGACTCCACACCCCCGGACTCCATGCCCCCCGACTCCACGCCTCCGGAGACCGCCGGGAAGAAGTCCGCCGAGCAACCCGAGGAGCCGTCCCGGCGGGAGCCAGGATCGAACGGCATCCACCCCGGGGTGCGGCGCGCGCTGGAGGCCGCCCGGGAGTACCTGCGTACGCCCCCGCCGCCCGGCCGCATACGCTCGACCGCCGCGGGCGAGGGCGTACGCACCCTGCGCGTGGACGGCGAGGACTGGAGCCTGGTCGCCCGCACCGACGACATCGCCTTTGTGCTGCTGGACGAGGAGCCCGGCGAGGTGCTGCCGGTCGGCCGGGGGCCGGAGCTCCCCGGCCTGCTGGAGGCTTTGGAGAAGCTGGCCGTACGGCCCGCCTGAGCGCGCGCCGGGCGCGGTTCAGGCGCCGTGGCCGTCCGCGCGGACCTTGCCGTCGACCTTGCGCGCGGCGACCAGGACCGGGTCCCAGACCGGCGAGAACGGCGGGGCGTAGCCCAGATCGAGGGCGGTCATCTGCTCGACGGTCATACCCGCGGTGAGCGCGACGGCGCCGATGTCCACGCGCTTGCCCGCGCCCTCGCGGCCCACGATCTGCAGCCCGAGCAGTCGTCCGGTCTGCCGCTCGGCGATCGCCTTGACCGTCATCGGGGCGGCGCCCGGGTAGTAGCCGGCCCTGCTGGTGGACTCGATGACCGCGGTGACGTACTGCAGCCCGGCGGCGCGTGCCTGGGACTCCTTCAGTCCCGTGCGGGCGATCTCCAGGTCGCAGACCTTGCTGACGGCCGTGCCCACCACGCCCGGGAACGTGGCGTAACCGCCGCCGATGTTGGTGCCGATGACGCGGCCCTGCTTGTTGGCGTGGGTGCCCAGCGGGATGTGCTGCATGCCGCCGGAGACCAGGTTGAGGACCTCCACGCAGTCCCCGCCCGCCCAGATCGCCTCCTCGTCGCGCACGCGCATCGCGCGGTCGGTGAGCAGGCCGCCGTGCGCGCCGATCGGCAGCCCCGCGTCTCTGGCGAGTCCGGTGTTGGGCGCGACGCCGAGGCCGAGGACGACGACGTCCGCGGGGTACTCGCCCACGTCGGTGGCCACGGCGCGGACCCGGCCGTCCGCCCCGGTGAGCACCTCACGCACCGGGGCTCCGGTGACGACGGTGATGCCCAGGCACTCCATGGCCTCGCGCACCAGCCGCCCCATGTCCGGGTCGAGGGTCGCCATGGGCTGCTCGGAGCGTTCCACCAGGGTGACCCTCAGCCCGTGCCGCAGCAGGGCCTCTGCCATCTCCACGCCGATGTAGCCGCCGCCGACCACGACGGCGTCCCGCAGCGGCCTTCTGTCGAGGGCCTCGATGATGTCCTCGCCGTCGTCCAGGATCTGCACGCCGTACACGCCGTCCGCGTCGATCCCGGGGATCGGGGGCCGCTTGGGCACGGCGCCGGTGGCGATGACGAGCTGGTCGTAACCCGTCCACTCCTCCGCCCCGAGGACGTCCCGGGTGCGCACCCGTCCGCGGTCCCGGTCGATCTCGACGACCTCGGTGCCGAGCCGCACGTCGATGTCGCGCGCACGGTGCTTCTCGGGCGTGCGGGCGATCAGCTTGTCGGGGCCGGTGGCGTCCCCCGCGATCCAGTACGGGATCCCGCAGGCCGAGTACGAGGTGCGGCGCCCGCGTTCGAAGGCGACGACCTCCAGTTCGTCGGGCCCCTTCCTCCTGCGCGCCTGCGACGCCGCCGACATCCCCGCGGCGTCCCCACCGATGACCACCAACCGTTCCCTCATGTCCCGCAGCGTATGCGCCGCCCCGGTGTCCCGCGCGATCACCCCGTTGCCGCAGACTGGGCGCCATGGACCTGCAGATCACCGCGACCTCCCCGGACCATCCGGCGACCCTCCTCGACCTGCCGTGGAACGTGCCGCTGGAGGAGTGGCCCGAGGAGCACCTGGTGTCCCTGCCCCGGGGCATCTCGCGGCACGTCGTCCGCTTCGCCCTGGCCGGCGACGAGGTCGTGGCGGTCAAGGAGGTCGGCGAGTGGGCGGCCGTCCGCGAGTACGGGCTGCTGCGCGACCTGGACCGCATGGGCATACCCGCAGTCGACGCGCTCGCCGTCGTCACGGGCCGCACCGACGACCGCGGCGAGCCGCTGGAACCGGTGCTGATCACCCGGCACCTGGGCGGCTCGCAGCCGTACCGCTCGATGTTCGAGACGACGATGCGCCCGGGCACGGTCAACCGGCTCCTGGACGCGCTCGCCGTGCTGCTCGTCCGGCTGCACCTGGCGGGCTTCGCCTGGGGCGACTGCTCGCTGTCGAACACCCTCTTCCGGCGGGACGCGGGCGCCTACGCCGCCTACCTGGTGGACGCCGAGACCGGGCAGATCCAGCCGGCCCTCTCGCGCGGCCAGCGCGATTACGACATCGAGGTGGCCCGGGTGAACATCGCGGGCGAGCTGCTGGACCTGGAGGCGGGCGGCTCGCTGCACCCGTCGGTGGACCCGATCACCTTCGGGCAGGCCATCGCGGACCGCTACGAGGAGCTGTGGCACGAGCTCACCCGCGAGTCGGTGTACCCGGTGGCCAAGCGGCACTACATCGACCGGCGCATCCGGCGGCTGAACGACCTCGGCTTCGACGTCGCGGAGATGCAGATCCAGAGGTCGCCCGACGGCGACGACGTCACCTTCCTGCCCAAGGTCGTGGACGCCGGGCACCACCAGCGCCAACTGCTCCGCCTCACCGGCCTGGACGCCGAGGAGAACCAGGCCCGCAGCCTCCTCAACGACCTCGAGACATGGATGGCCTCCCAGGAGGACTACGCCCCCGGCGACCCGCTGGGCGCCCGTCCCGAGGTGCTGGCCCACCGGTGGGTGCGCGACGTCTTCCGGCCGACGGTCCGCGCCGTACCGCGCGAGCTGCGCGGCTCGCTGGACACCGCGCAGATCTACCACGAGCTGCTGGAGCACCGCTGGCTGATGTCGGAGCGGGCGCAGCGTGACGTGGGCCTGGACGCGGCGGTCGAGGACTACATCCACAACGTGCTCCTCGCGTCGCCGCAGGGGCCCGCCGTTCCCCTGCCGCCGGACTAGTAGTGCTTGGTCAGGTCGGTTGAGTCTGTGCGTGTCTTTTCGGGCTGGTGTGGCGTTGGGAAGGTGTGAGTCCGGACGAAGTTGCTGCGGTGCG
>NZ_JARAVM010000025.1:0-105952 GCF_033792735.1 Streptomyces sp. PA03-3a
GGCCGGCGCGGCGGCGGGCGTCACGGGCGGCGCGACCGGTGCTGCGGCAGCGGGTGCGGCCGGAGCGGCCGGCGGCGCTGCGGGGGCCGGCTGAGGCTGGCCCGAGGCGACTGCGGAACCCGTATCCGCTCCCGGCTTGTAATCGGCGAAGAAGTCCCACCAGGCTCGGTCGACCGAGTTCGGGTCCTGGAGGTACTGCTGGTAGATCTCATCGACAAGCCACTCGTTAGGCCCGAATCCCGCGGCAGGGCCCTGGCCCTGCCCATCGGTTTCGGTCCTGGGGGTACCACCCGACCGGAGGTCGGGGGAGCTCGAGCTACTGGGGTGTGGCGACACGGCGGCAACCGCCCTCTTCCGCTTCACAAGGTGATGGACAGCGGAAATAAAGGCTACGCCTACCTGAGCGTTTCCTGCAGGCGGGGAGCCCAGTCGTCGCCTAAGTCACATCGGAAAGGCGGTTTCGGGGCGGAGTTTGGCGGGAATGGGGTGCTGAATCGACTGGTCCGGTTGCCTCTGGCAACGTCTGCGCAGGCCGGAGCGTCAAGCCGGCGCCGCGGTGGACCCCGGGAGGGTGACGCGGATCCGGCAGCCGCGCGGTGACTCGGCCACCGCGATGCGTCCGCCGTGGAGGTCCACCGCCCAGCGCGCGATCGCCAGCCCGAGCCCCGTTCCGCCGTCGCCCGGTCCCGCTGTGCCGCGGTTGAACCGCTCGAAGACGCGGGTGCGCTCGGACTCCGGTATGCCCGGGCCCTCGTCGAGCACCTCCAGGTCGAGACTGCCGGGGCCGGTGCCGCGGCGCGCGCGGACGGTGACCCGGCCGCTGGGCGGGCTGTGCTTGACGGCGTTGTCGATCAGGTTCGCGACCACCTGGTGCAGGCGTTCGGCGTCCGCGTACGCGGTCAGCTCCGGCGGTGAGACGTCCAGGTGGAGGTGGACGTCCTTGCGCGCCCGCCGGCCCGGCGCCTGGCCGTCCTGCAGCCCGAGGCCGGCCGTCTTGATCACGGCGGAGAGGTAGGGCCAGACCTCGAAGCGCTTGGCGTCCAGCGGCACGATGCCGTTGTCCAGGCGGGAGAGGTCCAGCAGGTGGGCGACGAGCAGGCTCAGCCGCTCCGCCTGCTGCAGGGCGGTGCGCATGGTCTCCGTGTCGGCCTCGGAGACCCCGTCGACCACGTTCTCCAGGACCGCGCGCAGCGCCGCGATCGGGGTGCGCAGCTCGTGCGAGACGTTCGCCACCAGCTCCTTGCGGTGCTGGTCGACGGCCTCCAGGTCGGCGGCCATCCGGTTGAAGGTCTCGGCCAGTTCGCCGACCTCGTCGCGGCGGACCGCGGTGACCCGCCGGCTGTAGTCGCCGCGGGCCATGGCGCTGGCGACCGAGGTCATCTCCCGCAGGGGCGCGGTCAGCCCGTGCGCCACCAGCTGCGAGATCAGCAGCGAGGCGATGATCGAGAAGATGGTGATGATCCGGATCTCGGTCGCGGAGTGCATCGCCACGAAGACCAGGCCGGTGGTGATCAGCACCGAGGCGAGCACCAGGTACTGCAGTGCCGCCTTGATCGACCGGAAGGGGTCGTACGGCCTCAGCGCGGCCCACACACGTTCCCGCAGCTTCGGCGGGCGCGGCGCGCTGTAGGGGCTCACGGCGTGGGCGTCTCGAGCGCGTAGCCGACGCCGTGCACGGTACGGATGCGTTCCGCGCCGATCTTCCGCCGCAGCGCCTTGACGTGGCTGTCGACGGTGCGGGTGCCGGAGGCGTCCGCCCAGTCCCACACCTCGGCGAGCAGCTGCTCCCGGGAGAGCACCGCGCGCGGCTGCTGGGCCAGGCAGACCAGCAGGTCGAACTCGGTCGGGGTGAGGTGCACGTCGGCGCCGCGGACCCGGACCCGGCGCTGGGCGTTGTCGATCTCCAGGTCGCCGAGCTGCATGTTGGCGCCGCGCGGGTCGCGGGCGGCGATCGTGGCGCGCTCCACGCGACGCAGCAGCACGTGCACCCGGGCGACCAGCTCGCGCAGCGAGAAGGGCTTGGTCATGTAGTCGTCGGCGCCCACGCCGAGCCCGACGAGCATGTCGGTCTCGTCGTCGCGGGCGGTCAGCATCAGCACCGGGACGGGGCGCGAGGCCTGCACGCGACGGCAGACCTCCAGGCCGTCGTACCCGGGGAGCATGACGTCGAGGACGAGGAGGTCGGGCTGCCAGGAGGCGGCGGTCTCCACGGCGGCGGGGCCGTCGCCCGCGGTGCGGACCTGGAAGCCCTCGGCCCGCAGGCGTGCCGCGATGGCGTCGGCGATCGTCGCGTCGTCCTCCACCACCAGCACGCGGCGCTGCGCACCGGGGGTGGCCGCCACCGCTGCGGCTTCGACCGTCGTCGGCTGTGTGCTGTCCATGTGGGGTCCCCCATGGTCGTTTGCGTTGCGCTGCAGCGTACGGGGCGGGACGACGCCGCGGCTATGCGGGTTTGGTTGCCAGGTGCACGACATCCGGAACGCCCCGATTCACCGGGATCTCGATGGTCCGGACCTGCGTGAACTGCACCGACCTCAGTGCGTCGTCGAACGCGGGGGACGGCTGGGCCGACCATACCGCCAGTACGCCACCGGGTTCGAGCCGCTCCCTGCAGGCCGCGAGACCCGCCGGACCGTACAGGCCCCCGTTGCCCTCGGTGACCGTCCAGTCCGGGCCGTTGTCGATGTCCAGGCAAAGTGCGTCGTACGTCACGTCCGCGTTCCGGACGTAAGCCACCAGATCGCCCTCGACCACGCTGACCCGCGGATCCTCCAGCGCGTGCTCGGAGAAGACCGCCAGCGGGCCCGTGCGATGCCAGTCGATTACCGCCCGCTCCCGTTCGGCCACCGAGATCCGCGTCCACCGCGGTTCGCTGGCCGCCCGCGCGAGGGAGAAGCCGACCCCGAGCCCGCCGATCAGCACCGACAGGTCCGCCTTGTCCGCCGGGAGGGCGCCGAGCGCCGCGTCGACCAGCAGCCGCTCCGAACGGCCGTCGGAGGTGTCCATCAGGAAGGTGCCGTTGGCGATGATCTCGTAGCGTTCCCCGCTCCGCCGCAGCGCGATCTCGCCGTAGGGCCCGTTACGCCGGTCGAGCGTGACGGGCCGTTCGTCGTCGTGGCCATTCATGGGCCCATAGGCTAGCCATGCGCCGAGGTCGGCAGTGCCGTCACCGGCGCACCTGCGGGCCCCGCACGATCAGTAGGCCCGCTCCGCCCACGAAGAGTGCGGCGGCGGTCGCCCAGGCGCCGGGCTGTGAACCCGGCTGCATCGACCAGCCCCACCACGCAGCCGGTCCGCCGGGGGTCCGGGGGACGGCGAGCAGGACACCCAATCCGTAGACCATCGGAGGTGCCCAGCTCAGACGGGCACCGACCAGGACCGCCCCGGCGCAGGCCAGGCCGGTGAAGCCCAGGACTCCCCGGATCGCCGTCTGCGCGCCAAAGCCGTGTGCCGCGTTCGGTGCCGCCAGGCCAAGACAGCAGGCAGACACGATGGTGGCGGTCACGATGTGCGTCGCGCGCCAGCGCCACCAGCGCAGCGGCGCGCAGAGGTCCAGTTCGGCGGAGGGGCTGTGCAGGCTGGTTCCGGTGATCGCGGCGGTCAGGATCGGCAGCAGGACGAAGAAGGGCACATCGATGCTGCGCTCGGACAACGGGCGGTAGATCACCCAGCCCGCGATCCAGGCGTTGGCGGTGAGCAGCACGGCCAGGGCGGTCGCGGCACCCGGCAGACCGCGTGAGCGGACATAGAGGGACAACAGGGAAGGTCTGGGGTTCACGGTTCCTCGATCGGGTGGGACGACGGTCGCGGCCGGGTGCGTGCTCAGGGGGCTTCGATCCGGCTGGTGTCGCAGGAGGGAACGGTGTTCAGATAGCGTCCGAGCCAGGCCCGGCGCTGTTCGGCTGGCATGGCGCGGAGGCGGTCGGCCGCCTGCGTCTCCGCCCCGGCCGGCATGGGGAGTTCCACGCCCATCCAACTCAGCGCCGCATGCTCGGCGGCGGGGTTGCCCGGCTGATGGGTGTTCCGGGCTCCGCAGTCCCGGGAGGTCACGAAGTACGCGAGGTCGCGGTAGAGCCTGTCGCTGTCGCCCAGCCGGCTCCGGAAGAGCCCTCCAGAGAGCTGGAACCTGACTTCTTGCGGCGGTGCGCTCTCCGAAGCGGCGCTTTCGCGGTAGCGGACGGGCGCGCCGGGCACGCCGTCGAGCCGGGCGTCGATCCGGGCCACCACGGCCTGTACGGCGGGCAGGGCCGAGGCGTGTTCGCCCCGTACGCACACCACCGGTGTGCCCGAGCTGCAGACCTGTGCCGAGGCGGCCCGCTCGGGCCGCCACAGGTCGTCACCGCCCCGGCACAGGAGCGCCGCGGCAGTGGCAGCCGCCAGCAGGGGCACGACGGCGATCGCCCGCCGTCGTGCGTGACCGGCCAGCACCGCGCTGACGGCGAGACCGGCCATCCACACCGCGGAGAGGAGCCCGGACGCCCACATGGGGCTCTCCGCGAGGCTGTAGGCCGCCGGAGTGAGCCATCTGACCGGTCCATCGGTGATTTGGGTGAAGCCCAGCACCACGTAGCCGACCGGGCCCAGGAGCGGTGCGGACATCCGCCACCGCAGCGCACGGCCGGCCGCGAAGCCCAGCGCCCCCAGAGCGCCGAACGTCACGACGTCCTGGCCCAGCATGGCCCAGGAGGGGTGCCCGTAACCGACGTACGGCCAGATCGCCCCCAGGGCCGCGGCCGCCGGCAGCAGGTAACCGCAGACCGGCCACAACACGGCGGGAAGGCACGCTGTCAGGGCCCGCACAAGTGGCGTCCGAGCCGCCGAGGCGAACAGGTCGCCCGTACCGCAGCGACGCTCACGCCCGCCATGCCAGCACCCCGCCGCCAGCGCGACCGGACCGCCGGTCAGCACACCGAAGTGCCGGAGCATCTGCTGTGCGTCGATCCAGTTGTCCCCCAGCCGGTACCGCTGGACGAACAGGTTGAACGCCACCGTGGCCGCGATGACGGCGGCCGCCCACGGTCCCGGACCGTGCCGTAGTTCCGCTCGCACGGGGGATACCGGCGAGTGTTGGCGCAGGGTGAGGACGGTCATGCCGTGACCCCCCGGCCCGTCCGGAGACGGTGCCCTCTCAGCACCGCGCTGTAGCCGCGCTCGATCGGGGTGTCCCCGGCCGCGTCACCGTCCCCCGCCGCCGCCAGTTCCCCCGGCGTACCGCGGAAGGCGACCCGTCCGCCGGACAGCAGCGTCACCTCCGTGCACGCGGCGGCCACGTCCTCCACGAGGTGGGTCGAGACCAGCACGGTCGCGTGCGCGCCCAGCTCCCGCAGCAGGGCGCGGAAGTCGACCCTCTGCTCGGGATCGAGACCGGCCGTGGGCTCGTCGAGCAGCAGCACATCCGGGTCGTTGACGATGGCCTGCGCGATGCCGACCCGGCGCACCATGCCGCCCGACAGGGTCTTGATCCGCCGGTCGATCCGGTCCTCGAGACCGACCCGTGCCACCGCCCGCTCGACGGCGGTGGGCACCTCGGCGGCCGGCATCTCCTTCAGCCAGGCCACATAGGCGACGAACTCACGCACCGTGAAGCCCGGGTAGTAGCCGAACTCCTGCGGCAGATAGCCCAGCCGCCGCCGGATGGCGGTGCGCCCAGGATGCGTCGTCGGGTCGTGGCCGAGCAGCTCCAGCCGCCCGCCCTGGTACGGGGCCACGGTGGCCAGCACGCGTATGAGGGAGGTCTTCCCGGCCCCGTTGGGGCCGAGCAGGCCGTGGACGCCGAGGCCGAGCCGCAGGTCCAAAGCGTCGAGAGCGGTGGTGCGGCGGTGCTTGACCGTCAGCCCGCTGATGCTGACGGGATGCGCGATGGTCACAGGCGCTCCATGTGGTCGAAGGCGGTACGGCGAAGGGTCAGGAGAAGGGCGCAGGCGGCGGCTGCCGCGGCCCAGGCGGGCTGCGCGGCGGGGGAGAGCAGCAGGGGAGCGGAGTGGGGCGGGAGCCCGCAGAGGACGACCGCGCCCAGCCAGCAACCGGTCACCACGGCGGCGGCCCGGTGGCAGCCGGTCCAGCTGCCGAGCGCGAGCGTGGCCCCGGTGAGCACGAGGCCCGGCAGCAGCCACGCCACCGCCGCGCCCGTGCCCGCCAGGACGCCTCCGGCGGCGGTCAGCAGCGGTACGCACACCGCCAGCACGGCTCCGGTGCGCGTCAGCAGCAGCCGCAGCCCCCCGGAGGGCGTCGACGCGGCCAGTTCATGGGCCGGGTCGCCGTACCTCCCGTACGCGAGGGCCACGCCCACCGGAGGCAGCGCCGGGGCGAGCACCAGCAGCCAGGGGCGTCCCTGCGGCGCCCCGCCGAAACGCGTCAGCGCCACGGCCACCGCCAGCGTCAGCAGCACCGACCCCACCCAGGCGGGACGCAGCGTGCGCGCGGAGCGGACCGCGGCGAGCCAGGGCCGGGCAACGGCGGTCCGCGGTCGGGCCTCGGCCGTCCGGGGCTCGGCCACCCTCGGCGCGGTGCCCGCGGCCGCGGTGAGTACGGCGTCCCGGACCTCGGAGAGGACCGCTCCGCCCGTGCCGGTCCGGACCAGCGCGGAGATCCGGGCGGAGCAGGCCGCGCACGACTCCAGGTGCTTGTCCACCGACCAGGCGGCGGTGTCGGCGAGGGTGCCGTCGGCGTAGGCGGCGGCGGTGTCCTCGGGTACGTGCCAGGCGCTGCGGTTCCGCCGCGGGGCCGAGCGCGGGGTCGACGGGGAGCGCCGGGGGCGCCCCCGGGCAGGGGTCAGCATGCGGTTCCTCCCGCGGGGTCGAGGGTGGCGAGGGCGGCGCGCAGTTCCCGGCGCGCCCGCGAGGCCCGGGTCTTGACGGTGCCCTCGGGGATCCCGAGCTGGTGTGCTGCCTCCCGCGTGGTGAGGCCGTCGATCACGGTCGCCCGCAGGACGGCCCGCAGTTCCGGGGAGATCCGGTTCAGCGCGGCGCCCACGTCGCCGTACTCCAGCCCGGCGAGGACGTGTTCCTCGGCGGAGGGGGCGGTGCCGGGCTCCTCCGCGGCGAGCAGCTCGCGGGTGCCGGCCCGCGCCGCGGCGCGGCGGGTGTCCGCCAGCCGCCGGGCGGCGATCACCCACAGCCAGCCGCCCGCGGCGCCGCCGCGGTGGGTGCCCGCCGAGCGCCAGGCCGCCATAAAGGTGTCCTGCAGCACCTCCCGGACGGTCTCCGGGTCCGGGCAGCGCCGCGTGAGCCGGGCGTGCAGCCACCCGGAATGGCGGTCGTACAGATCTGCGAGGGCCTGCGTGTCGCCCCGGGCGATCCCGCGCATCAGCGCGTCGTCCCCGGGCGGCTCGTGGCTCATGGGCCGGAAGAGTCTCACGCCCCTCTATCGCCGCTGCCGCCGCGATCGGTTCTCGGGAGGGAGCGGGTGCGCACATCGGGCGGGGCGGCGTCGCTCCCGTGGGCGGGCCGGCGGAGACGACGACCGGTGCCCGACGCGGGCCGGGTGCGGCGTCCTCGCCCGCCTGCCGGGCGGTCGCCTCCCGGGGCCGTCTCGGGCCGCTCCACGGCGACGGCCATGCCCGGCCGGTCGCCCGGAGGGCCGGAGGGCCGGAGGGCTGCGGGTGGGCGGCCGATCGCTCAGAGCGAACAGGCCGTGGGGAACATCAGGGGTATCAGATGCATTGAGTCTGCATAGCTCAACTTCATTGCTTAGGGAGAGATAATGGCTCAGTCGTCTTCGTCGGCGTTCGCGCCGCTCACCCTGCCCGTGCTGCCCCTCGACGACGAGGTGGTCCTGCCCGGCATGGTCGTGCCGGTGGACCTGACCGACGCCGAGGCGCGCGCCGCGGTCGAGGCGGCACAGGCCGCCCAGCGGTCCGGACAGCCCGGACTCGGCAACAAGCCGCGGGTGCTGCTCGTTCCCCGGGTGGACGGGGACTACGCGGGCGTGGGCACGCTGGGCACCGTCGAGCAGGTGGGACGTCTGTCGGACGGCGATCCCGGTGCCGTCATCCGCGGTGTGAGCCGCGTGCGCATCGGCGCCGGCACGACCGGTCCCGGCCGTGCCCTGTGGGTGGAGGGCACCGAGCTCTCCGAGCCGGCACCCGCCGAGGCTCCCGGCACGGTCGCGGAGCTCATGAAGGAGTACAAGGCCCTGGCCACCAGCTGGCTGCGCAAGCGCGGCGCCTGGCAGGTCGTGGACCGCGTCCAGCAGATCGAGGAGGTCTCGCAGCTGGCGGACAACGCCGGCTACTCCGGCTTCCTCACCACCAGCCAGCGCATCGAGCTGCTGGAGACCGTCGACGCGGTCGCCCGGCTGCGGCTGGCCACGCAGTGGCTGCGTGACCACCTGGCCGAGCAGGACGTCGCGGAGACCATCCGCAAGGACGTCCAGGAGGGCATGGAGAAGCAGCAGCGCGAGTTCCTGCTCCGGCAGCAGCTGCAGGCGGTCCGCAAGGAGCTGGCCGAGCTGAACGGCGACCCGGAGGACGAGGCGGACGACTACCGTTCCCGCGTCGAGGCCGCCGACCTGCCCGAGAAGGTGCGCGAGGCCGCCCTGAAGGAGGTCGAGAAGCTGGAGCGGTCCAGCGACGCGTCCCCCGAGGGCGGCTGGATCCGCACCTGGCTGGACACCGTCCTGGAGCTGCCGTGGAACACCACGACCCAGGACGCCTACGACATCCCCGGCGCGCGGGCGGTGCTGGACGCCGACCACGCGGGCCTGGAGGACGTGAAGGAACGCATCACCGAGTACCTGGCCGTGCGCAAGCGCCGCACCGACCGCGGTCTCGGGGTCGTCGGCGGCCGCCGCGGAGGCGCGGTGCTGGCCCTGGTGGGTCCGCCCGGCGTCGGCAAGACCTCGCTCGGCGAGTCCGTGGCCCGCGCGATGGGGCGGAAGTTCGTGCGCGTCGCGCTCGGCGGCGTCCGCGACGAGGCGGAGATCCGCGGCCACCGGCGCACCTACGTCGGCGCGCTGCCCGGCCGGCTGGTGCGCGCCATCAAGGAGGCCGGGTCCATGAACCCGGTGGTCCTGCTGGACGAGATCGACAAGGTGGGCTCCGACTACCGGGGCGACCCGGCCGCGGCCCTGCTGGAGGTCCTGGACCCGGCCCAGAACCACACCTTCCGGGACCACTACCTGGAGGTCGAACTGGACCTGAGCGACGTGGTGTTCCTCGCCACCGCCAACGTCCTGGAGGCCATCCCCGAGCCGCTGCTGGACCGTATGGAGCTGGTGCGGCTGGACGGCTACACCGAGGACGAGAAGGTCGTCATCGCCCGCGACCACCTGCTGCCGCGCCAGCGCGAGCTGGCCGGGCTCGGCGAGGACGAGGTCGCCGTCGACGACGCGGCCCTGCGCAAGCTGGCCGGGGAGTACACCCGCGAGGCGGGGGTGCGCACCCTGGAGCGGTCGATCGCCCGCATCCTGCGGAAGGTCGCCGCGAAGCACGAGCTCGGCGAGCGCGAGCTGCCGTTCACGGTGACCCCGCAGGACCTGCGGGAGCTCATCGGGCGGCCGCACCACGTGCCGGAGTCGGCGCAGGACCCGCAGGAGCGGCGCACGGCGGTGCCGGGCGTGTCCACGGGCCTGGCGGTGACCGGCGCGGGCGGCGACGTCCTCTACATCGAGGCGTCGCTGGCCGACCCGGAGACCGGCGGCAGCGGCCTGCAGCTCACCGGGCAGCTGGGCGACGTGATGAAGGAGTCCGCGCAGATCGCGCTCTCCTTCCTGCGCTCGCACGGCGCCGAACTGGAGCTGCCGGTCGGCGATCTGAAGGACCGTGGCGTCCACATCCACGTCCCCGCCGGCGCGGTCCCCAAGGACGGCCCGAGCGCGGGTGTCACCATGACCACCGCGCTGGCCTCGCTCCTGTCGGGGCGCCGGGTCCGCACCGACGTCGCGATGACCGGCGAGGTGTCGCTGACCGGGCGGGTGCTGCCGATCGGCGGCGTCAAGCAGAAGCTCCTGGCCGCGCACCGCGCCGGGATCACCACCGTGGTGATCCCCAAGCGGAACGAGGCGGACCTGGACGACGTCCCCGCCGAGGTCCTGGAGAAGCTGGAGGTCCACGCGGTCTCGGACGTCCGGCACGTGCTGAAGCTCGCCCTGGAGCCGGCCGTCACCGGCGCGGACTCCGGCCTGGAGGACGGACTCGCGCCGTCGTCGGCGGAGCCCTCGGTCGCGGCCTGAACAAGGCCCTGACCGGGTGAACGGAGAGCGGCCCCTCCCACGGCCTGAGGAGGGGCCGCTCTCCGTGCGTGTGGCCGGCGGCGGGACACCCGGTGTGGAAGTGCCCCTGGTCACGCCGTTGGTCCGCGCCTGCGAAATACTGGGGGCGCTGCGCACACGGCGGCCGGAGACGAGACGTTTTCACGACGGAAGGCGGGTGACCAGGTGGCCGGAACCGCCGGCTCCCCCAGGGAGGCGGACCCCGTGATGGAGGCGCTCGAACGCGAGCTCACCGTCCTGTTGCGGCGTGCCCGCGCCTCCTCCGGCGAGATGGCCCGCGAGGTCCATCCCGACCTGGAGCCCGCCGCGTACGGGATCCTCGCCCGGCTCGCCGAGACAGGTCCCGAGCGGGCCACCGTGCTCGCCGGCTACTTCGGCGTCGGCAAGGCCACGATGAGCCGTCAACTGCGCGCCCTGGAGGACCTCGGGCTCGTCCGGCGCGAACCGGACCCCGCCGACGGGCGGGCCTTCCTGGTGCAGCTGACCACGGAGGGCGCCGAGCGCTTCTCGCGCGTCCGGCAGGCGCGCAGGGCCCGCTACGTCAACCGGCTCAGCGGCTGGGACCGCGACGAACTGCGCGAACTGGCCCGGCTGCTGGGCCAGCTGAACTCCTCGCAGGAGCAGGAGAGCGCGTGACCCGGGCGGCCCTCCGCCCGGCGTGCCGCACCGCCGCCGTCACCACTGCGCCAGCACCGCGGTCGCGTCGTCGCGCACCTTGCCGCGCGGGAAGCGGGTGCCGTCCGGGTCCGCGGCCTCGGCCGCGCGCACGCGCCGCAGGAGTTCCTCGGGTCCGGCCTTGCGCAGCAGTGTGAACGCGCCCTGCCAGTCCTGCTCGTGGAAGACCTCGACCAGACGGGCGGCGCCGTCCGTCAGCGCCGCGACCGCGCGGACCCGCGAGCGCGGCCGGGTGCCCGTGACGGCGCGGTCCGCGACCGCCGGGTCGGCCGCCGCGGTGAAGAAGCCGCCCTCGGCGTTGCGCAGGGCCTCCACGGCCCGTCCGTACTCCGCGGCGGCCTCGGTGCGGGCGGCCGTGTCGCGCGGCAGGGCCCGTACCGCGGCGCGCAGCGCGGTCACCGGAGCGGGCAGCCGGTCCAGCCGGTCGTCACGCACGGCAGCGACCTGACCTGCGGTGTCCTCGATGAGCAACACCGAGTCGGATAGCACCAGATGCTCCACGGTGTCCGCATTCCACCGGACCGCCACCACGGTGGCCTGCGGAGTGCGGCGGTGATAAAGGTCACAGGTGCCGCGGTGCGCGTCGGCGGTGCGCCGGACGGCTTCCGCGAGACACTGCGCCAAGCTCGGGGCCGTGGGCGAAACGGACAGTTCGATCATGGATCCGCCCAGGTGGGCGACGTACCAGGGGACGTCGTGACGGCATCCCGTGGGGCCGTCGGGAGGGGTCACGCCGTCCAGCAGGACCAGTGAACCGCCGCCGCCTGACGCGGGCATGGCCACCGCCACGAAGTCCTCGTTGGGGCGCCCGGGGCTGCCGGGCTCGGTCGCCGTCTCGATGCGCATGCGGCCAGTCTGCAGCAGCCGCCCGGGAGAGCTGTTCGAGCCCCGGGGGCGCCCGCCGGGGGTTACCGGCGAGTGAAGGTGCGCATCCTGCCAGGGCGGCGGCCGCGATGCCAGTTCCTGGGCCGGTCGGCCGGAACGCGCGCGCGTAACGATCCAGCCGGGGAGTTGAACGTCAACTTGTCGGTGCGATTCACTCGTTCGGGTGTCGAGGCGGGGGACGCACATCTGCATTCCGGGTCGGCCTGAGAAGGTCGGCACGATGCCGGGATGAGGCCAGACGTTGCCGTGCTCGGTGCCCGGCCGATGTGTCGTCATCTCGGGACCAGTGGATCAGGCGAGACGGGATAGCGAGCACCGGTGCGAACACGACGTAACCCGCGGACCAAGCGCGTACGGCAGAGACTGCTGGGCGCCCTGCTGATCTGCGCCGTCACGGTCCTGGCCGCCTCCGCTCCTGGCGTTGCCACGGGCGTGCGCGATCTGGCCGAGGCGCAACGACTGGTCGGCATGGCGCGACTCGGGGCCCAGGCGGTCTCGCTGTCCCACGCCCTGGCCGACGAACGCGACGGCATGGCCGTCTTCGTGGCCGGCGGCCGCTCCACCGAGGGCGGCAACGGCGTCTCCGAGACCCAGCGGGTGCGGGTCGACCGCCAGGCCAAGGAGGTGCTGGCGGCGGCGGCCGACGCCGACACCGACGACGCCCCCGCCTTCGCCGACGCGACCGCCGAGGTCGTCCGGCAGCTCGGGGAACTCGCCACCGTCCGGCAGAAGGTGCTCTCCGGCCCCGGCTCCGTCGAGGCCGCCGCGGCGGCCTACGACCCGGCGATCCGGGCGCTGCACGGGATCGGCTCCGCCGTCGCCCGCTCACTGCCCGCCCGCGGCGCCTCCGCCGACACCGCCGCGCTGCCCGAACTCGCCCGCGCCGTCGACCAGGCCTCCGTCCAGCGCGGCCTGCTGGTGGGCGCGCTCACCGCGGGCGGCGGGCAGTCCGGCCTGGTGGGCGCCGCGCAGACCGCCGCGGTCAGCGAGCGGTCCGCACTCGCCGACTTCCGCGGCGGGGCCTCGCAGGCCGCGGTCGAGCAGTACGACCAGACGGTCACCGGCTCCGACGTCAACCAGGCCGACAAGCGGCTCAAGCAGCTGCTGAACGACTCCTCGCTGTCCGCCGCCGACCGCGCGCTCAAGCCGCGAGCGGTCCAGGCGGCGCTCTCCGCCCGGGTCGACATGATGCGCGGTGTCGAGTCCTCGCTCGCGGCGGCCGCCGCCGACCGGCTCGCCGCGTTGCGCGACGACGACGTGACGGCCCTCGAACTCCACGTCGCCCTCGCCTCGGTGTGCTTCCTGCTCGTCCTCGGCGTCGGCGTCTCCACGGCCCGCTCCATCACCCGCCCGGCCGCCGCCCTGAACCGCTTCGCCCGCGGGGACGTCCCCGCCGACGAGCAGGTCAGGATCGTCGGCTCCGACGAGTTCGCGGCGACCGCCCGGGCGGTCAACGCGCTCCGCGCCGAGGTGAACGGGCTGCGCGGGCGCGTCGCCGCGCAGGACGCCGAGCACACCAAGCTCCAGGGCGTACGGGACGCCCTCGCCGCGGAACGCGATCTGCTGCACGGCCGGCAGGACGCGCTCACCACGCGCCTGGGCTCCCTGCAGGACAACGTCCACGGCACTTACGTCAACCTCACGCTGCGCACCCTCGGTCTGGTCGAGCGCCAGCTCACACTGATCGAGCGGCTGGAGGAACTGGTCCACGACCCCGACGAGCTCTCCCAGCTGTTCAAGCTGGACCACCTGGCCACCCGCATGCGCCGCAACAGCGAGAACCTGCTGCTGCTCGCCGGCGCCGAGCACGGCCACGCGCACCCCAAGCCCGTCCCGCTGGTCGACGTGGCACGCGCCGCGGTCTCGGAGATCGACACGTACGAACGGGTCCGCATCCACCAGCTGCCCGCGGGGCGCATCGCCGGGTTCGCCACCGACGACCTCAGCCACCTGATCGCCGAGCTCCTGGAGAACGCGGCCGCCTTCTCGCCACCGGAGACCGAGGTGCAGCTGTCCGGCTGGATGCTGGAGAGCGGCGAGCTGATCCTGTCCGTCGAGGACCAGGGCATCGGCATCCCCACGGCCCGGCTGGACGAGCTCAACGCGCTGCTGACGCAGGCCGACCCCGCGGAGCACCCCGCCGTCGCCGAGGCCACCGGCATCGGCGTGTACGTCGTCGCCCGGCTCGCCGCCCGGCACGGCATCCGCGTGCAGCTGCGCGACGCCAAGCGCGGCGGCACCACCGCCGTGGTGGTCGTCCCCACGGCGCTCACCGCGCCCGCGGAAGACCCGGACGGCCCGCAGACCCCCGTGGAGGCGGCCGTCGCGGGAGAGCCGTGGCAGCCGCGCAAGGCGCTGCGGCGGGCCCGTGAGGAGCGCACCGGGGAGCCGGAGCGCACGGCACCGGCGGCCGTGGAGCCGGTGACGCAACCGACGCAACGGATGCAACCGGCCGGCACCGCGCCCGGTGAAGCGTCCGGCGAAATGCCCGGTGAAGCGTCCGGCGAGGCGTCCGAGCCCGGGGGCGAGGCCATCGAGCACGCCCGCGCCGACCGGCCCGCCCCCGCCGTGACCCCGGCTCCCGAGTCCGCACCCGCACCGGTCGTGGCGACCGAGGCACCGGTTCCGGCCGCCGCCGAGACACCGGACGGCGAGGGGCTCACCGCCAAGGGGCTTCCGCAGCGGGTGCCCCGGTCCACGGGGCTGTCGGGCGAACCGCAGGTCCGGGGGAGGGCCCGCCAGGGGGGCGGGGTGGACCCGGAGGAGCTGCGGCGCAAGCTCGGCGGCTTCGCCCAGGGCCTGCGCGAGGGCCGGGCGGAGGCCCAGGCCGAGACGCAGGAGATCCGGCGCGGCCTGCCCGCGCCGAGGAAGGCCGCCGACGCGGCCGCAGCAGAAGGCAGTTCGGGGGGACACCAACAAGTCGAAGCCGAAGGCGTCGAGGAGGCACGCGGTTGATGTCGGCCGGTACGGACACCCAGAGTGAACGGGGCCTGAGCCACGAGGCACGTAACCTCCAGTGGCTGCTGAGCAATTTCGTGGAGGACGTGCCCGGGGTCCGCTCCGTGGCCGTCGTCTCCTCGGACGGGCTGCTGCTGCTGACCTCGGAGCCCGAGGACGAGGCCGCGACGGAGGACGAGGGCGCGGCGGGCGGTGCGGCCGGACGGCCGCGCCGGGGCCCGGCGGGCACCTCCGCCGACCTCGCCACGGTGGTCTCCGGCATCGCCTCGCTGACCGACGGCGCCGCGCGCCTGATGGACGGCGGCGGGGTGCGCCAGACGGGCGTGTCGATGGAGAACGGCAGCGTGTTCGTCATGACGGTCGGGGACGGTTCGCTGCTCGGTGTCCACGCGGACGCCGAGTGCGACATGAGCGTGGTGGCGTATCACATGGCCCTGTTCGTGGGCCGGGCCGGCCATGTGCTCACCCCCGCGCTCCGCACGGAGCTGCGCCAGGCGATCGAGGAGGGCCTCTGATGCGCCGTCCGGTGATCCCCGCGGCGCAGGCGGCGGCCGCCCTCCCGGTACGGGGTGCCGGGCGCAGGGCCGCCCGTGTGCGGCCGTACGCGCTGACCGGAGGACGTACGTCCTTCGGTCACGTGCTGCTGGTGGAGACCTTCGTCGCGACGATCGACGCCTCCGCCGAGCGGCGTGAGCTGACGTCGGGCGGCTGGGCCGAGCGCGTCATGCCGGAGATGCGGGCCATCGTGGAACTGTGCCGCCGGATGCGCTCGGTGGCGGAGATCTCGGCGCTGCTGCGCATGCCGCTCGGCGTGGTCCGGGTGCTGCTCAGCGACCTGGCCGATCAGGGAAGGATCCGCGTGTACGGGACCGGGCACGGGCCCGGCGCCCCGGATCGCGCGCTGCTGGAGAGGGTGCTCGGTGGACTTCGCAGGCTCTGACATGGCGTCCCTCGCGGAAGAAGACGGCCTGCAGGAGTGGCAACTGGACGTGAGCCACGCCCCCACCTCGACCAAGATCGTGGTCGCGGGCGGATTCGGCGTGGGCAAGACCACTTTCGTCGGCGCGGTCTCGGAGATCACCCCGCTCACCACCGAGGCGGTGATGACCCGCGCCAGCGAGGACATCGACGACCTCGGTTCCACCCCGGACAAGACCACCACCACGGTGGCGATGGACTTCGGCCGCATCACGCTCGACCGGGAACTGGTGCTCTATCTGTTCGGCACCCCCGGCCAGCAGCGCTTCTGGTTCATGTGGGACGACCTGGTGCGCGGCGCGATCGGCGCGGTCGTCCTCGCCGACACCCGCCGGCTGGCCGACGCCTTCCCGGCCCTGGACTACTTCGAGAGCAGCGGCCTGCCCTACGCCGTGGCGGTCAACCACTTCGAGGGCACCACCGCCTACGAGGAGATCGACGTCCGCGAGGCGCTCGCCGTGCCGGACGAGGTACCGGTGGCGATATGCGACGCCCGTGACCGCCAGTCGGTGATCCAGGTGCTGCTGGCCCTGGTCAAGCAGGCCCTCGTCGCCCAGCCGGAGTAGTAGTTCTCCGGGGGGAGTCGTGGGGACGCCCGCCGGACGCACCCAAGCCGCACCGCACGAGAGAGCATGCCGCCTTGCGCAAGATACTGATCGTGGGAGCCGGCCAGTCCGGGCTCCAACTGGCCCTGGGCCTGCAGTCCCGGGGATACGAGGTCACCGTCATGTCCAACCGCACGGCGGACGAGATACGCCAGGGGCGTGTCATGTCCACCCAGTGCATGTTCGGCACGGCACTGGCGCACGAGCGCGACCTCGGCCTCGGCTTCTGGGAGGACCAGACCCCCCGGATCGAGGGCCTGGGCGTCTCCGTCGCCGCCCCCGACGGATCGCGGCCGATCGACTGGGTGGGACGGCTCGACGCGTACGCGCAGTCCGTCGACCAGCGGGTGAAGATGGCCGGCTGGCTGGAGACCTTCGTCGAGCGCGGCGGCAAGCTGGTCGTCCACGGCGTGACCGTCGGGGACCTGGACTACTTCGCCCGCGCCTACGACCTGGTGATGGTCGCGGCGGGCAAGGGTGAACTGGTCTCCCTGTTCGGCCGGGACGCCGGGCGCTCCCCGTACGACAGCCCGCAGCGTTCGCTGGCCGTCGCCTACGTGCACGGCCTGGCCCCGCGCCCGGAGCACCCCGACTTCCACGCGGTGCGGCTCAACATGGTGCCCGGCGCCGGCGAGCTGATCGTGATCCCGGCGTTCACCACCTCGGGCCCCTGCGACATCCTCTTCTGGGAGGGGCTGCCGGGCGGTCCGCTCGACGTCTTCGACGGCGTGAAGGACCCGCGGGAACACCTGCGCATCACCCTGGAACTGATGGAGCGTCACCTCCCTTGGGAGTACGACCGCGCCCGCGACGTCGAGCTGACGGACGCCGGCGGCACCCTGTCCGGGCGGTTCGCCCCGGTCGTCCGGCACCCCGTCGCGGAACTGCCGTCCGGCGGGCTGGTGCTGGGCGTCGCCGACGTCGTCGTCGCCAACGACCCGATCACCGGCCAGGGCTCCAACAGCGCCTCCAAGTGCGCGGCCGCCTATCTCGACGCCATCGTCGAGCAGGGCGACAAGCCCTTCGACCGGGACTGGATGGAGTCGGCCTTCGCCCGCTTCTGGGTCACCGCCGAGCCGGTGACCAAGTGGACCAACGCCCTGCTCGGCCCGCCGCCGGAGCACGTCCTTGGCCTGATCGGCGCCGCCGGGCAGCTGCCGGCCGTGGCGAACCGCTTCGCCAACGGCTTCGACGACCCGTCGGACTACGAGTCGTACTTCTACGACCCGGAGGCGGCCAACGCCTACCTGGCCTCGGTCGCCGGAGCCTGACCGTTCGCGACGCCCCCGCCAGGGGTTCCGCCCTGGCGGGGTCCGCGGGGCTGTGAAACGCTCGTCGTACGGGACATCCGTCCGTTTTCCGCACACGGATCCCGTGCGGGTGGGCCCGGCCGTCCGCCGCGCGAGGCCCCTGGCCCGGGCTCCCGTACGGGAGAGGGAACGGCCATGACGACGACCGAGCACGACCGCGACGGCCACCTGGACCCCACCCTGTACCGCACCCCGGCGGACGCGGTCGCCGCGCCACCGGAGAGGCTCGCCTACGTCGCCGGGTTCGACCCGGCGGGCGAGCGCCCGGACGCGCTGTTCACCGTCGACACCGACCCGGGGTCCCCGGCCTACGGCCGGGTGGCCGCCCGGGTCGAGCTGCCCGACCGGGGCAACGAACTGCACCACTTCGGCTGGAACGCCTGCTCCAGCGCGCTGGCCCACCCCGGCCACCACCACGCCGCGCGGCGCTACCTCATCGTGCCGGGACTGCGTTCCTCCCGGCTGCACGTCCTGGACACCGTCCCCGATCCGGCCCGCCCGCGCCTGGTCAAGGTGGTCGAGGCCGGGGAACTGGCCGCCAGGGCCGGCTACTCGCGGCCGCACACCCTCCACTGCGGTCCCGACGGGGTCTTCCTGTCCTGCCTGGGCGGCGCCGACGGCGAGGACGGGCCCGGCGGCGTCGCGCTGCTGGACCACGAGACCTTCGACGTGCTGCGCGCCTGGGAGACCGAGCGCGGACCGCAGCGGCTCGCCTACGACGTCTGGTGGCACCTGCGGCAGAACATCGCCGTGACCAGCGAATGGGGCAGCCCCTCGATGATCGAGGACGGGCTCGTCCCCGAACTGCTGCTGGACCGCCGCTACGGGCACGCGGTGCATTTCTGGGACCTGGAGACCGGCCGCCACCTGCAGCGCGTCGACCTGGGCGACCGGAACCAGATGGTGCTGGAGCTGCGTCCCTCCCACGACCCCGAGGCGACCTGGGGGTTCGTGAACACCGTCGTCGACGTCGAGGACCTGTCGGCCTCGGTGTGGCTGTGGACCCGGGAGGGCGGGGAGTTCACGGTCCGCAAGGTGATCACCCTGCCCGCCGAGCCCGCCCGGGCGGAGGACCTGCCCCCGGCGCTGCGGCCGTTCGGCGCGGTGCCGCCGCTGATCACCGACATCGTCCTGTCGGTGGACGACCGGTGGCTGTACGTGTCCGCGTGGGGGACCGGCGACCTCCTCCAGTACGACGTGCGCGACCCGCTCCGCCCGAGCCTGACCGCGTCCGTGCGGCTGGGCGGCATCGCCGGCCGGGGGACCCGTCCCGAGGAGCCGGACGTCCCGCTGAGCGGCGGATCGCAGATGGTCGAGCTCAGCCGCGACGGACGACGCGTGTACGTGACGAACTCCCTGTACGCCGCCTGGGACGAGCAGTTCTACCCCGAGGGCATCGACCCGTGGATGATCAAGCTCGACGCCGACACCTCGGGCGGCGGGCTCGGTGTCGACGGCGGTTTCTTCCCGCACGGCGCCGACTTCGGGGGACTGCGGGTGCACCAGATCCGCCTGGAGGGCGGCGACGCCTCGTCGGACTCGTACTGCTACCGCCGCTGACCACCGGGCCGCGTCACCCGGCGACGTCGACGACGACCTTGCCCCGGCCCTCGCCGCGCTCGACCACGCCGTGCGCCCCGGCGGCCGTGGCCGGGGTGAAGCGGCGCGGGGCCACGGGACGTCTTCGAACAGACAGGTCTGTTTGACTCGGGTCGAAGGAACGCCCTCGTCCCCGTGTGCGGACGAGGGCGGGGGTCGTGATCAGGCGGTGGGCGGGCAGGCCCGCTCGACCACGGCGCGTGCCGCGGCCTTGGCGGCGGCCGGCATCGCCGGATCCTGTTCGAGCTTGCCCGCGGCCAGGGTGCCGTCCACGAGCAGGGTCAGCTGCAGCGCGAGCCCGTCGGGGTCCGCGGCGCCGGCCGCCTCGGCCAGCCCGCGCACCCACACCCGTACGGCCCGCTTGTGCGCCACGGTCACCTCGTGCGGCAGGCTGCCCGGTTCGCTCTCCGCGGCGGCGTTGATGAACGGGCAGCCGTGGAAGCCGTGGCGCTCGTACGAGGCCGAGACCGCGTCGAACAGGCCGACCAGCTGCTCGCGGGGATCGTCGCCCGCCGCGAGCGCGGCGGCGCGCAGCCTGCCCCGCCAGGAGTCGTCGACCCTGCGCAGGTACGCGGCGGCCAGCTCGTCCTTGGAGGGGAAGTGCACGTACAGGGTGGACTTGGCCACGCCCGACTCGGCGATGATCCGGTCGACGCCCACACCGCGCAGGCCGTGGGCGGCGAACAGCGCCTCGGCCGTGGTCAGTATGCGCTCGCGCGCCGGGGGGCGCTTCGCCGTCGTGGGCATGGTGTTCACCGTGGTCCTCGCCGGGGCCCGGCGGGCCCCTCACGGCAAAACTAACAGACAGGTCTGTCCGAGGCAGGTGGGGCCCCGGTCACCGGGCCGGCTCCCGCGCCTGCGGGGGCGCCGCGGCCTCAGGAGCGCGAGGCGGTGCCGAGCGGGGTCGGGTCGTGGGCCGACTTGGGGGCGACCGGGGAGACGTAGTGCTTCATCGACGGGTCGTCCGCGTCCGGCCGGACGGCGCCCAGGACCGGGTTGGCCGCGATCGGGGAGATCTTGACGACGCCGCCCGGGCGCGGGGCCTGGATGACCATGCCGTTGCCGATGTACATCGCCACGTGGGTCGCGCCGGGGAAGTAGACCACGAGGTCGCCGGGGCGCAGCAGGTTCAGCGGGACGTGCGGCAGCTGCTTCCACTGCTCCTGGCTGGTGCGTGGGATGGTGGTGCCCGCGTGCTCCCAGGCCCGCGAGGTCAGGCCCGAGCAGTCGTACGCCTTCGGGCCCTCGGCGCCCCACACATAGGGCTTGCCGAGTTGGGCGTAGGCGAAGCTCAGCGCCCTGTTGCCGGCCTTCGACGGCGTGAGCGCCGCGCTGCCGAGCCTGCCGGAGCGCAGGAAGGCCGCCTGAGCCTGGTCGATGCCCTGCTGCTCCAGCCTCTGGAGGTCCTCGATCTGGGTGCCGGTCAGACCGGCGAGGATCCGCTCGACGTCGGCGAGCTGCCGCTCGACCTCCTCCTTGGCCTTGTGCTGCTGCTCCTCCAGCTGCTCCGAGTCGTCCAGCGCGTGCTGCTGGGCCCGGTTGAGCGCGGCGATCCGCTTCTCACCGTTCTCCAGCTGGGCGACGAGCTCGGCCTGGCTGCCCGCGGCGCGGTCGAGCATGTGCCCCTGGGTGAAGGCGTCCTGCGGGTTGTTGCTGAGCAGCAGGTTGAGGTAGGGGGAGACGCCGCCGGACTTGTACTGCTCACGGGCCAGCTGCCCGGCCAGGGCGCGGGCGTCGCTGAGCGCGGTGCGCTCCTCGGCGAGCTGGTGGTCGAGGCGGTCGGCCTTGCTCTGGTTCTCCTCGAGTTCGGCCTTGGCCTGGTCGTAGGTCTCGGTGGCCTGTTCGGCCTTGAGGTAGAGGTCCTGCAACTGCTCCAGCAGCACGACGAGCGTCCGGTTGTCCGGCGCCGGGTCGTCGGGAGCGGCGTACGCCTGGGCGGGGATCCCCAGGGCCGCGGCGGCCAGCAGCGCCCCGCAGACGAGTGCCCTGCGCACCCACTCCTTGGGTCGGTGTGCTGCTGACATCCCGTCACCTCCGCCTGTCCCGCCTACACCTGCGGGTAGATCCTTACATGATCGGGTCGGCTGCGACAGAGGGACGGGCCGGAACAAGGGACTCCACGGGCCGTGGAGCCACCCGTTCGTCCGGCGTCAGCCGAAATAGCCGTCGAAGTTCCGCTGGAATTCCCAGTTGCCGAACTTGTCCCAGTTCACCGACCAGGCCATCAGGCCGCGCAGCGCGGGCCAGGTGCCGTGGGTGGTGTAGCCGCCGCAGCCGACCTTCCTCGTGAGGCAGTCCAGCGCCTTGTTCACCTCGGCCGGGCTGGTCCAGCCGTTGCCGGCGTTGCTGCCGGCGGGCAGGCCGATGGCGACCTGCGAGGGGGCCAGCGGCGGGAACACCCGGGAGGTGTCGCCCGCGACCGGGAAGCCGGTCAGCAGCATGTCGGTCATGGCGATGTGGAAGTCGGCGCCGCCCATCTGGTGGTACTGGTTGTCCAGTCCCATGATCGGCCCGGAGTTGTAGTCCTGGACGTGGAGGAGCGTCAGGTCGGCGCGCAGGGCGTGGATCACCGGGAGGTACGCGCCGGCCCGCGGGTCCTGGGCGCCGTTCGGCCCCGGGCCGTAGAACTGGTATCCGAGCTGGACGAAGAAGGTCTCGGGGGCCATGGTCAGTACGAAGGCACTGCCGTACCTGGCCTTGAGGGTCTTCAGCGCGGAGATGAGGTTGACCACGACCGGGGTGGTCGGGTTCCGGAAGTCGGTGTCACCGGCGCCCAGCGAGAGCGAGTGGCCCTCGAAGTCGATGTCCAGGCCGTCCAGTCCCCAGGTGTCGATGATCCTGCTGACGGAACCGACGAAGGCGTCGCGGGCGGCGGTGGTGGTCAGCTGGACCTGGCCGTTCTGGCCGCCGATCGAGATCAGCACCTTCTTGCCCTGCGCCTGCTTGGCCCTGATCGCGGCCTTGAACTCCGCGTCGGACTCCACGGCGGGGCACTCGGCGACCGGGCAGCGGTCGAAGCGGATGTCGCCGGAGGTGGTGGAGGTGGGTTCGCCGAAGGCGAGGTCGATGTAGTCCCAACTCGCCGGGACGTCGGCCATGCGGACGTAGCCGGAGCCGTTGGCGAAGCTGGAGTGCAGATAGCCGACCAGGGCGTGGGAGGACGGCGCCGGATCGGTCGGGGTGGGGGTCGGCGTCGGGTCGGTCGGCGTCGGGTCGGTCGGCGTCGGCGTCGGATCGGTGGGCGTCGGGCTGGGCGTGGGGCCGCCGGGGCCGGTCAGCGACAGGTCGTCGGCGTAGTACGTGGGCTGCGCGTACCAGCCGTGGACGTAGACCGTCGCGCTGGTCTGGTTCGGGCCGGTCGTGAAGCTCACGTTGAGCTGCTGGTAGGCGCCGCCGGTGCCCGGGGTCCAGGTGCCGGCGCCGCCGTCCACGCCGATGTAGACGTAACTCCCCTTGACCTGTGCCGAGAAGGTGTACGCCGTGTTGGGGGCGACGCCCACGGTCTGCTTGCACTGAGCGGTCCCGGTGTCGCCCGGGCTGCCGGCGAGGGCGTGACTGCCGCTCCTCGCCTGCCCGGTGACCACCTGCGTGGTGCCCGGGTCGCAGCTCCAGCCGGACAGGTTGCCCGACTCGAAGCCTCCGTCGGCCAGGAACTCACCGGCGTGCGCCGTGGGGGCGAGGGCGACCAGCCCGCCGAGGACGGCGGTGCAGGCGAGGGTCGCCGTCGCGGCGACGAGGTGTCTCATGGGGGGGGGGGCCGCTCCTTCGGGGACAGGAAGGAGTGCGCATGACAAGTCGCAGCAAACAGGTCTGGACCAATTCTGTCAATGGTCCGGACCATCCCCGCGGCCCGTCACCCGCATCACCCGTCCGGTGGCGGTCGCCCGGGCTACCGCACCGGCGGCTCAGGCCCGCGGTTTCGACCAGGGCCAGCGCGGCTTCTCCGGCCGGTTCCCCTCCGGGTCGTAGACGAAGACCCAGCGCGTACGGCGCTGCGCACGCGCGCCGGGACTGGGCTCGCGATGATAGACGTGCACGACGGGGGGTGCGCCGTCCTCCTGCGGCACCGGTACCTCGTACACCTTCGGGGGCTGCCCGGTGATGCCGGTCAGCACCCCCAGCACGCGGCCGTCCAGCGGCCCTCCGACGAATTCCGTGTCCTCATGCCTCACGGGCTCAGGGTAGGCCCAACGGAGGGGGTCACGTTCAGGAAACGGCAGGTGGGAGCAGATGTGCGACTGCCTGGGCCAGCGGGGTCACCCGGCGGGCCAGGTCCCCGGCGGGGCTGCCGGCGCTCTCCCGCTCCAGTGCGGCGAGGGCGACCCCGGCGGTCTCCTGGTCGGTGGTGGAGCTGACCAGCAGCAGCGCGACGAAGTGGTCCACCAGCCACCTCCGCAGCTCCTGGGCGGGGGGCCGCTTGCCCTCGTCCAGCCAGGTCAGCGAGACCGCCTCGACGCTGGCGATCCAGGAGCGGACCATCATCGCCAGCCGCGGCCCGGGGCGCGGGGCCCCCAGGTGCATCAGGATCTGCTCGGCCGCGCCGCGCCGGACGCCGTCCACGATCGCGTCGGTCCGGCTGGTCTCGGCCACGCTGCCGCCGCGCAGCAGCGCGGAGTACGCCGCGTCGTGCTCGTCCACGAAGGCGAGGTAGCGGTCCAGCGCGTTGGACAGGCGCTGGGTCATCCCGCCCTCCGCGGGCTCGACGAAGCAGGCCCGCAGCTCCTCGGCGGCGTTGCGCATGGCGGCCTCGTACAGCTGCTGCTTCCCGCCGGGGAAGTAGCGGTAGACCAGGGGGCGCGAGACCCCGGCGGCCGCGGCCACGTCGTCGACCGAGACCTCCTCGGGCCTGCGGTGCCCGAAGAGGTCCACCGCGGCGGCGAGCAGCTGGGTACGGCGCTGCTCGACGCTCAGCCGGCGGTAGGCGGGAGCGGCGGGCGCCGGCGTCGAACGGCCGTTCATGGACGCCAGCGTATCCGCCCGCCCGACGGGCTACCCGAGAAGCCCCGAGGTGCGCCACATGCGCCGTACGCCCGGACCCTCGAACATGCCGATCTCGTCCAGGAAGTCCATCAGCTTCCGCGCGGCCTGCCGCATCACGTCCCGGCGGTGCGGGCTGGTGCGGGCCAGCTCGGCGGCGTACCGGGGGTCCAGTCCCACCGAGGCGTAGACCCGCGGGCTGATCAGCGACCGGGCGATCACCCGGGCGGCCTCGGCGGACGACACCCGGGTGAAGGCGATCTCCCAGCGCGGCGCCGAACTCATCTGGCGGCGCAGTTCCTCACGGGCGTACCGGATGTGCCGGGCCTCCTCGACCACGTGGATGCGCGTGACGCCGCGGGTCAGCGGCTGCACGCGCTCGTCCGGGAAGGTCAGCCGCTGCATCCAGTCGAGGATCTCCTCGGCGAGCAGGGTGCCGGTGAAGGAGCCGGGTGTGGTGGAGACCGTCTTCAGCACCCGGCCGAGGTTGTGGTCCAGCCGCGACGGCTTGTACACGGGCGTGCCGAGCCGGGTCACCAGCCGCGCGAACATCTTCGAGTGACGGCACTCGTCGGCGATCTCGGTCAGCGCGTAGCGGACGTGCCCGCTGGTGGGGTCCAGGTCGTAGGAGTGCCGCAGCAGCAGCTGCATGAGGATGATCTCGAACCAGATGCCGATCGAGGCGAGCGACGCCGACTCGTGCCGGCTCAGTTCGATCCGCTGCTCCTCGGACATGTGCTTCCACAGCGGGGTGTCGTACAGGGAGCACAACTCGGGCGGCCAGAACCACTTGCCGTCCTCGAACGGGGCTTTCCAGTCCAGCTCGGTGTCCGGGTCGAAGGAGTGTTTCGCGGAGGCGTCGAGCAGCCGCTCCGCCACTTTCTCACGCGTTGCAAGAGGGGTGCCAGCGGTCATGCTCTTATGAGACTGTGTGTCAGCAAGCCCGTCAAGAGTCGAGGAGACGCCAATGCCGTCGCAGGACAACCTGTGGGAGATCCCGGCCTCCGGAGCCGCCCGCTTCTCCTGGGAGTACGACGACGGGCGCGACCGGCTGCTCGCCCTCTACCAGAAGGGCAAGGACAAGCAGTGGGACGCGGTCACCCGCATCGACTGGGACATCGAGGTCGACCCGTACGACCCGCTCGGCGTGCCGGACCAGAACATGACCGTCTACGGCACGCCCTACTGGGACAAGATGTCCGAGCGGAACAAGCGCGACATGCGCCGCGCCTACGCCTCGTGGCAGTTCAGCCAGTTCCTCCACGGGGAGCAGGGCGCCATGGTCTGCGCCGCCCGCATCGTGGAGTCGGCGCCCGACCTCGACGCCAAGTTCTACTCCGCGACCCAGACGATGGACGAGGCCCGGCACGCCGAGATCTACTCCCGCTTCCTGCGCGAGAAGGTCGGCATGACCTACCCGATCAACGACTCGCTGCAGGCACTGCTCGGCGACACCCTGCGCGACTCCCGCTGGGACATGCCGTACCTGGGCATGCAGGTGCTCATCGAGGGACTGGCGCTGGCCGCCTTCGGCATGCTCCGCGACACCACCGACAAGCCGCTGCCCAAGCAGATCCTCGCCTACGTCATGCAGGACGAGGCCCGGCACGTCGCCTTCGGGCGGATGGCGCTGCGCGACCACTACAAGCAGCTGTCCGACGCCGAACTGCGCGAGCGCGAGGAGTTCGTCATCGAGGGCTGCTACCTCATGCGCGACCGGCTGCGCGGCGCCGAGGTGCTGGAGGACTTCGGCATCCCACGGCAGGAGGCCGAGGAGCTGAGCGAGCGCTCGGAGTACCTGCAGCTCTTCCGCAAGCTGCTGTTCAGCCGCATCGTGCCGTGTGTGAAGGACATCGGGCTGTGGGGCGAGCGGTTGCAGCGCGCCTACGTCGACATGGGCGTCCTGGAGATGGGCGACTCCGACCTGGACCTGCTGATGGCCCAGGACGAGGAGATCGCCGAGAAGCTCGACGCCGAGCGCTTCGCCCAGGAGGAGACCGCACGGGCCGCCGAGGTCGAGGAGGCCATCGCGCTGGGTGCCCAGGACTGACCGGGGCCGCGCACCGGTTCAGGGCCCCAGCACCGCGCGCATCACGGCGCGGGCGACCGGCGCCGCCTTGCCGCCGCCGCTGATGTCGGCGCGGTCCGCGGCGGCGTCCTCCACGACGACGGCGACGGCGACCTCCGCGGGGGCCCCGCGGCTCTGCTTGGCCCAGGAGATGAACCAGGCGAAAGGGTTCCCGCGGTTGTCCTCGCCGTGCTGCGCCGTGCCCGTCTTGCCGCCCACCAGCGCGCCGGGGAGCGCGGCGTTGCGGCCGGTGCCGTGCCGCACCACGGCGACCATCATGTCCTGCATCGCGAACGCCACGGCCGCGTCCATGACCTGCCGGTAGGCCCGTTGCCCGGTGATCTCCAACGGAAGCCCGGCGCTGTCGGTGGTCCGGTCCACCAGGTGCGGGTACATCAGCGTGCCGTCGTTGGCCACGGCCGCGGCGACCATCGCCATCTGCAGCGGGGTGGCCCGGGTGTCGTACTGCCCGATGGACGACAGCGCCAGCTGCGCCAGGTCCATGCGGCGGTCGAAGACGCTGACCGCGGGGTGCGAGGGCACCCCGATGGAGGGGTCGTTGAAGCCGAAGGCCTCGGCCGTCTCGCGCATCGCCCGCAGCCCCACGTCGTCGCCGAGCTTGCCGAAGACGGTGTTGCAGGAGACGACGTACGCGTACCGCAGCGGCGCGTCCTCGCAGCCCGCGGACGCCGACTCGTTGCCCAGCGACGTCGTGGAACCCGGCAGGGGGTAGGGGTCCGGGGAGTCGGTGGGCCTGTCGACGTCGGTGACCACCCCGGAGACCAGCGCCGCGACCGCGGTCACCGTCTTGAAGGTCGAGCCCGGCGGATACGTCTGGCGCAGCGCCCGGTTGAGCATCGGCTGGTCCTCGGCCGTGACGAGCCTGCGCCAGGCGCCGAGCGCCTCCGGGCCGGTGCCCGCGATCGTCCCCGGGTCGTAGGAGGGCGTGCTGACCAGCGCCAGGATCCGGCCGGTCGCCGGGTCGAGGGCGGCGACCGCGCCCTTCTTGTCGCCGAGCGCCTTGTACGCGGCCTTCTGCACGGCCGGGTCGATGGTGGTGCGGACATGGCCGGGGCGCTGCGGCTGCCTGCTGATCGCGTTCCACAGCGGGAGCGCGGACAGGCCGGGGGAGGAGCCGGAGAGGATGTCGTCCTCGGCGCCCTCCAGCAGGGCCGTGCCGTACGTCTGGGAGGAGAAGCCGGTCACCGGGGCGTAGAGCGGGCCGTCGGCGTAGGTGCGGACCCAGTCCAGCTGGGCGCCGGTGGACCGGGAACCGGTCACGGGCCGGCCGCCGACCAGGATGTCGCCGCGCGGCTGCCCGTAACGCTCGATCGGCACCCGCCGGTTGGCGGGATCGGCGTCGTACGCGGGGGCCCGCACCACCTGGATCCGGATGGCGTTCACCAGCAGGGCGACCAGGAGCAGCAGGCACAGCGCCGCGGCCCGGCGGGCGTAGGGGATCACTCGGCGCCCGCCCCGCCGGTGGCCCTGCCGGTGGCGGCCCGGCCGGCGTCCGGGCCGGGCAGCGGACGGCGTGCGGTGTCGCTGAGCAGGATCAGCAGGGCGACGATCACCCAGTTGGTGACGACCGACGAACCGCCCTGGGCCAGGAACGGCATCGCCATCCCGGTCAGCGGGATCAGGTCCGTCACCCCGCCGGCGATCACGAAGACCTGCAGCGCGACGATCGAGGCCAGTCCCACGGCCAGGAGCCTGCCGAACGGCTCCCGGATCGCCAGCCCCGCCCGGTGGCCCCGGGCCACCAGCAGCCCGTACAGCAGGAACAGCGCGGTCAGGCCCGTCAGCCCCAGCTCCTCGCCCGCCGTGGCCAGGATGAAGTCGGACTTGGCCGCGAAGCCGATCAGGATCGAGTGCCCCTCGCCCAGGCCGGTGCCGAGCAGCCCGCCGGCGGAGAACGCGAACAGCGACTGCGCCAGCTGGCCCGGACCCTGGCCGGCCTCGATGCTGGCGAAGGGGTGCAGCCAGTCCGCCACCCGGGAGTGCACATGCGGTTCGAGTGTGCCGACGAGGAAGGCGCCCGCCGCCGACAGCAGCAGCCCGATCGCGATCCAGCCGGTGCGGCCGGAGGCGACGTAGAGCAGGATCACGAAGAGGCCGAAGAACAACAGCGAGGTCCCCAGGTCGCGTTCCACGACCAGCACGCCGAGGCTGATCGTCCAGACCGCCAGCACCGGGCCGAGCACCCGGCCGGTCGGCAGCTGCAGCCGGCGGAACCGCCACACCCGCCGTCCGGCGTACGCGAGCGCGGCGCGGTTGTCCGCGAGGTACGCCGCGAAGAACACCGCCAGCAGCACCTTCGCGAACTCGCCGGGCTGCAGGGACAGGCCCGCGACCCGGATCCAGATCCGCGCGCCGTTCACGGCGGGGAAGCAGCTCGGCGCGATCATCAGCACCAGGGCCGCCACGACGCCGAGGTACGCGTACCGGGCCAGGGTGCGGTAGTCGCGCAGCAGCAGGACGACCGCGGTGAACAGGGCGACGCCCAGCCCCGACCAGATCAGCTGCGCCGGGGCGGCGGCGTCGGCGGTCTCCAGGTCGAGGCGGTAGATCAGGACCAGGCCGAGGCCGTTGAGCAGCACCCCGATCGGCAGCAGCAGCGGGTCGGCGTACGGGGCGCGCAGGCGCACCGCGACATGGGCCACCAGCGCCAGGCCGCCGAGCGCCGCGCCGTAGCCGGCCGCGCCCGGCGGTACCGCGCCGTCGTGCGCCAGGCCGACGGCGCAGTAGCCGTACACCGGGATCAGCACCGCGCCGACCAGCAGCGCCAGCTCGACGCCCCGGCGCCGGGGCAGCCGGACGGCGGGAACGGCGAGGGCCGGCGGCGAGGTCCCGGGGGCGGGGGCGGTCATGGGACGCAACGTAGCAAGACATCCAGGACAAATCGCTCATATTCATCAAGGGTGGCGCTGTCACAGGGGGCCACTAGCGTGGCCGTCATGACCTTCAAGGCACCGCAGTCCCTGTCCGAGCTGCCGTACGCGCGGGCGCTGGAGCCCTTCGACGGGTCCGGGCTCGACGTCGAGGAGCGCTACGACACCGTCCACTTCGACGGCCTCACCCTCGGCGAACAGGACGCCGGCGGTGCGGTCTTCCTGGAGTGCGCGATCACCGACACCGTCCTGGAGGGCGGCAGCCTGCGCCGGGCGCGCTTCAACGAGGTCTGGCTGCAGGGCGACCGCTTCGTCGGCGCCTCGGCCGCCGAGACGAACTGGATGGACGTCACCGCCGACTCCTGCGTGCTCGCCGGGGTCGAGGCCTTCGGCGCGGTGCTGCGGCGGGTGGTCTTCCGGCGTTGCAAGTTCGACTCCGTCAACCTGCGCGCCGCCCGGCTCCACGAGGTCGTCTTCGAGGACTGCGTGCTGCGCGACGTCGACCTCGGCGGCGCCCGTCTGCGGGACGTCTCCTTCCCCGGCACCGCCCTGGAGCGCCTGCGCCTCGGCCGTGCCGAGCTCGACGCCACCGACCTGCGCGGCGCCACCCCCCTCGACCTCGCCGACGGCCACGACTCGCTGCGCGGCGCCGTCATCGGCAGCTCCCAGCTGCTCGACCTGGCCCCGGCGCTCGCCGCCGCGCTGGGCATCGCCGTCCGGGACGGCGAGGACGAGCGCCCGCGCCGTCCCCGGCGGAGCTGACCCGCCCGCGGCCGGGGCGCGGCCGAAAAGGTGCGGCGCGGGCCCGGTCCGGCGCCGCAGAATCACAGGCATGGGAAAGACGTACGAACGCATCGACGGGCGTCTGCGCGCCTTCATCGAGGAGCAGAAGGTCTTCTTCACCGCCACCGCGCCCCTGTCCGGCGACGGGCACGTCAACGTGTCGCCCAAGGGACTCGACGGTTCCTCCGCCCTCCTCGACGACCGCACCTTCGCCTACGCCGACCTCGGGGGCAGCGGCGCCGAGACCATCGCCCACCTGCGGGAGAACGGCCGCATCACCCTGATGTGGTGCGCCTTCACGGGGCCGCCCACCATTGTGCGGGTGCACGGGCGCGGCGAGCCCGTCTTCCGTGACGACCCGCGCTGGGACGGCCTCCTGCCGCACTTCTCCGACGGCATCCGCAAGCGGACCGACCTGCGCGCCGTCATCATCGTCACCGCCGAACGCATCAGCGACAGCTGCGGATTCGCCGTCCCCGCCATGGACTTCCGGGAGGAACGGCCGCTGCACACCCAGCGCTTCGCCCGGGAGACCGAGGAGTCCTTCGGCGACTACTGCGCGGCCAAGCCGTACGTCGCGACCAGCCTCGACGGCCTGCCGGGGCTGCCGCTCCCGCTGCCGCCCCGCACCTCCTGAGGGGCGCGCCCGCACCAACCCGGTTCCCGGGCGCACGGTTTGGGACGACAGAGTCTCAAAAGCACCCTTGCGGCGACAAGATCCCTCTGTCGTACTTGTACGGCCGTGTGTCCGGAACCGAGAGGTGGTCCCCCCATGCCCGTACGGTCCGCGCGCGGTCGCCACCGCAGACCCCAGCCGCCGAGCCGGCTCTCACCGGTGTCCGTCGCCGTCACCGCCGCCTCCGGCGCGGGGCTCGCCCTGCCCTTCATCGCCGCCTCGGGCGCGGGCGCGGCCACGGCCGGCACCTGGGACAAGGTCGCCGCGTGCGAGAGCAGCGGCAAGTGGCACGTCAACACCGGCAACGGCTACTACGGCGGGCTGCAGTTCGCCCAGTCGACGTGGAAGGCGTACGGCGGCACGAAGTTCGCCGCCCGGGCCGACCTGGCGACGAAGGCCGAGCAGATAGCGACAGCCGAACGCGTGCTGGACGGGCAGGGCCCCGGGGCATGGCCCGTCTGCTCACAGCGCGCCGGGCTCACCCGGGGCGGGCAGGAGGCACAGGACCAGCCGCGACGCGAAGCCGGCACCCCGGCGAAGAAGACCGGGAAGAAGGCCGGGAAGGACGCCGGGCGGAACGCGGATCGGAAGCAGAAGCCGGAGACGGACCGCCGGCCCGAGGCGCGGGGCGGGTCCTACACGGTCGTCAGCGGCGACACCCTCTCCGGGATCGCCGACGAGCAGGACGTCCGCGGCGGCTGGCAGCGGCTCTACGCCGTGAACCGCCCGGTCGTCGGAGCCGACCCCGACCTCATCCTTCCCGGGCAGGAACTGTCGGTGCCCGGCGCGAAGCCCGCCGGTTCCTCCAAGCCGTCCAAGCCGTCCAAGCCGTCCACGTCGTCCAAGACCTCGAAGTCATCGAAGCCATCGAAGCCGGCCAAGAGCGCGAAGCCCGCGGAGCGGCGCGCCGCACCCGCCTCCGCTCCGCGGGCGTTCGTGGCGCCGGTCAGCGGAGGGCTCGGCACCCCGTACCACCGCAGCGGATCCCACTGGGCCAGCGGCTACCACACCGGCCAGGACTTCACCGTGGCCACCGGCACCTCCGTCAAGGCGGTCGCCGAGGGCACCGTCGTCGAGGCCGGCTGGGGCGGCGCCTACGGCTACCAGGTGGTGATCCGCCACGACGACGGCATGTACACCCAGTACGGCCACCTGTCCTCGCTGACCGTGCGCGCCGGCCAGTCCGTGGCCGCGGGCCGCCAGATCGGCCGCTCGGGTTCCACGGGCAACACCACCGGACCGCACCTGCACTTCGAGGTGCGCACCGGCGAGGGGTACGGCTCCGACGTCGATCCGGTCGCCTACCTGCGGCGGCACGGGGTCCGGCTCTAGCCGGCAGCGGGACCCGGCCGTCGGGGCCTCGGCGGCACCGGGCGGCCCCGGCGGCACTGGGCGGCCCCGGCGGACCGCCGCACGGGCCGCACGGAGTCCGGCTAGTGCTCGCGCTCGACGAGGTCCTTGAAGCGTTCCAGGTCGCCGCGGACCGTGCGCTCGATCGCGCTGACCTGGGCGAAGCCCTTGGGGCCGCCGAAGGCGTCATGGATCTCGGCGGGGTCGTACTCCATGCGGACCTGGACGCGGCTGTGCTGCTCGTCGATCGGGAGGACCGAGCACGTCCCGGTGATCTCGGCACCGCCGCTGGTGCGCCAGGTCATCTCCCGGGTGTCGCTCCGGGCCTTGGTGCGGTCGGAGAACTCCGCGTCGAGCGAGTCGCCGCCGGTCCCCGAGACGCCGAGCCGGGCCCTGCCGTCCCCGGCGGCGCTCGCCTCCCGGACGCCCCCGACGAACTGCGGGTAGTCCTCCAGGCGGTGCAGGTGCCGCCACGCCACCTCGGTCGGAACGTTCAGGTCGATCTGCTCTTCGAGTCTGCTCATGAGCTGCCACCTGCCTTCCTCCCTCCAGCGTGCCTCGTGCCCCCGGCTCACGCCACGCTGACCTCCGGGACGTCAGGGACCTCGGTGACCGCTTCCGTCACGGCGACGCGGCCGCCGAGGCGGGGGGCGGTGAGCAGGCCGGCGTCGCCCCGGGTGAGGAGGCGGACGGCGGCCCAGGGGAGGTTCACGCCGGTGAAGGCGGTCTGGAAGATCCCCGCGGAGGGGCGGGGGTTGGCCTCCAGGAGGACGGGCTCGCCGTTGCGGTGGCGCAGCTGCACATTGGAGAGGTAGGCGAGGCTGAAGTGCCCCACGAGGCGGCGCGCGATCTCCGTGATCCCGGGGTCGTCCAGGAGCAGCCGGTAGCGGCCCTCCTTGGCCCGGGGGATCGCGGCCAGGAGCCGCCCGCCCGGCGCGGACAGGCAGTCGACGCTGATCTCGGGGCCCTCCAGATACGGCATGACGATCATGTGAGGAACGTGCTCGCCCTCGTCCGCGGCCCGCTTCATCGCCTGGGCGACCGCGTCGACCGAGGCCATGGGTCTGGCGGGGGCGAGCAGGTCGCGGATGCCCATCGGCCGGTCCTCCAGGATCCGGAAGCCGAAGGCCGAGTACTCGCCGGCGGGCTTGATGCACAGGGTCTCGCCGGTCGCCGCGAGTTCGTCCACCGCGGCCCGCAGGCCGTCGGCGTCCCGCACCACCCGCCACGGCGGCACCGGGATGCCGGCGGCGAGCGCCTCCTCGTACGTACGGCTCTTGCTGGTCAGCACCTTGACCGAGGCGAGCGGCGAGCACATCAGCCGGGTGCCCTCGGCGGCGAACGCGTCGGCCCGTCCGGCCAGCGCGGTCAGCCGGCGCGGCGGCACGAGGACGTCGATCCCGTGCCGGCGGCAGAAGTCGAGGGCGAAGTCGGCATAGGCGTCGTCACCGACGTGACGGGGCTCCACCTCGGCCACGTCGCACGCGGCCAGGGCGGGTGCCGAGGGGTCGACGTTGGTCCCGTGGATGCGGACGTCCACGGAGTCGGGGTTGCCGCGCAGCATCCGCATCACCTGGGTGGTGGCCACCCCCGCGCTGCTGAGCCATATTCGGAGGGCCAACGGACGCTCCCCTCATGCATGGGGCGCGGCAGGAAGGCATGCGGAAGCGCACGTTTCCGGCCGTCCGGGATCTTGTGTGAGGCGGATCATATCCGTGTTCGATGACGCCGGTGTTTCGCGTCCGCGGAGCGCGGAGGAAGAGCCGGCGACCCGCCGTCACTCGTCCGTCCCCCGGGAACGGGCGGGACGGGCACGGCGGGCCAAGGCTGGGAGGCGACAGCAGTCCCTCCGGCCGGAAGAGAGAGCAGCATGGCTGGGCCTTCCTCCCCCGCACCGCTGAACCGACGTCACATAGCGCGCGCGGGCTCGCTCGTCGCGGCGCTCGCCTCGACGGCGCTCGCCGCCGCCCCCGCCCTCGCGGCCTCGGTCGTCGCCGACGGCGCCGCCGGCGGGGCCCGGCCGACCGTCGTGCTGGTGCACGGCGCCTTCGCCGACGCGTCGAGCTGGAACCCGGTCGTCGAGCGCCTGGAGAACGCCGGCTACAAGGTCGTCGCCCCCGCCAACCCGCTGCGCGGGCTGGTCGGCGACTCCACCTACACGGCCAGCGTGCTGAAGAGCATCGACGGCCCGATCGTGCTCGCGGGCCACTCCTACGGCGGCGCGGTGATCAGCGGCGCCGCGGCGGGCAACCCGAACGTCAGGGCACTGGTCTACGTCTCGGCGTTCATGCCGGACGCCGGGGAGAGCCTGGGCGCGCTCGCCTCGCGGTTCGCGCCGAGCGACCTCGACTCGGCCCAGCGTCCCGTGCCGTACCGGGACGGGACGGGCAGCGGCACCGACATCTACATCCGCGACTCGGTCTTCCGCAAGGTCTTCGCCGCGGACCTGCCCGCGGCGGCGACCCGGCTGATGGCCGCCGAGCAACGGCCGATCGCGCTGCGGGCGTTCACCGACAAGGCACCCGGTGCGGCCTGGCGGACCATCCCCTCCTGGGCGCTGGTCGCCACCCGCGACCACGCCATCAACCCGGCACTGGAGCGCTTCGGGGCCGAGCGGGCGGGCTCGCACACCGTCGAGATCGACTCCTCGCACGTCGCGATGCTCTCCCACCCCGACGCCGTCGTCCGGATGATCCGCGAGGCCGCCGACAGCACGGCGTCCGGTTCCGCGGAACGCCCCGCGCTCGCCGACACCGGCCCCCGGGGCCGGGTCCTCACCGGCCTGGGCGGCGTCGCGAGCGTCGCCCTCGTGGCCGGCGCGGTCCTCGTCGCGGCCGTGCGCCGCTACCGCCGCTGAACGCCCGCGCGGTGGGGGTTCGCGCCCGCACCGCGCCGCGCTTCGAAGGACTCCCCGGCACCGGACCGGGCCGCGGGAGGGGGCCTCAGCCCAGCCGTACGGCGACGGCCGCGCGGTGGCCGTCCCCGACGGCGACATCCGAGAGCCACCAGCCCTTTGGGCCCGCGGCCGGGGCGGTGCCGGAGCCCACGTAGTCCTCGGACGGGTCCCTGGACAGGCCCGTTCCCAGGCCCTTCAGATACGCCTCCTTGCGCGCCCAGGCACGCGCGAAGGCCTCCCGGCGCTCCACCGGAGGCAGCACGCCGAGCTCGTCCACCTCCGCGGGGTGCAGCGAACGCCACACGCCGTCCACGGCCTCCTGGCCGGGCAGCGCCTCCACGTCCACCCCCACCGGGCTCGCGGCGAAGGCCAGCAGCGTCAGCTCCCGGGAGTGCGAGAGCGAGAAGTGCGGACTGCCGCCCTCCACGGCGGGGCGGCCGTGCGGGCCGCCGCAGGACGGGCAGGTCTCCCGGGTCAGCGGCACCGCGCCGGGCCGCGTCCCCAGATACGCCGCCAGCAGCAGGCGCAGCGCCACGTGCGCGGTGACATAGCTGGTGCGGTCGCGGTCGAAGTGGAAGGCGGAGGCCCGCTCGCGCTCCTCCCGGTCCAGCAGTCCGGGCGCCAGGTGGACGGCGGCGGCCGCGTTCGCCGCCGTGTCCACCAGGCACAGCCGCGGCGGATCGCCGGGCCCCGGCGGGGTGAGCCGCCGGGCCGCCGCCGCCACGGTGAACCGCTCCGGGACCAGGGTCACGGCCGGGCCGCCGGGACCGTGGACGCGGCCGGGACGATCGCGAACGCCTCGACCTCCAGCAGCAGTTCGGGCCGGAAGAGGGCCGCCACCTGTACCGCCGAACTGGCCGGGGGCCGCTCGGTGTCGACGTACGCGTCGCGCGCCTCGCGGACCGCGGGCAGGAAGGCGACGTCCGTGACGAAGAAGGTCAGCTTGACCACGTCGCCCCAGCCCGCCCCGGCGGCCGCCAGGCAGCGGTCGAGGTTGGCGAAGACCTGGCGCGCCTGGGCCGCCGGGTCGCCCGCTCCGACGAGCTCACCCCGCTCGTCCACCGCGATCTGGCCCGACACGGCGACGAACCGGCCCTCGCCCCACACGACGTGGCTGTAGCCGGGGCCCGGGAGCACACCCTCCGGAGCCGCGACGTGGGTGAGGTGCGTCATGCGTTCCCCCTTGATGATCGACACCGCTCCACTCTCCCACGGGGTCGATCCGGCGCCACAGCGGACGTCATGACCGGTGTCATTGGCCGGGGATTCTCTGGGCATAAATCGTCATATGGGCGGAGACAGGAGGTTCCCCTCATGAGTCATGCCGAAACCTACGATCTGACCTTCCCCGTCTCCGGCGACACCGTGGTCGTCAAGCGCACCGAGCGCAAGGGCGCCGGGGGGCACCCGGTGTACAGCGACGACACGGGCATCGTCCAGGCCGAGATCAGCGACCGGGGAGAAGTCCGCATGCTCGCGACGGGGGGGCACCAGCGCCACGACGTCCCCTCACGGGCGACGCCGCACTGAGTCTCCCGCCGCCCGCGGCGTCCCGGACCGGCCGCGCCCCGGCCGCCGGACGCCCGCGCGGCCACCCACCCCCGGTCGCCGTACGTGACCGCGCGGACCGGCTCGGTCGCCGGCGCCCGGCTCGACGTCGCCACCCGGGTTCCCGCCGGCGCCCGGCGCCGGCGTGGCGCGGTGCGGGGTCAGCCGATCTCGGCGCCGTACACCGCGAGGGCGTCCGTCACGGGCTGGAAGAACGTCTCCCCGCCGCCGGTGCAGTCACCGCTGCCTTGTCCGTCCCCGTTCCACGGGCCCTCCGCGCTCTCCCCGTCAGCCCGTCGCCGGGCCCTCCAGGACGTCGACTCCCGGTCGCGGGGCAATGGTGGAACGGAGAAGGGGCCGTTCCCCATGGTCGGGGGGGGCGGGCGGAGGATTCAGCGGACGCCGCGCGTGCGGAACTGGATGCTGATCCGCGGCCCCACGGCGCGGGTGCTCTTGGGGATCGCGTGCTCCCACGTGCGCTGGCAGGAGCCGCCCATCACCACGAGGTCGCCGTGCCCCAGCGGCAGCCGCATCGTGGCCGCGCCCCCGCCGCGGGGCCGCAGCGCCAGGTCGCGCGGGTCGCCGACGGACAGGATCGCCACCATAGTGTCCTGGGTCGCCGACCGTCCCGTCCGGTCGCCGTGCCAGGCGACGCTGTCCCGGCCGTCCCGGTAGAAGCAGAGCCCCGCCGTGACGAAGGGTTCGCCGAGCTCGTCCGCGTAGTGGGCGTCGAGGGCGGCGCGGGCCTCGTCGAGGACGGGGTGCGGCAGCGGGTCGCCCTCCCCGTAGAAGGCCAGCAGCCGGGGCACGTCGACCTCACGCTCGTACATCTGGCGCCGTTCGGCCCGCCACGGCACCGAGCCGGCCAGCTCCCCGAACAGGGCGTCGGCCCCCCGCAGCCACCCGGGCAGCAGGTCGAGCCAGGCCCCGCCGCCGAGCGCGGTCCGCCTGAGGTCGTCCAGCGGACCGAGCAGCATCTCGTCGGTCTGGTCGAAGAGCGATCCCTGGAGCGGTGCGGTCATGGTTCCAGGGTAGCCCCTCAATCGAACGTGTGCGCTATTCTCCGAACGCCGCCGGGTCGAGCCCGGCCAGCCGCTCGGGGTCGGCCAGGATGTCCAGCTCGACGACGAGGCCGTCCACGATCGTGAAGCCCAGGACCGACACCACCCGGCCCTCCGCCACGGTGACCACCCCCGGTGCCCCGTTGACCAGCGCCGGCCGCGCGTGCAGAGCCGCGTGCCGGAAGGCGAGCGCCTGGCTCGCGACCGTCCGTGCGCCGCGCACCTCCCGGGTCGCCCCGGGGAAGGCGGCGCCGGTGTCCGCGCGCAGCACCACGTCCGGATGCAGTACCGCGACCAGGGCCTCGAAGTCACCCGCGTGCGAGGCCGCCAGGAACGCCCTGACGACCTGCCGCTGACGGCCCAGGTCGGCGTCCGGCACCGGGGCCGCCCCCTGCACCCGGCGCCGCGCCCGGCTGGCCAGCTGCCGCGTCGCCGTCGGCGTGCGCCCCACCATCGGGGCGATGTCCTCGAAGGGCACCGCGAACATGTCGTGCAGCACGAAGGCGAGGCGCTCGGCGGGCGACAGCGTCTCCAGCACGACCAGCAGCGCCAGCCCCACCGAGTCCGCCAGCAGCGCCGCCTGCTCCGGGTCGCCGGCCGCGTCCGGCGGACTCACCACCGGGTCGGGCACCCGCACGTCGTGCAGCGGCGACTCGCCCCGGGAGGTGCGCGAGCGCAGCATGTCCAGGCACACCCGGCCCACCACGGTCGTCAGCCAGCCGCCCAGGTTCTCGATCCCGTCCGCTCCGGCCCGGTTCAGCCGCAGCCACGCCTCCTGCACGGCGTCGTCCGCCTCGGTCAGCGACCCGAGCATGCGGTAGGCCACCGCCCGCAGGTGCGCGCGGTTGTCCTCGAACCGCTCCGCCAGGAACTCCTCGCCGTCCATCGGTCCCCATTCCTCGTCGCGTTCTTTCGGCGCACTGACGAACCGGACGCTTCCAATGTGACAGAGGGGTACGACAGGGCGGGGCGCTGCGACGAGGGGCCGCGCTGCGCCCGCCGTCGGATCACCAGCCGGCGAACAGCCGCCCCCGGTGCGAGGCGCGCCGCGCGCTGTGGAGCAGCGCCTGGATCTGGTTCCCCGCCTGGTCCGCGCCCTCCAGCCGGGTCGGGAAGGGCAGCCGGGCGTCGGTGTGGCCGTTCCCGTACTCCACGCGCAGCGTGATCCCGTAACGGTCGACGGCCACGGGCAGGACCCGCCGCGCGCCGGGGACGGGGGCCGGCCGCACCAGCCGCAGGAGCAGCGGCACCAGCTCCGCGTGGTCGTCCACCAGGTGCGTCAGCATCCCCGCCTCGGCCGTCGCCAGCGGGTCGGCCTCCGCCGTCGCCAGCTCCGCCAGGCCCACGGAGGCGGTGCCCTCCGCCGTCTCCAGCGTCGCGTGCGCGAACTGCACGCACTGGCCGGCCGGGGCGTCCGCCCGGTACGGCGCGGCCGTCCAGCCCATGACGGTCACGCGGGCCCGCACCCGGTCCCGTACCGGGGTGGGGGCGACGTCGGTGAACTCCAGCGAGATCGGCGTGTCCTCGGGGCCGGAGGCCGTCTCCAGGGGGTGCAGATGGACGTGGCCGGCGAGCGCCCGCGCGGTCAGCCGGGTCACCTCCGTGCGTTCGCGGTCGGTGACCACGGTCATGGAGTGGGCCGAGGCGAGGACGGACTGGATGCGCTCGGCGCGCGTCGGCCGGGCGGGAGCGAGGGGGACGGTGGTCTTGCTGCGCATCCGGATCTCCGCGGTAGCTAAGTTAGGTTTGCCTAACCTAACCATATGTGCCCGGGTGGCGCCATCCCCGCGGTCCGCGCCCCGGCCGCGGCGCGGACCGCGGGCTGCGGCAGGATGTGCCCCGGTTCCAGAAGGAGGGCGAGGCCCAAGTGGACACTGTGGAGGGCACTTTGACGGCACAGAGCGAAACCCTGGCGCGGACGGTCGTGGACAGCGTGATACCGATGTTCCCGGCGGTGTCCCCGGACGGCCGCACCGTCGTCCACACGGCCCGGCCCCTCGCCATGGCGGACCGCCCGGCCAGTGCCCTGTGGGCGGTACCCGCCGACGGCGGCGCACCGGCACGGCGGCTGACCGACGGCACGACCTGGATCGGCGCCCCACGCTGGGCCCCCGACTCGGCGGCCGTCCTGTTCACCACCGCCGGGCAACTGCACCGCGTACGCCTCGCCGAAGACGGCGGACCGGACGGCCCCGCCGAGGCCCTCACCGCCTGGCCCGGCGGCATCGCGGACCACCTGCCCCTCGCCGACGGCCGCATCGTCGCCCTGATCGCCGCCGGCGAACCTGGCGAACCCGAGGACGACGAGGACGACGACGTGATGGTGTGGACCGAGCGGACGGGCCCCGAGCCCTCCGCCCGCCTGCGCCTGCTCGACCTCGACAGCGGCGCCGTCCGCACCGTCGACGGCCTCGGCGACCGGCACGTCGTCGAGGTGGCCGAGCGCCCCGACGGCGGCATGCTGGCCGTGCTCACCTGGGAGTGCGCGGAGGAGGACCCCGGCTCACTGACCGCACGGCTCCACCTCGTCGACACCGCCGCCTTCACCGTCCACGACCTCGGCCCGGCCGGGCACGCGGCGCGCCGCCCGGTCTGGTGGCGGGCCGGGGACGGCTGGCACCTCGCCCATCTGGCCACCACCCCGCCCGGACTGGTCGGCTCCCCGGCCGTCCTGGACCGCGCGGTCCCGGCGGACCCCGGGCACCAGGTACCGCCCGAGGCCCGCGATCTGACCGCCGGCATGACCGTCTGCCCCACCGAACTCCTCCAGGTCGCCGACGGCCCGCCCCTGGCCGTCTTCGCCGACGGCCTGGACACCGCGCTGTTCCGGCTCGACCCCGGTGAGCGGCGCTTCCGCCGTCTGCACACCCGCCAGGGCATCGTCCACGCCCTCACCGCGGACCGCACGGGCGGGACGGTCGCCGTGCTCGCGGGCACCGCGTACGAGCCCAAGGACGTCCACGCCGGACCGCCCGACGGCCCGCTCGCCCGGATCAGCGACACCAGGCCCGAGATCCGCGGCCTCCCCTGGGGCAGCCAGGAACGCCTCTCCTACAAGGCCTCCGACGGGCTCGCCCTCGACGGCCTGCTCCTCCTGCCACCCGGCCGCACCCGCGAGGACGGCCCCTTCCCGATGATCACCTTCGCGCACGGCGGCCCGTACGGGCGCTACACCGACGAATGGCAGTTCCACATCGATCTGCCCCCCGGCCAGCTCTTCGCCACGGCCGGTTACGCCGTCTTCCTCCCCAACCCCCGCGGCGGGCAGGGCCACGGCCACGCCTTCGCGGCCACCGCGGTGGACGGCGCGATCGGCGGCGCCGAGTGGACCGACATCACCGAGGGCATCGACCTCCTCGTCGCCCAGGGCGTCGCCGACCCCGGCCGCCTCGGCATCGGCGGCTGGAGCCACGGCGGCTACCTGGCCGCCTGGGCCGTCACGCAGACCGACCGCTTCAAGGCCGCGATCGTGGGCGCCGGCATCAGCGACTGGGGCATGCTGGCGGCGACCGGCGAGTACGGGGCCATCCATGAGTCGGCGGGCAGCGGAAGCGTCGGCTGGGAGGGCCCCGGGCCCCACGTCCACGACCGCGTCAGCCCCATCTCGTACGCCTCCCGCATCCGCACCCCGGTCCTGATCCTCCACGGCGAGGACGACACCAATGTGCCCGTCTCCCAGGGTGTCTTCCTGCACCGCGCCCTGCGCCACCACGGCGTCCCGCACGAGTTCGCCGTCTACCCCGGCGAGGGCCATATGATCGGCGGACGCGGCCACCTGCTCGACCTGCTGCGCCGCAGCCTTGCGTGGTACGACCGCTGGCTCACCCCGCAGCCCTGACGCACTCCGCCGCTACCGCCCCGCCCCGTACTCCTCGGGGCAGGGCGGGAGCACGTCGAGGAACTCCTGCGTGGTGAGGATGGCGTGGGCGTAGACCGGCGCGTTCACCTCGAAGGTCGCCTCCATCTCCGCCGGGCTGAAGGCGGCGATCGCGTCCCGCACCAGGGTCACGTGGTAGCCGAGTTCCTGGCCGAAGCGCGCCGTGGTGTCGATGCAGGTGTTGGCCCGCATCCCGATCAGCACGATCCGCGACACCCGGTGCTGCTTCAGCTGGAAGTCCAGGTCCGTGTTGGCGAAGCCGCTCGACGACCAGTGCTCGTGCACCCGGATCTCGCCGTCGACCGGCTGGAAGTCGGGATGGAACTCACCGCCCCAGGAGTCCCGCGCGAAGATCTGGCCCTTGACACTCGCCTCCTGCGCGGGGGACAGGTGCTCCCAGTCCTGGTAGTCCCCCGGGGCGGTGCGGCGGTGCGCGACGAAGAACGTCCGGATATCGCGGGCCCGGGTGGCCGCGAGCACCTGCCGCATGTGGTCGAGCAGCCCCACCTGCTCGGCCACCGTTTTCGCGCGCGCCCACAGCTTTCCGCCGTCGGACAGGAAGTCGTTGTACGGGTCGATCAGCAAGAGGCCGGTGTTCGCGCTGGAGTATCCCACTGCTTCCATGTACCGATTCTCGTCCCGGACCCGAGGGACCACCTGCGCAGCAGGTCAGAGCCGGTGCGGGCGGTCAAGCCACGAAAGGGCGGGACGTGACCCGCGATATGCTCCGGTTCCCTGGCGGAGGGAGTTTCGCGAATCCCCCACTGCCGAAACGCCCGTGAAACATCGAGCCGTTCCGGAATCCCGTGGCCGGTTCACTCCTCCCGGCGAGGGCGCACATAATGGGATGGGAGGGCGCACGGGAATCCACCTCACATTCCCGATGCCCTACGTCTGGGGAGAGTGCCGTGAGTTCCATACCTCCTCCGCCCGATCGCCCCGCCGGCCCTCCGTCCGGACCGCTGTCCGGCCGGCCGTCGGGAGAGCACCCGCCGGTGACACCGGGGCCCCCGCCCCCACCTGCGGCGCCACCTCCCGGCACCCCTCCACCGGCCGGACCACCCGGCCCCCCGGGCCCGCCGAGCGGCGCGGGGCGCGGCGGCGAGCCAGGAGAACCCGGCCGCCACCGCGGACCCCCCGCCCCGTGGTGGCGGGCCCGCCGTACCCTCCTCACCGCGGGCACCGCGATGGTCGTGGCGGTCGCGGTGATCTTCGCCTTCTCGTTCCTCGGCGGCACCAAGGGCGGCGGCGAGATCTTCCTCCAGAACGCCTCCGCCGCAGGCCCGGACCCCTTCACCCCCTCCACGGCGGGCGAGCCGGGAACCGCGGTCACCCCGACCATCACCCCCAACGAGTCCTCCGCCCCCGGCGGCACCCTCAAGGTCAGCGGAGCCCACCCGGGGCTCTACAGCGGCAAGCAGAACGAGGCCGCCTGCGACGTCGAGAGGCAGATCTCGTACCTCACCGGCGCCCCGGCCCGCAGCAAGGCCTTCGCAGAGACCCTCAAGGTCGAGCTGCAGGACCTCCCCGCGCATCTGCGCGCGCTGACGCCCGTTCAGCTGAACTGGGACACCCGTGTCACCAGCCACGGCTTCAAGGACGGCAAGGCCACGAACTACCAGGCGATCCTCCAGGCCGGCACCCCCGTCATGGTCGACAACCGCGGAGTCCCCGTCGTCCGCTGCACCTGCGGCAACCCGCTGAGCGCACCCGACGCCGTGGGCGGCACGCCGACGTACAGCGGCCGGCAGTGGGCGACCTTCCGCGCGGCGGGCCTGGTGGCGGTCGTCCCGTCCGACAAGCCGATGAAGACCCTGACGCTCTACGACCAGGACAGCAAGCGCTGGTTCGAGCGCCCCAGCGGCAAGGTCGAGGGCAAGCGCGACCACAAGGTCGAGCCCCCCGAGGGCCGGACCTCCGACTCCCAGGTGCCGGTGCTGCCGTCGCCCTCCACGGGCTCGCAGCTGGAACCGCCGGGGACGACGATGCCGCCGCCGGGCGAGGAGAAGAAACAGCAGGAGCAGCCGAAGGAGGAGCCCACGTCGCCCGGCACGCAGGAGCAGTCGCCGGAGAAGGGCAAGAAGGAGTCCCCGAAGAGCGAGGAGCCGAAGCAGGAGGAATCGCCGAAGCAGGAGGAGCCGAAGTCCCCGGACACCCGGGAGGAGTCCCCGAAGCAGGAGGAGCCGAAGTCCCCGGAGCAGCCGGAAAAGCCGGAGCAGCCGAAGACGCCCGAGCAGCCCAAGCCCCCCGAGCAGCCCGAGAAGCCTCCCTCCGAGCCCCCGCAGCAGGAGCCCGTACAGCCCGAACAGCCGCCTGCCAAGCCCAAGTCCTCCGGCGGCGACACGGGCGACCAGCCCCGGCAGCAGCCTCCCGCCCCGCCCAGGTCCCCCGCCGGACCGCCCCCCATGACCCGTTGACGCCCCGCCACCGACCGGCCCCGCCCCACCCGGAGCGGGGCCGCTGTCGGACCCGGCTGCCACCATTCCCGCATGCTGTACGACACCGTGCCGGCCGAAGCCCGCAGAAACGACGCGCTCGACGACGTACGATCCGGCGCCCTCGACCGCGCCCGGTGGCTTCTCGACCTCCTCGACCGCGGCCGCGCGGAGTTCCGGCTCGCCTCCGGTACCCGCAAGGGGGAGTACCGGCGGCTGGAGGAGCTGCACGCGGGGATCCGCGCGGAGATCGACGAGGGCCTCGCGACCCGGTCCGACGACGAACTGCGCGCCGCCGCCCTGTCCCTGCTGCTAATGGCCCGCCCGGACGGCTCCGGCGTGTGGCACTACCGCGACCGGGTCGCGTCCCTCGTATCCCACCAACGCGGATGGACGTCCGACGAGGTCGCCGTCATGCTGCTGCGCGTCGGCGAGTACCGGGCGGGCCACTGGCTCGCCGAATCCCTCGGGGCGGTGCTCGACGCCGTCGACCGGCTCGACACCGACGGCCGCCGCGCGGTCACCCCCCACCTGCGCCAGGCATACCGAAGGCTCATGGCCGCGGAAGTCGGCGCGGACGCGCGTGGACAGCTCGGCCGGCGCCTGCGCGCGCTGCTGGCGGACGAGGACGCCGCCATGCCGGACGAGCTGATCCCCGCGGACGCCCTGTGGGCCGCCGCGCTGCGCGAGCACGCCGACACCGCGCCCACGCCCGAACTGGCCGCCCTCGTCCGGCACCTGGCGAGCCTGACGGGGCCGCGCCCGTCGCAGCGCTGGCGAAGGACCTGCCTGGCGCTGAGCGACGCGGCATCGGCGCGCGGCACGACGGCGGAGATGCTGCGGGCGCTCGCCGAGGACGCCCCGCTGTGCAGCAGGACGGACGGGGCGCCCACCCCATGGCACGGCGACGGCTTCCACCTCCACTACGTCGTCGGGCAGAACGACGGCGACCTCGCGCGCGGCGTCGTCTGGGCCGCCTCGCTCACCGCCGGCCCGGCCACGGCCGGCCACCTCGCCGCCCTCGCCCTGCGCACCGGCGGACCCGGATCCGACGTGATCGATGACCTCAAGCTCGCGGGAGCGGCGATCAACGCGCTCGCCGGGATCGACGACCCCGCCGCGCTGGAGGACCTGTGGCGGCTGAAGACGAAAATCAAGCACCGGGCGCTCCTCAAGCAGCTCGACACCGCCCTGGCGACGGCCGCCGCACGGCAGGGCATCACTGCGGCACAACTGATCGAGCGCAGCGTGCCCGGGCACGGCCTGTCCCCGGACGGCACCCTCGTCCGCGAACTGGCCGGCCACCGCGCCCGGGTGGCGATCGACGACGCCGCCACCGTACGGCTCACCTTCACCGGCCCGGACGGACGGACGTCCCGTACGGCCCCCGCCGCGGTCAAGGCCCGGTGCGCGGACGAACTCGACGAGCTCAAGCTCCTGACCAAGCAGGTACGGGCCACGCTGTCGGGGGAGCGGGCCCGCCTCGAAGCGCTGATGTCGGCCGGGCGCACCTGGCCGTACGAGGAGTGGCGCCGCCACTACCGCGACCACCCCGTGACCGGCGTCCTCACCCGGGGCCTGATCTGGGAGGCACGGGACGCCCAGGGCGACTGGCACGCCGTGGCACCCATGAGCGAGCCACCGGGCGAGCCCTCGCAGATCCGGCTGTGGCACCCGGTCCACGCGTCCCCGGACGCCATCGCGGCCTGGCGCGCCCATGTGGTCGCCGCCGGGCTGCGGCAGCCGTTCAAGCAGGCGTTCCGGGAGATCTACCTGCCGACCCCGGCGGAGGAGGAGACCGGCGTCTACTCCAACCGCTTCGCCGCGCACATCGTCGACTACCCGAGGCTGTACGCGCTGTTCAAGGAACGCGGCTGGCAGGCCGGCTTCCTCGGCAACTTCGACGGCGGCCACGACGGTCTGGCCCGAGGCGAGTTCGGCGACGGCGGGTGGCGCGCGTGCCTCCACCACGAGCCGGCCGGCTTCGACGCCGGCGACGCCCCGGACCACGCCGCGACCGACCAGGTCAGGTTCGAGCGCCGCGACGGCCGGCGCTGGCGGGAGGTCCCGCTGGCCGAAGTGCCGCCGCTGGTCTTCAGCGAGGCGATGCGCGACGTGGACCTCTTCGTGGGCGTCACCTCGATCGCGGCCGACCCGACGTGGACCGACCGGGGGGAGGACCGGTACGACGCGTACTGGCGGTCCGCGTCCTTCGGGGAGCTGACGGCGAACGCGGAGATCCGCCGCGAGGCCCTGCAGCGCATCGTGCCGCGCCTGAGGATCGCCGACCGCTGCACCCTGGAGGGCCGCTACCTGACGGTCCGGGGGGATCTCACGACGTACCGGATCCACCTGGGCTCCGCGAACGTGCTGATGGCACCGGACGACGCGTACCTGTGCATCGTCCCCGCCCGGCGCAAGGCCGACCGAGGCGTCTTCCTGCCCTTCGAGGACGACCGGCTGGCGCTGATCCTGTCCAAGGCGGCGCTGCTGGCGGCGGATTCCCGGATCACCGACCCGACGATCCTCCGCCAGATCGAGCGAGCCGCCCGATGACCACGGTGACGTTCCAGGACGAGACGGCCGGGGGCGAACCCCTCACGGCCCTGGAGATCGGCGGCCTCCCGGACCGCATGACCGCCCGCGAGCTCCTCCACCTCCGCGTCCGGGAAGAGGTGACGCGGCACAACGCGGACCCCGCCGCCACGCCCCTCGTCCGGCTGACGGAAGCCGCCCGCGCGGAACGCGCCTTCCTGTCGAACGCCTTGTTCGTCCTGACCCCCACCCACCAGGTCACCGAGCTGGACGAAGTCATCGACCTCACGACGACCCCGACCCTGACCTTCCTCCGCCTCGTCCCGCTGGCCGGGGGCTGACCCCGGCCGCCGACCGGGGACGCGGGAGGCGGCGGGGGATGTCCGCCGGTCAAGCCCCGGCAGGCGGGCGTCCGAGCCCCGTGGCGGCCCCGGTCGCGGTGGGCCAGAAGGGGCAATACGCTCACAGGGGTCGCCAGGATGGTGGCCATCCTCCGGGAACACCTGGACACCTTCGGGACGGCCGGTGACGGGCGCCTGTTCTTCAGTGAGGGCGGGGGAGTGGTCTCCTCGTCCTCCTACTACCGGGCCTGGCACGAGGCTCGGCTACTGGCGCTGCCGCCGGCTGTGGCCGCCTCACCGCTCGCCCAGCGTCCCTATGACCTCCGGCACTCGGCGCTGTCGACCTGGCTGAACGCTGGCGTGGACGCCACCGAGGTTGCCGAACGGGCGGGCAACAGCGTGGAGGTGTTGCTGAGTCGGTACGCCAAGTGCATCGACGGGCGGCAGGAGGTAGCGAACCGCCGTATTGAGGACCTGTTACGCGAGTACGAGTGACACCCGCCTGATTACATCTGGGGCCCCTGACAAGTTGTCCAGGGGCCTCCTTATTCTGTCCGTCAACGTGACTCGATGGCCTGAGCTGGCTCGGCGGCGAGTAGGTGCAGAAGATTTCTCCGCTCGCTATCGGGGACATTGGATATCTGCGCACGAGTCTGCTCGAAGTGGGGTCGACCTTGACGCCGAGGTCATGTCGCAAAGGTGACCTTTAGCAGGTGCACGCCATCGGAGAGCGGGCCGCTGAACCATGCCTTCGCCCGTTCACAGGCTCCGTCGCGGTCAGCCCTGCTCGGCAACTGCTCGACCACTGAGTACCCGACTCCGAGCGCCCTGTTGAGCTCCGAAGCTACGCGCAGGACGTCCTTGGCAAGCGCCATCTGTGCTTGAGCCAGTCGGCATGCCGGTGTGGGGAGTACGGTGAAGGCGACAAGGAACGCGGCCTGCCGACAGCCGAGCCGAATCGACTTCGGGATCTCGGCGTACGCGGTGGCCAGCCTGCTGACGAGCGAGAACGCCATGGTCGACTCCGACACCCCCCAGCTTCCCGGAATCCTCCCCGAAGAGATCCAGCGAGCGGTGAAACCCGGGACGGCGCTGCTGAGGCTGGAGACGACCCGCGACCGCCAGGGAATCCTCGACGGTGCGTGGTGGCCGCGTTCCCGCGACATCGCTGCGGAGCTTCCCAGCCTGATCACCGAGTTGGTCCGTCATGTGGGCCCCATCACGCGTGTCGGCCTGGACGCGAGCGCCTGGGACGAACTCCCCACGCGCCTGACCATTGACGACCGTATCGTGCACATCGACTCCTTCCCCGTCGGCGACGACACGGTCCTGATCACCCGTGGCGACCGGGACCACTTCTCCCTGCTGGTGGTTCCGCCACAGGCAACTTCTGATGCCGCGCGCGCCGCGATGGCCAAGGCGGTAGAGGCCGGCAATGTCACGGGGGCCGAACAGATCCTCATTGACACAGGCACCAATCCGGATCGTCCGGGGCGCGCGGGGGATGCGGGCACGTCCGAGAACCCGACGATCCGACGTGACGGTGCGGCCGGGGCATGATCGTCGCTGGGCTTGTGTGACAGCCGGGTGATCAGGGATATCGTGAAGATATGTCGGTTTATGTCAAGCTTGTGCTTGAAGCGCGGTCGCCTGCGGAGCCTTCCCAGGGGCCCCTGGACATGCAATACGAAGACAAGCCAGGGCTGGCGACGTACGAGTACGACGTGCACGCCAGCGGGGCCTTGCGGATCCTGCGCGTCTCTGAGAACACGCCGCACATCATTGAGGGATTTTTCGGGCCCGGCGCATGGCTGCAGGTCACGGGCACGTATCTCCGAACGGGCTCCCAGTACTGATCGGCGGTCGGTGCCCGTTCGACCGGGGCGCCAATACGCATAGAGATCGTGGCGTACCGGTGAACACAACGACCCCGGCGCATTCACACGCCAGGGTCGCCCTTCCAAACTGCCGCACGTGAGAGTGCGCCAGTTCACCCCACATTCTACTACTGCCGAATTCCCGACGCTGAGACACGATTACCGATAGAGCCACATCCCCGCGCCTGCCGTACGTCCGGGCGCGCGCCGGTATGGCCGTATGGGTCCCGCCCACGGGGAACAGCCCGAGCCCGCGGACGAGGGTGCTGTCGCGGATCGGTCGGGTGACGCCGGGCGGGCCGGGTTCGCCGGCCCCAGCCGCCTGCCGGCCGCCCGATCGGGTACGGGTCGGTAAATCACCCCCCAGGCGGTTGCCGGCGGCCAGTCGGCCCGGCGGGCCCGGGCGGCGTCCGCTCGCTTGAGGGCCTCCGCAGCCGCATAGCCCGTATCACCGCGGCTCGCCGCCGCGCGAGGCGGAATCTCTCCCGCGTGCGGACGGCCGGTGGGGTCGGCGTCTCCCGTGCCCGCTCCGGACTGGAACGATTCCACGGTCAGCGGGGCCTGGGTGGTGTCGACCGGGAGGTGCAGGCAGCCGCCGTCGGGGGATGCCGGGTAGCTGTGCTGTTCCGTACCCGCGAAGGTCTGTCGAAGCGTTTCAGCGACCCGGCGGGCGGCCTCTGGGGGAGGCGGCGATGACACGGACCTCGGCGAGCGCGGTCCGGGGCGGCGCCGTCCGGACGATGTACGCCGCGCACGGCGGGCGGTCCGTGACGGTGACACGACGGGGCGAGGCCACCAGCCGTGCGGGTCGCTGGACACTCGCTGCCGTCGCGCCTGTGGTTCGCAGCCGACGACGACTTCCGCCTCGCGGCTCTTCCTGAACCGTCCCGGCCGGTGAGTCAGCGGAATCGCCTGTGTCTTCCTCTGGGACGGCGACGGTCCGGCGACGGCGGTTCGGAAGGAGATCGCCGTAGCGGAAAGCGGCGATCCGCTGGTCATGGCGCTCGTTGAGCGCACGGATGAGGAAGGTACCCACGACGATCATCGCGACGAGCACGGCCAGGCCGACGAGGATGTTCATCACGCCCACATCCCCCCGGCACGGCCCGGCATCATCGCGGCCGCATCGGCCGCGGACGGAGTTCCGCCCTCCGACTCCCAGTCGGCTTCACCTCTGCGGTCGATGCCTATCGCGCGAAGGCGTTCGTCGTCCGCCATGAGACCGCTCGCGGTGAGCCGGCATCCGGGGTCGCCCGCGGCTGCCATCAGCCGGGTCGCTGCGGCCAGATCACATTCCGGCGGAACGACCAACAGATCCAGACGGCCGGTGGTGTAGGAGAGCAGCAGCAGTTTGTTCGGGTCCTGTTCGGCGAACCACCCGACGTGGACGACATGTCCCGAGGCGGGCACCCTGTGCGGGATCACAGGCCAGAGCGAGGGGTGCTCCGCGACTCGGGTCACCCGCGCCCAGCGACGGTCCAATGTGTCGATCAACGCCGGGAGTTCACGGGTGAGATCGCGAGAACGAGGCCACCAGGCTCCGTCCAGAAGACCCCGGGCGGCGCCGGCCGGCTTCAGTGCCAGCCGAAGCGGGGCATCGGTGGTGAAGAATCCTGCCCATCAGCGACGAGCGGTCGATCGAGTACGACATCCATGACACGGACCTGACTCCGGGCGCGTTTTCCCGCTTGCCCGAGATGGTCGTTCGCCGGGCACGACACCGGCATGAGGGCCCGTGTGCGAAATGCTCCTGGTATTTCAACCCTACTCAGATGGGGACCCGACGGGGCCACGGTTCACTCGCGGGTTTTCGAGGTCCGGGCGTCGGTGACCGCGATGAGCCCGTGGAGAAGCACGTCCTCGACGGAGACGTGGTCCGGATCCGCCGTGGCGAGGGGCCGCTGGACCAGATCCCGAAGTACGAGAGCTTGGTCCCGGGGCAGCAGCCTCGGGTCCTGGTCCGTGTGGGCGGCCAGTGGCGTGACGGCGTGGCCTGGCACAAAGTCCGGTACCGCGACGGGCGGCACGCAGTCCAGGTGAAGATGACGTTCCTGGAGGGCGACGGCTTCCCCGTCGTGTATTGGCGGAGTAATGGTGGAACCCGGATGCGATTCGGCTCGTCCGCTGATCGTCGGCCCGGGCCTGGTAGGAGGCCCGCCTGCCAGCGCTACCGCTGGCGGCATCGCCGCTCGCCCGGCGGCCCTACGACCTGCGGCACTCGGCGCTGTAGACGTGGCTGAACGCCGGCGTGGACGCCACCAAGGTCGCCGAACGGGCGGGCAACAGTGTGGAGGTACTGCTGCGTCGGTACGCCAACTGCATCGACGGCTGGCAGGAAGTTGCGAACCGCCGCATCGAGGACGAGGACCAGCTGCGCGAGTGTGAATGACGAGCCGCGGACTTCTGCGATCCTGGCCCCTGGACCTCTCCGGGGGCCTTCGCCGTTTTCGGGGACTGACCTGCACCGATGCTTCAGGATCCCGTGCACGGATAGTCCACAGACCCCGTCCTACGGCCACTTTCGGCGGCACACGGCTGCGCATACGCAAAGACCCCGCACTCAGCGTCTTGGCTGGTGGCGGGGTCTTTTGGCACCTCGTGCGAGGTGCCCCCGGCAGGATTCGAACCTGCGCACACGGCTCCGGAGGCCGTTGCTCTATCCCCTGAGCTACGGGGGCGTGTCGTCCACCGTGGCGGCGACGGGTGAAACCTTACCAGCCTGGAAGGGGTGTCCGTGTACAGGGTTTCCGGGGAAGCGGGTTGCGGGAGGCGGCGCGACGAAGAGCGTGCCCCGAGCCGCGTGCCCGTGGCATAGCCCATGGCGGCGGGGCGTGTCCGGCACCCGCCATGCCGTCCCCTGGTCGGGGAAGGAATGGGGAAAACGCGGACGCATCCGATCCGGCGCGCCTAGGCTCTGAATGTGCCGGGCGTGTCCGGCCGGGTGCTTGTCGTCGACGACAACAAGGTCATCCGGCAGCTGATCAGGGTCAACCTCGAGCTGGAGGGCTTCGAGGTCGTGACCGCGGCCGATGGTGCCGAATGCCTGGACGTCGTGCATCAGGTGCGCCCCGACGTGGTGACCCTCGACGTCGTCATGCCGCGCCTCGACGGGATACGCACCGCGGCCCGCCTCCGCTCCGACCCCCGCACCCGCGACGTGCGGATCGTCGTGGTCAGCGCCTGCACCCAGGCCGAGGTGGAGAGCGCCGTCGCCGCCGGGGTCGACGCCTTCCTCAGCAAGCCCTTCGAGCCCGGCGAGCTGATCCGCGTCGTACGGCGGCTCGTCGGCGTTGGCGTTGACGCTGACGCCGACACCTCCCAGGAAGGCGCGCCGGCAGGCACCCCCGGCAGTGCGTGACCGGCGGTGAGCGGCGGTGACCAAAGGGTGAAACCCGTTCGCGTCCGCACCCCCCTCCTCGCCTACGCTTGCGCTGTGACCCCCGCTGAGCTCTCCCGCACCGTGCTCGCCACGGTCCGTCGCGCCGTCGAGGCCGACGAGCTCAGCCTCACGGGCCCGGTACCCGAGCGGGTCGTCGTACGCCGCCCACCGCGCCCCGGGTGCGGGGACTACGCCACCAACGTGGCCCTGCAACTCGCCCCCCTGACCGGCGCAGCGCCGCTCGCCGTCGCCGACGTCATCGGCCGCCGGCTCGCCGCCGCCCCCGGCATCGCCCGGGTGGACGTCGCCGCACCCGGCTTCCTCAACATCACCCTCCAGGGGGAGTCCCACGAGGCCCTCGTCGCCCTCGTCCGCGAGCAGGGCCGCCGCTACGGCCTCGGGGAGCACCAGGTCGGCGGCCCTCCCGCGCCCACCGGCGAAGCCCGCGCCGACGCCTACGCCGCCGCCCTCCACCGACTGCACGCCGCCACCGGCATCGAGCCGCCCGCGCGACGCCGCCCGCACCCCGTACGCCAGACCCCGGACGAGCTGCTCCGCACCCTCGGCGCCGACGCCACCGCCTGGGCCCTGCTGCGCCCGCCCGCCGAGGACGCCCCCCGCACCGACGCCGCGGAGCACCTGGAGCAGCGCGAGAGCAACCCCCTGTTCCTGGTCCGGTACGCTCACGCCCGCAGCCGGGCCCTGCTGCGCAACGCCCACGACCTGGGCCTGGAGCCAGGCGCCGCATCCGGCCGCCGGGACCCCGCGGAGACCGAACTGCTCGGCCTGATCGCCGACTTCCCCCGCACCGTGGAGGCCGCGGCCCGGCACGGCGCGCCCGACCGGGTGGCGCGGCTGCTGGAGCGCACCGCCGACGCCTTCCTGCGCTTCCACGACGCGTGCCCGGTCCTGCCGAAGGGCGAGGAGAAACCCTCGGCCGTGCACGGGGCCCGCCTGGCGCTTGCCGACGCCGCCGGGACTGTGCTCGCCAACGGCCTGACCCTGCTCGGCATCAGCGCCCCCCGACACCTGTGAGAGCAGAGAGCACGAGACGATGAGCCGTTCCGCACACCCCGCCGGGCCCCGCTACGCCGACGTCCTCCCCGAGGGCCACTACGCGGCGCCGCCCGCCGACCTGAACACCCTGGACCCCCGGGTCTGGGCCCGTACCGTCAGCCGGGACGCCGAGGGCGTCGCCACCGTGGGCGGGCTGGACGTCCGCGCCCTCGCGGAGGAGTTCGGCACCCCCGCCTACATCCTGGACGAGGCCGACTTCCGGGCCCGCTGCCGCGCCTGGCGCGAGGCCTTCGGCGCGGACGCCGACGTCTTCTACGCGGGCAAGGCGTTCCTGTCCCGCGCCGTGGTGCGCTGGCTGCACGAGGAGGGCCTCAACCTCGACGTGTGCTCCGGCGGCGAGCTCGCCGTGGCGCTGTCGGCGGGGATGCCGGCCGACCGGATCGCGCTGCACGGCAACAACAAGACCACCGCGGAGATCCGCCAGGCCGTCGAGGCCGGGGTGGGGCGGATCGTGGTGGACTCGTTCCAGGAGATCGTCCGGGTGGCGGACGCCGCGCAGAAGGCGGGCCGGCGGCAGCGGGTGCAGGTCCGCGTCACCGTCGGCGTCGAGGCGCACACCCACGAGTTCATCGCCACCGCGCACGAGGACCAGAAGTTCGGTTTCTCGCTGGGCGGCGGGGACGCGGCCGAGGCGGTGCGCCGGGTGCTGCGCCTGGACTCGCTCGAACTGGTCGGCATCCACTCGCACATCGGCTCGCAGATCTTCGACACCTCCGGTTTCGAGGTGGCGGCGCACCGGGTGATCGGCCTGCTGCGGCAGATCCGCGACGAGCACGGGGTGGAGCTGCCGGAGATCGACCTCGGCGGCGGCCTCGGCATCGCGTACACCCCGGACGACGACCCGCGCGAGCCGCAGGAGATCGCCAAGTCGCTGGGGGAGATCGTCTCCCGGGAGTGCCGGGGGGCTGAGCTCGCCGTCCCGCGGCTGTCGGTCGAGCCGGGCCGGGCGATCGTCGGCCCGACGGCGTTCACCCTCTACGAGGTGGGCACGATCAAGCCGCTGGAGGGCCTGCGCACCTACGTGAGCGTGGACGGCGGCATGTCCGACAACATCCGCACCGCGCTGTACGACGCCGAGTACAGCGTGGCCTTGGTGTCCCGGTCGAGCGACGCCGAGCCGATGCTGACCCGGGTCGTCGGCAAGCACTGCGAGTCGGGCGACATCGTCGTGCGCGACGCCTTCCTCCCCGCGGACCTGGCGCCCGGCGACCTGCTGGCGGTGCCGGCGACGGGCGCCTACTGCCGCTCGATGGCCAGCAACTACAACCACGCCCTGCGCCCCCCGGTGGTCGCCGTCAAGGACGGTGCGGCCCGGGTGATCGTCCGGCGCGAGACGGAAGAAGATCTCCTGCGTCTCGACGTCGGCTGACGTGAAATCTCACATAGAAGGAGACCGGTCTCGCGATCCGGACAGCACGTGGAAACTTCCGTCCGGTGCGTGAGACTGGGACCGTCCAAGAGGCTTGCAAGAGCTGAAACCGCGAAGCGAGGTCGGATGATGCGTACGCGTCCGCTGAAGGTGGCGCTGCTGGGCTGTGGTGTGGTCGGCTCAGAGGTGGCGCGCATCATGACGACGCACGCGGACGACCTCGCCGCGCGGATCGGCGCTCCGGTGGAGCTCGCCGGGATCGCCGTACGGCGGCCCAACCGGGTGCGCGCGGGAGTGCCCGCGGAACTGCTCACCACGGACGCGACCGCCCTGGTCAAACGCGGGGACATCGACGTGGTCGTCGAGGTGATCGGCGGCATCGAGCCCGCCCGCTCGCTGATCACCACCTCCTTCGAGCACGGCGCCAGTGTGGTGTCCGCCAACAAGGCGCTGCTGGCCGCGGACGGTGCCGCGCTGCACGCCGCGGCCGTCGAGCACGGGGTGGACCTCTACTACGAGGCCGCGGTCGCCGGGGCCATCCCGCTGATCCGCCCGCTGCGCGAGTCGCTGGCCGGCGACAAGGTCAACCGGGTGCTGGGGATCGTCAACGGCACGACCAACTTCATCCTCGACAAGATGGACACCACCGGCGCCGGCTACTCCGAGGCGCTGGACGAGGCCACCGCCCTGGGCTATGCCGAGGCCGACCCGACCGCCGACGTCGAGGGCTTCGACGCCGCCGCCAAGGCCGCGATCCTGGCCGGCATCGCCTTCCACACCCGGGTGACCATCGGCGACGTGCACCGCGAGGGGATCACCGAGGTCACCGCGGCCGACATCGCCTCGGCCCAGCGGATGGGCTGCACGGTGAAGCTGCTCGCGATCTGCGAGCGCAGCGCCGACGGGCGCTCGGTCACCGCTCGCGTCCACCCGGCGATGATCCCGCTGACGCACCCGCTGGCCAGCGTGCGCGAGGCGTACAACGCGGTCTTCGTGGAGGCCGCGGCGGCCGGCCAGCTGATGTTCTACGGCCCCGGGGCGGGCGGCTCGCCGACGGCCTCGGCGGTGCTGGGCGACCTGGTGGCGACCTGCCGCAACAAGCTGGCGAGCACCACCGGGCCGGGCGAGTCCGCGTACGCGCAGCTCACCGTGGGCCCGATGGGCGACGTGGTGACGCGGTACCACATCAGCCTGGACGTGGCGGACAAACCGGGCGTCCTGGCCCAGGTGGCCACGGTCTTCGCCGAGCACCAGGTGTCGATCGACACGGTTCGTCAGCAGGGCAGGAATCCGGTCGGCGACGGAGTCGCCGCCGAACAGGGTGGCGGCGGGCGACGGGAGGGCGGGGAGGCGTCGCTCGTCGTCGTCACCCACCGGGCACCGGACGCGGCGCTCGGGGCGACCGTCGAGGCGCTGCGCAGGCTCGACACCGTCCGGGGCGTCGCGAGCATCATGCGTGTGGAAGGGGAGTAACCCAGCGATGAACGCAGTCTCGGCCGGCCGTGTGCCGGCCACCCACCAGTGGCGCGGCCTCATCGAGGAGTACCGGGACCGGCTCCCGGTCGGCCCGGCGACCCCCGTGGTCACGCTGCTCGAGGGCGGTACCCCGCTGGTCCCCGCCCAGGTGCTGTCCGAGCGCACGGGCTGCGACGTCTTCCTGAAGGTGGAGGGCGCCAACCCCACCGGCTCCTTCAAGGACCGCGGCATGACGATGGCGATCTCCAAGGCCAAGGAGGAGGGCGCGCAGGCGGTCATCTGCGCCTCCACGGGCAACACCTCCGCCTCGGCCGCCGCCTATGCGGTGCGGGCCGGGATGGTCTGCGCCGTCCTGGTGCCGCAGGGCAAGATCGCGCTGGGCAAGATGGGCCAGGCGCTGGTGCACGGCGCGCGCATCCTGCAGGTCGAGGGCAACTTCGACGACTGCCTGGACCTCGCCCGCGGCCTGTCCGACAAGTACCCGGTGGCGCTGGTCAATTCGGTGAACCCGGTACGGATCGAGGGGCAGAAGACCGCCGCCTTCGAGATCGTGGACGCGCTCGGCGACGCGCCGGACGTCCATGTGCTGCCGGTCGGCAACGCCGGGAACATCACGGCGTACTGGAGGGGCTACCGCGAATACTCCGCGGACGGCGTGTCGACGCGCAATCCGCGGATGTGGGGCTTCCAGGCCTCCGGCGCCGCGCCGATCGTGCTGGGCCACCCGGTGCGGCAGCCGCAGACGATCGCCACCGCGATCCGCATCGGCAACCCGGCGTCCTGGCAGTTCGCCGAGGAGGCGCGGGACGAATCCGGCGGCCTGATCGACTCGGTGACCGACCGTCAGATCCTCGCGGCGTACCGGCTGCTCGCCGCGCAGGAGGGCGTCTTCGTCGAGCCGGCCTCGGCCGCGAGCGTCGCCGGACTGCTGCAGGCCGCCGAGCAGGGCAAGGTCGACCCGGGCCAGCGGATCGTCTGCACGGTCACCGGCAACGGCCTGAAGGACCCCGACTGGGCGGTGGCAGGCGCGCCGCAGCCCGTCACCGTTCCGGTGGACGCCGACGCCGCCGCGGAGCGGCTCGGGCTGCTCTGACCCCCGAGGGACAACAGGGGCGCACGGATTCGCACGCGACACGCATCACGCGCTGTCCGTGCGCCCTATGTCGCAGGAGAACCTTCCTTCGATAGGCTGACCCCACACCGGCGCCGCCGCACGCCGTTCTGGCCCATGCCATTGGCATCCTCCTCGCGGGATCCCCTTGGTACGGTCCCCCAAGTCCTCGCCGCCGTACGGCAACGATGCCGCGGCATCGCGAGGCAGAAACGCCCGTGAAACAAGGAGAGTCATCGAACGATGGCCGGACCAGCCTTCCGCGCCGCCGCCGTCCGAGTGCGCGTCCCCGCGACCAGCGCCAATCTCGGACCGGGCTTCGACGCCTTCGGCCTGGCGCTCGGACTCTACGACGACGTCGTGGTCCGGGTGGCCGACTCCGGTCTGCACGTCGACATCGCCGGCGAAGGCGCCGACTCGCTCTCCCGCGACGAGAACCACCTGGTCGTACGGTCCCTGCGGACCGCCTTCGACCTGCTCGGCGGACAGCCGCGCGGCCTCGAGGTGGTGTGCGCCAACCGCATTCCGCACGGCCGCGGCCTGGGCTCCTCCTCCGCCGCCATCTGCGCCGGCATCATGGCCGCCCGCGCGGTGACGATAGGCGGGCAGGACAAGCTCGACGACGCCGCGCTGCTGGAGCTGGCGAACGAGATCGAGGGCCACCCGGACAACGTCGCCGCCTGTCTGCTCGGCGGCTTCACGCTGGCCTGGACCGAGGGCGGCGCCGCCCACGCGGTCCGGATGGACCCCGCCGGGTCGGTCGTTCCGGTGGTCTTCGTGCCGGGCAGGCCGCTGCTGACCGAGACCGCCCGGGGGTTGCTGCCGCGCACCGTCCCGCACGTGGACGCGGCGGTCAACGCGGGACGTGCCGCGCTCCTCGTCGAGGCCCTCACCCGGCGGCCCGACCTGCTGCTGCCCGCCACCGAGGACCGGTTGCACCAGGAGTACCGGGCGCCCGCGATGCCGGAGAGCACGGCACTGGTGAACCGACTGCGCGCCGAAGGCGTCCCCGCTGTCATCTCGGGTGCGGGACCCACGGTGCTCGCGCTGGCGGACGAGGAAACCGCCGACAAGGTCTCCCGGCTGGCGGGCGAGGGGTGGGCGGCGAACCGTCTGGCCCTCGACGCGGCGGGGGCGAGTGTGCTGCCGCTCGCTGTGGGGCAGTGACACGATTGCCGGTCGTAGAGAGGGGGAATGTTTGTTGGATCCGGTAGTGTTAATCTCATTGCTGCACCCGTGGACTCAGGCACCCGCCTGTTGTACCTGTTGTCCCGGTGCCTTGTGTCCCGCATCGGGACCGCCCATTCTTCCGGGAGCCTCCCACACCGCATAGGCAGCCTGCCTGGGCAGTGCCGAGCACGCTCCGGAGACGGCGCGGGTGACATTTCACCCGAGAGTGAACTCTCACCTCGCCGGTAACTGTGTTTTTTTGTTCCACATCATCTCCTCCGCCATCAGGCGGACCACCGCCCCGGGTCCGGCGCAAGTGATAAGGACCGGATCCGGACAGCACGACCGGTCGCCGAGCCAGACAGGCCGACGTCCGCTCCAGGGAAGGACCCTTCGTGAGCGACACCACCGATCTGATGGGCGTACGCGCAGACAGCCCTGTCGCCGCGTCCGATGCTGCCGCGCCTGCCACCGGTGCTGCCACTGCCCCCGCCGCGCGGCGCCGTCGCGCGGGTACCGGTCTTGAGGGCATGGTCCTGGCCGAGCTGCAGCAGCTCGCCTCCGGTCTCGGCATCAAGGGCACCGCTCGGATGCGCAAGAGCCAGCTCATCGAGACCATCAAGGCCGCGCAGTCCGGCGGCGGCGCCAAGGCCTCCGCCGCCGAGGGCGCGCCCGCCGCCGAGAAGCCGAAGCGCCGGGCCACCTCGCGTACCCGTACGGGTGAATCCGCCGAGGCCGGCGGCCAGGCCGCCGAGCAGCAGCAGAAGCAGATCGAGATCCCCGGCCAGCCGGCCGGCGAGAAGGCCGCACCCGCGGCCAAGGGCAAGGCGGAGTCCGCCAGGTCCGAGCAGTCCGCCGAGGGCCGTGCCGAGGCCGCCGTGGACAGCGCCGAGGGCAAGTCCGGTGACGGCAAGGGCGGCGACGACCGCCGCGAGAGCCGCCGCGACCGTCAGCGGGACCGGCAGCGCGACCGCCGCAAGGGCGGCGAGGACGGCGGCCAGCAGCGTCAGCAGCAGGACGGCGGCCAGCAGCGTCAGCAGCAGGGCGGCGGCCCGCAGGGCGGCCAGGGTGGCCAGGACGACTACGACGACGGCGAGGGCGGCGGCCGCCGCCGCAGGGGCCGTTACCGCGACCGCCGCGGCCGGGGCGGCAACCGCCGCGAGGACTTCGCGGGCGAGCCGCAGGTCGCCGACGACGACGTCCTGATCCCGGTCGCTGGCATCCTGGACATCCTCGACAACTACGCGTTCATCCGGACCTCCGGCTACCTGCCCGGTCCGAACGACGTGTACGTCTCGCTCGCCCAGGTCCGCAAGAACGGCCTGCGCAAGGGCGACCACGTCACGGGTGCCGTCCGCCAGCCGAAGGACGGCGAGCGCCGCGAGAAGTTCAACGCGCTGGTGCGCCTGGACTCCGTCAACGGCATGGCGCCGGAGAGCGGCCGCGGCCGCCCGGAGTTCAACAAGCTCACCCCGCTGTACCCGCAGGAGCGGCTGCGGCTGGAGAACGAGCCCGGCCAGCTGATCACCCGGATCATCGACCTGGTCGCCCCGATCGGAAAGGGCCAGCGCGGCCTGATCGTGGCCCCGCCGAAGACCGGTAAGACGATCATCATGCAGGCGATCGCCAACGCGATCACCCGCAACAACCCCGAGTGCCACCTGATGGTCGTCCTCGTCGACGAGCGTCCGGAAGAGGTCACCGACATGCAGCGGTCGGTGAAGGGCGAGGTCATCTCCTCGACCTTCGACCGTCCGGCCGAGGACCACACCACCGTCGCGGAGCTCGCCATCGAGCGCGCCAAGCGGCTGGTGGAGCTGGGCCACGACGTCGTCGTCCTGCTGGACTCCATCACCCGTCTGGGCCGCGCGTACAACCTCGCGGCGCCCGCCTCCGGCCGCATCCTGTCCGGTGGTGTCGACTCGACCGCGCTGTACCCGCCGAAGCGCTTCTTCGGTGCCGCGCGCAACATCGAGGACGGCGGCTCGCTGACCATCCTGGCCACCGCGCTGGTCGAGACCGGCTCGCGCATGGACGAGGTGATCTTCGAGGAGTTCAAGGGCACCGGCAACATGGAGCTCAAGCTCGACCGGAAGCTCGCGGACAAGCGGATCTTCCCGGCGGTGGACGTCGACCCGTCCGGTACCCGCAAGGAGGAGATCCTGCTGGCCCCGGACGAGCTGAACATCACCTGGAAGCTGCGCCGGGTGCTGCACGCGCTCGACTCGCAGCAGGCGATCGAGCTGCTGCTGGACAAGATGAAGCAGACCAAGTCCAACGCCGAGTTCCTGATGCAGATCGCCAAGACCACCCCGGGTGGCAACAACGACTGACGCCCCGGCGTCGGCACGGCCCAGAAGGCCGGTCCGGTCACTTCGGTGACGGGACCGGCCTTCCGTCGTACGCGGCGGCCGTCCGAGCCCGCCGCGGCACCGACCGGATGGCTCTCACCTGCGGCGGTGTCCGGCGCGTCCCGCGGCGGGGCGGCCCCGGACCCGCTGTCATTGCCCTGCGGGCACCCCCTCGCGTGGCTGATCGGGCACGGGAGCGGGTACCCCCATCATGGGGAGCCGATCAGAACAGAGGAGCCGATGCCCGAGCACGCGGACGAGGGACGAGCCGCCCGGCGGCGCCTGCGCGGCCCGCGCCGGCGGGCCCTGCGGATCACCGCCTGGGTCGTGGCGACGTTCCTGCTGCTGACCACCACCGCCGTCGGATGCCTCTACCTCAAGCTCAACGGCAACATCAGGGGCATCGACATCAACGCCCTCCTCGGGCGCGACCGGCCGGCCGACGTCGACAACGGCTCGATGGACATCCTCGTCCTCGGTTCCGACTCCCGTTCGGGCAGCAACCAGAAGGCCGGCGGCGGTACGGACGACGGCACCGCCCGCTCCGACACCGCGATGATCGTCCACGTCTACCAGGGGCACGACCGGGCGAGCGTGGTCAGCATCCCCCGCGACACCCTCGTCGACCGGCCCGCCTGCGCCGAGCCCGGCGGCGGCACCGCCCCGCCCCGCAGCGGCGAGATGTTCAACGAGGCGTACGCGATCGGCGGCCCGGCCTGTGCCGTCAAGACGGCCGAGACGATGACCGGCATCCGCATGGACCACTACATCGAGATCGACTTCTCCGGCTTCCAGCACCTGATCGACGCCCTCGGCGGGGTCACCGTCACCACCAGCCAGGCCATCAGCGACGACCGCAGCCACCTGCACCTGCCCGCCGGCACCCACCACCTCGACGGCAAGCAGGCCCTCGGCCTGGTGCGCACCCGGCACGGGGTGGGGGACGGCAGCGACCTGGGCCGGATAAAGCTGCAGCAGGCCTTCCTGAAGGCCCTGGTGGACCGGGTGAACGGCATCGGGCTGCTGAGCTCGCCGACCCGGCTCTACGAGATCGCCGACACCGCAACCGGCGCCATCACCACCGACTCGGAGCTGGCGTCCGTCAAGAAGCTGGTCGGCCTCGGGGAGAGCCTGAAGGGGCTGGGGTCCAAGGACATCGGCATGGTCACCATGCCGGTGCGCTACGACCCCGCGGACCCCAACCGCGTCCTGCCGATCACCGACCAGGCGGAGCAGGTCTGGTCGGCGCTGCGGGCCGACAAACCGATCCCCAGGTCCGCCACCAAGGGCTCGGCGGGTGACGACGTCGACACGAACGGCGTGGTCAGGGGCTCCTCGCAGCCGTCCGGCGGCGGACCGGAATAGATCACCGCGGCCCCCGGTTTGGGCAGATGCGGCCAGTGCTGGCAGACTGGTACGTCGGCCCCGGTTCACGTGACGCAAGCCCGCGGCACGACCCGGGACCCTCCCGAACACTAGGAGAACCCCTTGAAGCGCGACATCCACCCGGAGTACGTGGAGACCCAGGTCAGCTGCACCTGCGGCGCCTCGTTCACCACCCGCAGCACCGTGAAGGACGGCGTCATCCGTGCCGACGTCTGCTCCGCGTGCCACCCGTTCTACACGGGCAAGCAGAAGATCCTCGACACCGGTGGCCGTGTGGCCCGCTTCGAGGCCCGCTTCGGCAAGGCGGCCGGGTCCGCCAAGAAGTAGCGACCCGAAAGCGCCGGTCCACGGCCGTCCGGATATCCTCCGGCGGCCGGACCGGCGCTTTGTCGTCCCAGGCTGGTCCACCGGCGTCCACCCCTTCCAGAAGCAGGGATCCTGATGTTCGAGGCGGTCGAGGAACTGATCGGCGAGTACGCCGACCTCGAGAAGAAGCTTGCCGACCCGGCGGTCTTCGCCGACCAGGCCAACGCGCGCAAGCTCAACAAGCGCTACGCGGAGCTGACCCCCATCATCGGCACCTACCGCGGCTGGAAGCAGACCGGCGACGACATCGGCACCGCGCGCGAACTGGCCGCGGACGACCCCGACTTCGCCGCCGAGGTGAAGGAGCTGGAGAAGCAGCGCGAGGAGTTCACCGAGCGCCTGCGGCTGCTGCTCGTCCCGCGCGACCCCAGCGACGACAAGGACGTGATCCTGGAGGTCAAGGCGGGTGAGGGCGGCGAGGAGTCCGCGCTGTTCGCCGGCGACCTCCTGCGCATGTACCTGCGCTACGCCGAGCGCCAGGGCTGGAAGACCGAGATCATCGACGCCAACGCCTCCGACCTCGGCGGCTACAAGGACGTCCAGGTCGCGGTGAAGACCAAGGGCGGCAACGGCGCCACCGAGCCCGGTCAGGGCGTCTGGGCACGGCTGAAGTACGAGGGGGGCGTGCACCGCGTCCAGCGCGTGCCGGCCACCGAGTCCCAGGGCCGCATCCACACCTCCGCCGCCGGTGTGCTGGTGACCCCCGAGGCCGACGAGGTCGAGGTCGAGATCGGCCCCAACGACCTGCGGATCGACGTCTACCGCTCCTCGGGCCCCGGCGGCCAGTCGGTCAACACCACCGACTCCGCGGTGCGCATCACCCACCTGCCCTCCGGGCTGGTCGTCTCCTGCCAGAACGAGAAGAGCCAGCTGCAGAACAAGGAGTCGGCGATGCGCATCCTGCGCTCCCGGCTGCTGGCCGCCGCGCAGGAGGAGGCCGAGCGCGAGGCCTCCGACGCCCGCCGCAGCCAGGTGCGGACGGTGGACCGCAGCGAGCGCATCCGCACCTACAACTTCCCGGAGAACCGCATCTCGGACCACCGCGTCGGCTTCAAGGCGTACAACTTGGACCAGGTCCTCGACGGCGAACTGGACGCGGTCATCCAGGCGTGTGTCGACGCCGACTCGGCGGCCAAGCTGGCCGCCGCGGGCGACGGAAGCTGAACCGGAGGCGGAGAACGTGAACCTGCTGCTCGCCGAGGTCGCCCAGGCGACCCAGCGGCTGGCCGACGCCGGCGTTCCCTCGCCGCGGTTCGACGCCGAGGAGCTCGCGGCGTATGTGCACGGGGTGAAGCGCGGCGCGCTGCACACCGTCGCCGACGCCGACTTCGACGCGCGCTACTGGGAGGCCGTGGCCCGCCGCGAGGCCCGCGAGCCGCTGCAGCACATCACGGGCCGGGCGTTCTTCCGGTACCTGGAGCTCCAGGTCGGCCCCGGGGTCTTCGTGCCCCGCCCGGAGACCGAGTCGGTCGTCGGGTGGGCCATAGACGCGGTACGCGCCATGGACGTCGCCGAGCCGCTCATCGTCGACCTGTGCACCGGTTCGGGCGCCATCGCGCTCGCCCTGGCGCAGGAGGTGCCGCGCAGCCGGGTGCACGCGGTGGAGCTGTCCGACGAGGCGCTGGTGTGGGCCCGCAAGAACGTCGAGGGCAGCAAGGTCGACCTGCGGCAGGGCGATGCCCTGGAGGCCTTCCAGGACCTCGACGGCCAGGTCGACCTGGTGATCTCCAACCCGCCCTACATCCCGCTCACCGAATGGGAGTACGTGGCGCCGGAGGCCCGCGACCACGACCCCGGGATGGCGCTGTTCTCCGGCGAGGACGGCCTCGACACCATCCGCGGCATCGAGCGCACCGCGCACCGGCTGCTGCGCCCGGGCGGGGTCGTCGTCATCGAGCACGCCGACACCCAGGGCGGCCAGGTGCCCTGGATCTTCACCGAGGAGGCCGGCTGGGCGGACGCCGCCGACCACCCCGACCTCAACAACCGTCCCCGGTTCACCACTGCCCGCAAGGCGACGCCGTGACCACGGCGCCGCACGTCATGGAGGTCTGCTGATGGCACGGCGTTACGACTGCTCGGACGCGACGGACCGGATCGCCGGACTGCGCGAGGCCGCGTCCGCCGTACGCCGCGGCGAGCTCGTGGTGCTGCCCACCGACACCGTCTACGGGATCGGCGCGGACGCGTTCAACACCGAGGCCGTCGGCGACCTGCTGGAGGCCAAGGGCCGGGGCCGCAACATGCCCTCGCCCGTCCTGGTCGGCTCCCCGAACACCCTGCACGGCCTGGTCACCGACTTCAGCGAGCAGGCCTGGGAGCTGGTCGACGCGTTCTGGCCGGGCGCGCTCACCCTCGTCGCCCGTCACCAGCCGTCGCTCCAGTGGGACCTGGGGGACACCCGCGGCACCGTCGCCGTCCGCATGCCGCTGCACCCGGTCGCCATCGAGCTGCTGACCGAGACCGGCCCCATGGCCGTCTCCAGCGCCAACCTGACCGGTCACCCCTCGCCGCAGGACTGCGACGCGGCGCAGGAGATGCTCGGCGACTCCGTCGCGATCTACCTCGACGGCGGCCCGACGCCCGCGGCCGTTCCGTCCTCCATCGTGGACGTCACCGGCAAGGTGCCCGTCCTGCTGCGGGCGGGCGCGATCAGCGCGGAGCAGCTCCGTGAGGTCGTACCCGACCTGGAGGTCGGCAATTGACACCGCCCATACCCGGGCAGTGGGATCACGGCGAGCGCCCGTTCCGCATCCTCCACGTCTGCACCGGCAACGTCTGCCGCTCGCCGATGGCCGAGCGGCTGACCCGGCACGAGCTGACGCTGCGGCTCGGTGACGGCGCCGCCGGGATCATCGTGGAGAGCGCCGGCACCTGGGGACACGAGGGCGCGCCGATGGAGGCGCACGCGGCGACGGTGCTCGCCGAGTACTCCGCCGACCCGGTCGGCTTCCTCGGGCGCGAGCTCCTCGACGACCACGTGATCGACGCCGACCTCGTGCTGACCGCGACCCGCGACCACCGCGCCCAGGTGATCTCCATGGGGCACGCGGCGGGTCTGCGCACCTTCACGCTGAAGGAGTTCACCCGGCTGGTGAAGGCGATAGACCCGGCGACGCTGCCGGAGGGCAGCGTGACCGAGCGCGCGCGGTCCCTGGTGCGCGCCGCCGCGGCCCTGCGCGGGTGGCTGCTGGCGCCCACCGCCGACGCGGACGAGGTGTACGACCCGTACGGCGCCCCGCTGACGTTCTTCCGCAGCATCGGCGAGGAGATCCACGACGCGCTGGACCCGGTCCTGACGGCGCTCACCGGGGTTCCGGCGCCCACCGCCTGACCCCGGGGGCGGAAGGTCTCCCCGAGTCGCGGACGGCCCTTCGGGCGGGCTCCCGGGGCACGGTGGCGCGGCCCGCGGCGACCACCCGGCCCCCGGTGGAGCACAACGCGGCGCGAAATGTCCGGAAGGATGCAACAGTGGCAGGTGAGAACCTTCCCAGCCGCCCCCGGGAGCGCCGCCATGCCCACCGCGGAAGCGTCTTCACCCCACATAGTCACCCCCACGCTCCCGGCCGGGGGCCCCGGCCTCGACGAGCTGCGCGCCCATGACCCGGAGCTGGCCGACATCCTCCTCGGGGAAGCCCAGCGGCAGGCCTCGTGCCTGCAGTTGATCGCGGGTGAGAACTTCACCTCCCCGGCCGTCCTGACGGCGCTCGGCTCACCGCTGGCCAACAAGTACGCCGAGGGATACCCCGGCCACCGCCACCACGCCGGGTGCGAGCTGGTGGACCTGGCCGAGCGGCTGGCCGTGGAAAGGGCCACACGGCTGTTCGGAGCCGCGCACGCGAACGTGCAGCCCTACTCCGGCTCCTCGGCCGTGCTGGCCGCCTACGCGGCCCTCCTGGTCCCAGGGGACACCGTCCTGGCGATGTCGCTGGCCCACGGCGGCCACCTCACCCACGGGTCCGAGTCGAACTTCTCCGGCCGCTGGTTCCGCATCGTCGGATACGGGGTGACGCGGGGCGAGACCTTCGAGGAGGGCGGCCTGATCGACTACGCGCAGGTGCGGGACCTGGCCCACCGGCACCGCCCGAAGGCGATCGTCTGCGGCGGGATCGCCTATCCCCGGCACATCGACTACGCCGCCTTCAGGGAGATCGCCGACGACGTCGGCGCGTACCTGATCGTGGACGCCGCGCACACGCTGGGCCTGGTCGCCGGCGGCGCCGCGCCCAACCCGGTGCCGTACGCGGACGTGGTGTGCGCGACCACGCACAAGACGCTGCGCGGACCGCGCGGCGGGCTCGTCCTGTGCGGCGCGGACCTGGCCCAGCGCATCGACCGGGCGGTCTTCCCCTTCTCGCAGGGCGGTCCGCACATGCACGCCGTCGCCGCGAAGGCGGCGGCCCTCGCCGAGGCGGCGCGGCCGGAGTTCGCGCTCTACGCGCACCAGGTCGTCGCCAACGCCCGCACGCTCGCCGGCGCGCTCGCCGCGCAGGGCCCGCGCATCGCCACCGGCGGCACGGACACCCATCTGATCGCCGCGGACGTGTCGGCCCTGGGCGTCACCGGTATGCGCGCCCGCGGACTGTGCGCGGCCGCCGGGATCGTGCTGGACAAGTACACGCTGCCGTACGACACGGAGCCCTGCACCGCCGGTTCCGGAATCCGCCTGGGCACCGCGTCGGTGACCACCCAGGGGATGCGCGAGGAGCAGATGCCGCAGGTCGCGGACCTGATCGTGCGCGCGCTGCGGGAGGAGCGGGGACTGGCCGGCGAGGTCGCCGAACTGGTGGAGGGCTTCCCCCCGTACCCCGGCTGAGACGCGCTTCACAGGGGGGCCGGGCCACCCCGGTGGGTGGCATGTGCAACCCTGGGTACCCGCTGTGAGTCTTCGTCTGTGTTTACAGTCGACACCCGGACGCGAATAGGGTGTGCCCGTGCGCGAGTACCTCTTGACCCTGTGTGTCGCAGCAGCCGTGACCTACCTCCTCACGGGGCCGGTGCGGAAGTTCGCCATCGCGGCAGGGGCCATGCCCGAGATCCGCGACCGCGACGTCCATCGCGAACCCACGCCGCGCCTCGGCGGCATCGCCATGTTCGGCGGCCTGTGCGCGGGCCTGCTGGTGGCGGCCCACCTGACCAACCTCAAGAGCGTCTTCGAGCTCTCCAACGAGCCCCGGGCGCTGCTCTCGGGCGCCGGGCTCATCTGGCTGCTGGGCGTGCTGGACGACAAGTGGGGCGTGGACGCCCTGATCAAGCTGGGCGCGCAGATGATCGCGGCCGGTGTGATGGTGCTGCAGGGCCTCACCGTGCTGTGGCTGCCGATCCCGGGCAAGGGCATCGTCGCGCTCACACCGGTGCAGTCGACCCTGCTGACCGTGGCGCTGGTCGTGATCACGATCAACGCGGTCAACTTCGTCGACGGACTCGACGGACTCGCGTCCGGAATGGTGTGCATCGCCGCGATCGCCTTCTTCATGTACGCGTACCGCATCTGGTACGGCTACGGCATCGAGGCGGCCGCCCCGGCGACGCTGTTCAGCGCCATCCTCATCGGGATGTGCCTGGGCTTCCTGCCGCACAACCTGCATCCCGCGCGGATCTTCATGGGCGACTCGGGCTCGATGCTGATCGGCCTGGTGCTGGCCTCCGGCGCCATCTCGATCACCGGTCAGACCGACCCCGACGCCATCACCAACCTCACCGGTTCGACCCGGGACACCACGCACTTCATGGTGCCGTTCTACCTCCCCCTGCTGCTGCCGCTGACGCTCATCGCGATCCCGGCGGCCGACCTGGTGCTGGCCATCGTGCGCCGCACCTGGAACGGGCAGTCGCCGTTCGCCGCCGACCGCGGACACCTCCACCACCGGCTGCTGGACATCGGCCACTCGCACAGCCGGGCCGTGTGGATCATGTACTTCTGGTCCGCGCTGATCTCCTTCGGCGCCGTCGCCTTCTCGGTCAACTCCTCCAGCCTGCTGATCGTCCTGAGCATCGTCGTGCTGAGCGCCATGGGGCTGCTCGCGCTGCTCATGCCGCGTTTCCGCCCCCGGGCCCCGCGCTGGGCCGAGGCGTTCGTCCCGCCGCGGTACCGCCGTACCCGGGCGGAGGCCGCGCGAGAGGCCCACGACGCCGCCGCGGCCACCATCGCCGCGGGGGAGGCCCCCGGCGTCAACGGCGCTACGGCGCTCAGCGCGCGGTCCCTGGTGGACGCCGGCCGCGGTTCGGGCAGCCATCCGTAGGCCGAACGCTCTTTAGCACAGCCGTCGAGAGGCGTCCGGAAGACTCCGCGAGAGGTACTTCTTCCGTGTGACAGGTCACACACGAACCGGGTAAAGACCTCATCAAATAGTTTGTGATACCGTTCACGAGAACCCGGAATCAAGCCGAAAGACCCTAGTGCGATGGTCTTCCGGCGTGAGGCATGTCCTCGCCGCCGGGCTACCCTCGTCCTCGACGACCCCTGTACTCCCAACCTCGCCGGAGGAGCTGCCGCCATGCAGTCCAACGACGTCCGAACGCTTCTGAACTGCGCCGTGCCCGCCGTAGCCGCGGGGGTGATCGCGGTCGCTGTCTCCAGCGTGCTCGCGGGCGGCAAGGGCGCGATCGGCGCGGGCTTCGGCGCGGTGGTGGTGATCGCGTTCATGGGAATCGGTCTGACGGTGCTTCAGCGCACCGCCCGTTCCTATCCCACGCTGTTCCAGGCGATGGGCCTGATGCTCTACACCGTGCAGCTGCTGCTGCTCGCCATCGTGCTGGCCGTGTTCAAGAACACGACGCTCTTCGACACCCAGGTGTTCGCCTTCACCCTGCTCGGCACGACCCTGGTGTGGATCGCCGCCCAGGCACGTGCTCATATGAAGACCAAGATGCTGTACGTGGAGCCCGGCTCCGCCGGAACTTCACCGTGAAAAGCAGGGCCGGTGCAGGCGGACTTCCGCTCGTTTGCTATCGTCCGGTCTCAACTGCGGCAGAGCTGGCGCGGGTGGCAGTCATGCCTTCGCAACAGCCCTTCGGCTCAGCGCCCACCCGCCGCCCCCACATCCGTCAGACCAGTCCAGTGCCGTTCCGTGGCCGTGTGCCGCGCCGACACGTAGAGGTTGCCGTACCTATGCGCCACGCTGAAGGAGCTCTCGGTGAGTGATGTAACGACGCTCGCCTTCGAGACGAACTGCCACATCTTCGACGGGTGCGGCTTCCCGGCCCCCGGCCTGCACTCCTTCCTCTTCAAGCCGCTGATCGGCGACGGGGACAGCAGCGTCTACTTCAACAAGACGATGCTGCTGGCGCTGCTCGGCAGCATCGTGATCGTCGGTTTCTTCTGGGCTGCGTTCGCCAAGCCGAAGATCGTGCCGGGCAAGCTGCAGATGGTCGCCGAGGCCGGCTACGACTTCGTCCGCCGCGGCATCGTCTACGAGACGATCGGCAAGCGGGACGGCGAGAAGTACGTGCCCTTCATGGTCGCGTTGTTCTTCTTCGTCTGGATCATGAACCTGTGGTCGATCGTGCCGATCGCCCAGTTCCCCGTGACGGCGATCATCAGCTACCCGGCCGCGCTCGCCGCGATCGTGTACATCACGTGGATGTCGCTGACCTTCAAGAAGCACGGCTTCGTCGGCGGCTGGAAGAACATCACCGGCTACGACAAGAACCTCGGCGCGGTGCTGCCGATGGTCGTCGGCCTGGAGTTCCTCTCCAACGTCATCGTGCGGCCGTTCACGCACGCCGTGCGACTCTTCGCGAACATGTTCGCCGGGCACGTCCTGCTGCTGCTGTTCACCATCGCCAGCTGGTACCTGCTCAACGGGATCGGCATCGCCTACGCCAGCGTCTCGTTCGTGATGGTCATCGTCATGACCGCCTTCGAGCTCTTCATCCAGGCCGTCCAGGCGTACGTCTTCGTGCTGCTGGCCTGCTCCTACGTGCAGGGCGCGCTCGCCGAGCACCACTGAGCAGCCGCACGACGCACAGCCCCCCGATTGTCCGGTGGCCAACCCCCACCGGTCCGTGAAAGAGAAGGAAGAAACAGCATGTCCGCTGTGAACCTCGCCGCCACCCAGATCCTCGGCAACCTGGGCTCCATCGGCTACGGCCTCGCGGCCATCGGCCCCGGCGTCGGCATCGGCATCATCTTCGGCAACGGTACGCAGGCGCTCGCCCGTCAGCCCGAGGCCGCCGGCCTGATCCGTGCCAACCAGATCCTCGGCTTCGCCTTCTGTGAGGCGCTCGCGCTGATCGGTCTGGTCATGCCGTTCGTCTACCCGACCTCCTGAGTCCGGGCTGACGAGACCAACCCCTTTCGACGGAAGGCACTGATGTGAACGCCCTGGCACAGCTGGCGGCCGAGGAGGCGGAGAACCCCCTCATCCCGCCGATCCCAGAGCTCGTCATCGGTCTCATCGCCTTCGCCATCGTCTTCTTCTTCCTCGCCAAGAAGCTCCTCCCGAACATCAACAAGGTTCTGGACGAGCGCCGCGAGGCCATCGAGGGCGGCATGGAGAAGGCCGAGGCCGCACAGGCCGAGGCTCAGCGGACCCTCGAGGAGTACAAGCAGTCGCTCTCCGAGGCCCGCCACGAGGCCGCGCGTCTGCGCCAGGAGGCGCAGGAGCAGGGCGCCGCGCTCATCGCCGAGATGCGTGCGGAAGGCCAGCGGCAGCGCGAGGAGATCATCGCCGCCGGTCACGCCCAGATCGAGGCCGACCGCCGGTCCGCCGCGCACGCGCTGCGCCAGGACGTCGGCAAGCTCGCCACCGACCTGGCCGGCAAGATCGTCGGTGAGTCCCTCGAGGACACCGCCCGCCAGAGTCGCGTGATCGACCGCTTCCTCGACGAGCTCGAGGAGAAGGCCGAGGCCGCGCGATGAACGGAGCGAGCCGCGAGGCACTGGCCACCGCGCGCGAGCGCCTCGACGCGGTGACGGACAGCACGTCCGTCGACGCGGCGAAGCTCGCCGAGGAGCTGGCCGCCGTCACGGGGCTGCTCGACCGCGAGGGTTCGCTGCGCCGCGCCTTGACCGACCCGGCCCAGCCGGGGGAGGCCAAGGCGGGCCTGGCGCAGGCGGTCCTCGGCGGGCAGATCGGCGGCGAGACGTCCGATCTGGTCTCGGGCATGGTCCGCAGCCGCTGGTCGCAGTCGCGTGACCTGGTCGACGCGCTGGAGGAGCTGTCCTACGGCGCCGACCTGATCGCCGCGGAGCGGGCGGGCCACCTCGACGACGTCGAGGACGAGCTGTTCCGCTTCGGCCGCATCGTCTCCGGCAGCAGCGAGCTGCGGGCGGCGCTGACCGACCGCGCCGCGGGCGGCCAGGCCAAGGCGGCCCTGCTGCACTCGCTGCTGGGCGGCCGTGCCAACCCGGTCACGGAGCGGATCGTCGTCCGTCTCGTGACCCACCCGCGAGGCCGTAGCCTGGAGGCAGGGATCGACGCCCTGTCCAAGCTGGCGGCCACGCGCCGTAACCGCACGGTTGCGGTCGTGGTGTCGGCGGTACCGCTGAACGACCGGCAGAAGCAGCGCCTCGGCGCCGCGCTGGCCACGATCTACGGCCGGCAGGTGCACCTGAACCTCGACGTGGACCCCGCGGTCCGCGGCGGCATCTCGGTTCGGGTCGGCGACGAGGTCATCGACGGGACCATCGCGGACCGCCTCGAAGAGGCGAGCCGCCGGATGGCCGGCTGAACCAGCCACCAACTCAAAGAGCAGTACCAGCGGCCCGAGTTGGGCCGTAGCGAATACTTCGGGCCCAACAAGGAGAGCAGGGAACCCAGATGGCGGAGCTCACGATCCGGCCGGAGGAGATCCGGGACGCGCTGGAGAACTTTGTCCAGTCGTACCAGCCGGACGCGGCCTCGCGCGAGGAGGTCGGAACGGTCAGCCTGGCCGGCGACGGTATCGCCAAGGTCGAGGGTCTCCCCTCGGCGATGGCGAACGAACTGCTGAAGTTCGAGGACGGCACCCTCGGTCTCGCCCTCAACCTGGAGGAGCGCGAGATCGGCGCGATCGTCCTCGGCGAGTTCAGCGGCATCGAAGAGGGCCAGCCGGTGCAGCGCACCGGTGAGGTGCTCTCGGTCGCCGTCGGCGAGGGATACCTGGGTCGCGTCGTCGACCCGCTCGGCAACCCGATCGACGGCCTCGGCGAGATCGAGACCGAGGGCCGCCGCGCCCTGGAGCTGCAGGCTCCCGGCGTCATGGCCCGTAAGTCCGTCCACGAGCCGATGCAGACCGGCCTCAAGGCGGTCGACGCGATGACCCCGATCGGCCGCGGCCAGCGTCAGCTGATCATCGGCGACCGTCAGACCGGCAAGACGGCCCTGGCGATCGACACGATCATCAACCAGCGTGACAACTGGCGTTCCGGCGACCCGAAGAAGCAGGTCCGCTGCATCTACGTCGCCATCGGTCAGAAGGGCTCCACCATCGCGGGCGTGCGCGCCTCGCTGGAGGAGGCCGGCGCCCTGGAGTACACCACGATCGTGGCGGCCCCGGCGTCCGACCCGGCCGGCTTCAAGTACCTCGCCCCGTACACCGGCTCGGCCATCGGCCAGCACTGGATGTACCAGGGCAAGCACGTCCTGATCGTCTTCGACGACCTGTCCAAGCAGGCCGACGCCTACCGTGCCGTCTCCCTCCTGCTGCGCCGCCCGCCGGGCCGTGAGGCCTACCCGGGTGACGTCTTCTACCTGCACTCCCGTCTGCTGGAGCGTTGCGCCAAGCTCTCCGACGAGCTGGGTGCCGGCTCGATGACCGGTCTGCCGGTCGTCGAGACCAAGGCCAACGACGTGTCGGCGTTCATCCCGACCAACGTCATCTCCATCACCGACGGCCAGTGCTTCCTGGAGTCCGACCTGTTCAACGCGGGCCAGCGCCCGGCGCTGAACGTCGGTATCTCGGTCTCCCGAGTCGGTGGCTCGGCGCAGATCAAGGCCATGAAGTCGGTCGCCGGCCGCCTGCGCGTGGACCTCGCCCAGTACCGCGAGCTGGAGGCGTTCGCCGCCTTCGGTTCCGACCTGGACGCGGCCTCCAAGGCGCAGCTGGAGCGCGGCAAGCGCATGGTCGAGCTGCTCAAGCAGGGCCAGTACGCGCCGTTCCCGATCGAGGACCAGGTCGTCTCCATCTGGGCCGGCACCACCGGCAAGCTGGACGACGTCCCGGTCGAGGACATCCGCCGCTTCGAGCGCGAGCTGCTGGACTACCTCCGCCGTGAGAAGAAGGACCTGCTGCTGAGCATCGCCGAGACCGGCAAGCTCGGCGACGACACGGTCGAGGCCCTGACCGACGCGGTCGTGGAGTTCAAGAAGCAGTTCGAGACCTCGGACGGCAAGCTGCTGGGTGAGGGCTGAGCATGGGCGCCCAGCTTCGGGTATACAAGCGCCGCATCAAGACAGTCACCGCGACCAAGAAGATCACGAAGGCGATGGAGATGATCTCCGCGTCCCGGATCGTCAAGGCCCAGCGCCAGGTCGCGGCATCGTCCCCGTACGCCGATGAGCTCACCCGCGCGGTGGCGGCGGTCGCGACCGGTTCCAACACGAACCACCCGCTGACCACCGAGGCCGAGAACCCGACCCGCGCCGCGGTGCTGCTCGTCACGAGCGACCGCGGTCTGGCCGGCGGCTACTCGTCCAACGCGATCAAGGCTGCCGACCGGCTCACCGAGCGGCTGCGCGCGGAGGGCAAGGAGGTCGTGCACTACCTCATCGGCCGCAAGGGCGTGGCGTACTACGGCTTCCGCGAGCGCCCGATCGCCGGCTCGTGGACCGGGTTCACCGACAAGCCGGTGTACGCGGACGCCAAGTCGGTGGCCGACCCGCTGATCGACCAGGTCCTCAAGGACACGGCCGAGGGCGGCGTCGACGAACTGCACATCGTCTTCACGGAGTTCGTGTCGATGCTGACGCAGGCGCCGGTGGAGAAGCGGCTGTTGCCGCTGTCCCTGGACGACGCCACCGGTGGCGAGGCCCGCAAGGAGGGGGAGATCCTCCCCCTGTACGACTTCGAGCCGTCGGCGGAGGGCGTCCTGGACGCGCTGCTGCCGCGGTACGTCGAGAGCCGGATCTTCAACGCGCTGCTGCAGGGTGCCGCTTCCGAGCACGCTGCCCGCCGCCGGGCGATGAAGTCGGCGACCGACAACGCCGAGGAGCTCATCAAGACGCTCACGCGGCTTGCCAACCAGGCCCGCCAGGCCGAAATCACCCAGGAAATCAGCGAGATCGTCGGTGGCTCCAGCGCCCTGGCCGACGCGTCTGCGGGGAGTGACTAAACATGACCACCACTGTTGAGACGGCCGCTGCCACGGGCCGCGTCGCCCGGGTCATCGGCCCGGTCGTCGACGTGGAGTTCCCCGTCGACGCGATGCCGGAGATCTACAACGCCCTCACCGTCGAGGTCGCCGACCCGGCCGAGGACGGCAAGAAGAAGACGCTGACCCTCGAGGTCGCCCAGCACCTGGGTGACGGCCTGGTCCGCGCCATCTCCATGCAGCCCACCGACGGTCTGGTCCGCCAGGCCGTGGTGACCGACACGGGCACGGGCATCACCGTCCCGGTCGGCGACTTCACCAAGGGCAAGGTGTTCAACACCCTCGGTGAGGTGCTGAACGTCCCCGAGGAGAACGCCAACGTCGGCGAGCGCTGGACGATCCACCGCAAGGCGCCGAAGTTCGAGGACCTCGAGTCCAAGACCGAGATGTTCGAGACCGGCCTGAAGGTCGTCGACCTGCTGACCCCTTACGTCAAGGGCGGCAAGATCGGTCTGTTCGGTGGCGCCGGTGTCGGCAAGACCGTCCTCATCCAGGAAATGATCATGCGTGTGGCGAAGCTGCACGAGGGCGTTTCCGTGTTCGCCGGCGTCGGCGAGCGCACCCGTGAGGGCAACGACCTCATCCAGGAGATGGAGGAGTCCGGCGTTCTGGACAAGACCGCCCTGGTCTTCGGCCAGATGGACGAGCCCCCGGGCACCCGTCTGCGCGTGGCCCTGGCCGGTCTGACCATGGCGGAGTACTTCCGCGATGTGCAGAAGCAGGACGTGCTGTTCTTCATCGACAACATCTTCCGCTTCACGCAGGCCGGCTCCGAGGTCTCCACGCTGCTCGGCCGCATGCCCTCCGCGGTGGGTTACCAGCCGAACCTCGCGGACGAGATGGGCCTCCTCCAGGAGCGCATCACCTCGACCCGTGGTCACTCGATCACCTCGATGCAGGCGATCTACGTCCCCGCGGACGACCTGACCGACCCGGCCCCGGCGACCACCTTCGCCCACCTGGACGCGACGACCGTTCTGTCGCGTCCGATCTCGGAGAAGGGCATCTACCCGGCGGTCGACCCGCTGGACTCGACGTCCCGCATCCTGGACCCCCGCTACATCGCGGCGGACCACTACGAGTGCGCCATGCGCGTCAAGGGGATCCTGCAGAAGTACAAGGACCTCCAGGACATCATCGCGATCCTCGGTATCGACGAGCTGGGCGAGGAGGACAAGCTCACCGTCCACCGCGCCCGCCGTATCGAGCGCTTCCTGTCGCAGAACACCCACGCGGCGAAGCAGTTCACCGGTATCGACGGCTCCGACGTCCCGCTGGACGAGTCGATCTCCGCGTTCAACGCCATCGCCGACGGTAAGTACGACCACTTCCCTGAGCAGGCGTTCTTCATGTGCGGCGGCATCGAGGACCTCGAGCGCAACGCCCGCGAGCTCGGCGTCAGCTGACGCCCGTCGCCTGACGGCTCACCGTGGCAGGGGGCGGACCCTGTGTCCGCCCCCTTGCCGCACCCCCGTTATCCTTTGTTTTATGCACCCGCCGGACGGCGGTGGGTGCCGACCCGAGGAGCCATCTTGGCTGAGCTGCACGTCGAGCTGGTCGCAGCGGACCGCCGTGTCTGGTCCGGCGAGGCCACACTTGTCGTCGCACGCACCGAGTCCGGCGACATCGGCGTCATGCCGAACCACGAGCCGCTGCTGGGCGTGCTCCAGTCCGGTCCGGTGACGATCCGCACCAGCGAGGGCGGCACCGTCGTCGCGGCGGTGCACGGAGGCTTCATCTCCTTCGCGGACAACAAGCTCTCGGTGCTGGCGGAGATCGCCGAGCTCGCCGAGGAGATCGACGTCCAGCGTGCGGAGCGGGCTCTGGAGCGCGCGAAGGCCGACGCCGACGCCGCCGGTGAGCGCCGGGCCGAGGTCCGGCTGATCGCCGCGACCAGCGGGTCGCGCTGAGCGCCCGGCCCACTGGGCCATGAGCCGCGGGAGGCCCGTGAGGGTGTCCCGCGGCTGCAGTATCCCTATTCGTGACATGGAGCGAGGAGGTCGGTGGGCGTGATCCTCGCTTTTCAGGTGTGCGGGGCCCTGGTGGCGGTGGCGCTGCTGGGGCTGTTCGTCTTCGGGCTGCGGCGCCGGCTGATCCAGCGGCCCGGCGGCACGTTCGACTGCAGCCTGCGGATGCCGCCCACCGGCGCCGACGAACCCTCCGGCAAGGGCTGGGCGTACGGCGTGGCCCGCTACAGCGGTGACCGGATCGAATGGTTCCGGGTCTTCTCCTACGCGCCCCGGCCGCGCCGGGTGCTGGAGCGCTCCGCCATCGAGGTGCTGCACCGCCGCGCCCCCGAGGGCCAGGAGGAACTGGCGCTCCTGTCCGACGCCGTCATCCTGGTGTGCGAGCACCGCGGTACCCGCCTGGAACTCGCCATGAGCGACGACGCCCTCACCGGCTTCCTCGCCTGGCTCGAGGCCGCCCCTCCGGGCCAGCGGGTGAACGTGGCCTAGCAGGCTGTTCGGGCCTTCCCGCTGGTTGGGGGTCCCCCCGGACGGAGTCTGGGGGAGGGTGAACGTGGCCTAGCAGGCTGTTCGGGCCTTCCCGCTGGGTTGGGGGTCCCCCGGAGGGAGTCTGGGGGAGGGTGAATGTGGGCTACCAGCCGGAGGTCCGGCCTCTCCCGCCCGGCCCTACGACTGCTTCGGGAGCCCCAGTTCCTGCGCGAGCACCGCTGCCTGCACGCGGCTGCGCAGCCCCAGCTTGGCCAGCATGCGGCTGACGTGCGTCTTCGCCGTGGCCTCCGCCATCTCCAGACGTGCCGCGATCTCCGCGTTGGACAGCCCCTCGCCCACACAGACCAGCACCTCCCGCTCCCGCGGTGTCAGCGGGCCGAGGACGGCGCGGTCGGCGGCCGGGCGCGGCCGCGGGCGGGCGAACTCGCCGATCAGCCGGCGGGTCACCGCGGGCGCGATCATTCCCTCGCCGCGCGCCACCAGCCGTACGCCCTCGATCAGCAGATCCGCCTCGGTGTCCTTCAGCAGGAATCCGGCGGCGCCCGCGCGCAGCGCCCCGAAGACGTACTCGTCCAGATCGAACGTGGTGAGGACGAGCACGTCGCCCAGCCCTTCCGCGACGATCTCGCGGGTCGCGGAAACCCCGTCCAGCCGGGGCATCTGGAGGTCCATGAGGATCACGTCCGGGAGCAGCTCACGGGCGAGGCGGACCGCCGCCTCCCCGTCGGCCGCCTCGGCGACCACCTCGATGTCGGGCACCGAGCGCAGTATCAGCACCAGACCCGCCCGTACCGCGGACTGGTCCTCGGCGACGACCACCCGGATCATGCGTTCCCCTCCATGGGCAGTACCGCCCGCACCCGCCACGTCGCGCCCTCACTGCCCGCCTCGAAGGTGCCGCCCAGCAGTTCGGTGCGCTCCCGCATCCCGATGAGGCCGCTGCCCGAGCCGGGGGCCCGGGGACCGGAGCGGTGGGCCGTGCCGCCGCTGCGGCAGGGGCTCGCCACGGTCACCGTCAGCGCTCTGCCGTCCTGTTCCAGCATGACGGGCACCTCGCCCGGCGACGCGTGCTTCAGGACGTTGGTCAAGGACTCCTGCACGATCCGGTACGCCGCGAGTTCCACCGGCGCGGGCAGCGGGGCGGCACCCTCGGGGCGTTCGTCGCGCAGCACGAAGGCCGAGTGCGGGGCCGCGGCGCGCATCTGCTCCACGAGCGTGTCCAGACCGGCCAGCCGCGGAACGGGGGCCGGCACCCCGTCCTCGCCCGCCGAGTCGCGCAGCAGCCCGATCAGCCGGCGCATCTCGGACAGGCCCGCGACGCTGTTCTCGCGGATCACCGCCAGCGCCTCGCGGGCCGGTCCCTCGTGGCGGTCCAGGGACAGCGCGGCGGTGGAGTGGACGGCGATCGCGGAGAGATGGCCCGCCACCATGTCGTGCAGTTCGCGGGCCATCCGGGCCCGTTCGCGGCCCACCGCCTCCCGGCGGTCCAGCTCGGCGAGGAGCGCGGTCTGCTCCGCGCGGAGCCGTTCATGGGCGGCCTCGTCGCGGTGCCGCCGTACGACCACGCCCGTCGAGGCGGGTGCCACCGAGACGAGCGCACCGACCACGCCGATCAGCAGGGACTCGGCGACCGGGTGCACCGCCACCGCGGTGGCCGTGAGCGCGGCCGTGCCGAGCACGCTGCCGACCGGGACGACCCGGGTCAGCCGCTTGGGTCCGTACAGGACGGCGGCGTACACGAGGTCGGTGAACATCAGCACGGTCACCAGCAGGGAACCGATCACGAAGTCCGCGCAGAGGGTGAGCACAGCGACGACGATCGCCACGCGGGGCGCGGTCCGGCGCAGCAGTTCACATCCGGCCATGACCACCAGCGGGAGCAGCGGCAGCCAGGCACGGTCGCCCGCCGGATGGTTCCCCGAGTAGGTGTACAGCCCGAACGCCCACATCGTGAGGCCTCCCGCGAGCCCCGCGACGGCGATCAGCACGTCGTCGCGGTGCGGGCGTCGGGCGGCGGCGGTCGTCATGGGCCCATCCCAGCACGCGGCGCGGACGACGCGCGTCCACCGGGGGTCGGAGCCGGTACGTACGCCGAAGGATGCAGCCGGGTCTCATCAGCGCCGACGACGCGCCCCGCGACGGCGGCGGGGGAGCCTTGCGGCATGCTCGTGACGCTGATCATCGGGTGCGAGATCGCCTTCTGGGTGCTGCTGGGCGCCGGGCTCGCCGTGCGCTACCTGCTGCGCCGGCCCCGGGCGGGGGCGGCCCTGCTGGTGTGCGTGCCCCTGGTGGACCTGGTGCTGCTGGCGGCCGCCGTGGCCGACCTGCGCGACGGCGGCACGGCCGCCGCGCGTCACGGTCTCGCCGCCGCCTACGTCGGCTTCTCGGCCGGCTACGGCCACTGCGTCGTCCGCTGGGCCGACGCCCGCTTCGCGCACCGCTTCGCGGGGGGCCCGAAGCCCCCTCCGGCGCCGAGGTACGGCAGGGCCCGGGCGGTGCACGAGTGGCGGCTGTTCGGCCGTACCGCGGTCTCCACGGCCGTCGCCGCCGCCCTGCTGGAACTGGCCGTCCGGCTCGTGGCGGACGGCGGACGCACGGCGGCCCTGGGGGAGGGCAGGTGCGGATGGGGGCGGCGGCCGGGATCCACGCCGTCGTGGCGGCGAGCTACACGCTCTGGCCCAGACGGGAGCCGGCCGCCTCGCCGCGCGGCTGAGCGCGCCGGGTCAGCGGTTCTCGCCGGGTACCCACAGCACGTCGCCGACCTCCTTGTTGGCCGTGCGGGCCAGGATGAACAGCAGGTCGGAGAGCCGGTTGAGGTAGGTGGCGGTGAGCGGGTTCATCGTGTCGCCGTGCTCCTCCAGCGCGGCCCACGTGGAGCGCTCGGCGCGGCGGACGACCGTGCACGCCTGGTGGAGCAGCGCGGCGCCCGGGGTGCCGCCGGGGAGGATGAAGCTGCGCAGCTTCTCCAAGTCCTCCAGGAAGCGGTCGCAGTCCGCCTCCAGCCGGTCCACGTACGACTGCTCGACGCGCAGCGGCGGGTACTTGGGGTCCGGGGCGACGGGCGTCGCGAGGTCGGCGCCGACGTCGAAGAGGTCGTTCTGGACCCGTACGAGGACGGTCGCGACCTCCTGCGGAAGCGCGCCGAGGGCGAGCGCCACACCGATCACGGCGTTCGCCTCGTTGGCGTCCGCGTAGGCCGAGATACGGCTGTCGGTCTTGGCCGTACGGCTCATGTCGCCGAGGGCGGTGGTGCCGTCGTCCCCGGTCCGCGTGTAGATGCGCGTCAGATTGACCATGTGTCGAGCGTAGTCAGGCCGCGCCCCGGGCGCGCTCCGTGGCGGGACCGCGGCGGGGGAGGCGGATGCGGACTCCGGGGGCGGTCCCGGTCAAACTGGACGCGGTGCGGCAGCAACTGGGCGCCGGGGCTCTCAACTGTGCGACGAAGGACACAGGGTGACCCGCCTCTCTTCCTGCTGCGCTCCTCCGCGGCGCGACGTTAAGGTCCCGGCAACAGCATCGAGAAGATAGGTGTGTGCCGTGGCGAAGAAGCTCGCCGTCATCGGAGCCGGCCTGATGGGCTCCGGTATCGCGCAGGTGTCCGCACAGGCGGGTTACGAGGTCGTCCTGCGTGACATCACGGACGAGGCGCTGGCCCGCGGCAAGGGCGGGATCGAGGCGTCCTACGAGAAGTTCGTCGCCAAGGGCAGGCTCGCCGCCGAGGACGCGGCCGCCGCGCTCGCACGCATCACCACCACCACCGACCTGGACGCGGCCGCCGACGCCGACATCGTCGTTGAGGCCGCCTTCGAGAAGATCGAGGTCAAGCAGGAGATCTTCCGCGCCCTCGACAAGATCGCCAAGGCGGACGCGGTGCTGGCGTCCAACACCTCTGCCATCCCGATCACCAAGATCGCCGCGGTGACGGAGCGCCCCGAGAGCGTGGTCGGAACCCACTTCTTCTCCCCGGTGCCGCTCATGCAGCTGTGCGAGCTGGTGCGCGGTTACAAGACCAGTGACGAGACCCTGGCGCGCGCCAAGGCCTTCGCCGAGGAGGTCGGCAAGACGACCATCGTCGTCAACCGGGACGTGGCCGGGTTCGTCACCACCCGGCTGATCGCGGCGCTGGTCGTCGAGGCCACCAAGCTCTACGAGTCGGGCGTCGCCACGGCCGAGGACATCGACGTCGCCTGCAAGCTCGGCTTCGGCCACGCGATGGGCCCGCTGGCGACCGCCGACCTCACCGGCGTCGACATCCTGCTGCACGCCGCCGACAACATCTACACCGAGTCCCAGGACGAGAAGTTCGCCCCGCCGGAGCTCATGCGGCGCATGGTGGACGCGGGCGCGCTCGGCCGCAAGAGCGGCGAGGGCTTCTACCGGTACTGACGGAGCGTCAACCCGAAGGGCCCGGCCCGGTGCGGATGCCCGGTGGGCTGGGCCCCTCGGACCTCTCCTGTCACTCGCAAGGGTGAATTCGGTATCGGTTCGCTCACAGACGGCAACCTCTTCGTACGACGGACCGTCAGTTACGTAGAACCACGGCAGTTTCCACCCATTCACTCACGGGGAGGCGTAATGCACATCAGGGGCGATCACGCCGAGCTGGTCGTCGGGGGCCGCCTCGACGTCCGCACCGCGGCGGACGCCCGCAAGGTCCTGCACAGCGCGGTGGACGGGGGTCACGGCGACCTCGTGCTCGACCTGACCGAACTCGACTCGTGGGACGCGACGGGCCTGGGGGTCATCATGGGGGCGCACCGACGCTGCGGCCGGGCGGACCGCCGTCTCGTCCTGAGGGGCGTACCCGCGCAGATGCAGCGGCTGCTGGTCGCCACAAGGCTGCACCGCATCCTGGTCATCGAGGGGGGAATCGCGGCAGAAGCACTGCCGCGGACCTAGGGCACCCAGCGGGCGTGCCCGCACGGAAGCGGCAACCCAGGACAGATTCGGACGCAAGGGCGGCATGGCCGCCCTGGGCTTCGCACATACTGTGGGAAGGTTTAGGGTTCGGTTCCGGCGTGCCTCAACCCCGTACGCCGAGGAGGGGAGCCGGACCGGTCCAACGGCGGAACCGCGGGCCCGGTGGGGCCCCGCTGCGACGCACATGGGGGCGGAGACTAATGGACCCACACGGACCCGACATGACCGGTGACGAGTACGGCGCACAACAGGACTCCACGAGCTTTGCCGACGCGACGCCCGCCGGGGGCGCGGAGGACGGCACCGCGCCGGCCCCGCGCGTCGCCCGGTCGCCGCGCGACCCGCTCGCCCTCGAACTCGGGGCGGGCACGGCGGACGGCGACGCGCCACGCGTCGTCGAACTCGTCGTGGGTGACTACAGGCTGACCCTCAACCCCGTCGACGGCAGCGAGGTCAGTTCCCTCGCCCCCGGCGGCCTGCCCGCGCCCGTGCGGCGCGCGGCGGAGGAGCGCGCCGCGCTCACCGCGGCCACCCGCCCGACGGTGCCGCCGGGGCCCCGGGCCCCCGAGCTCCCGCTGCTGGAGCGCGGTGAGGAGCGCGAGCGCCTGGTGCGGCTGCTCTCCCGGGGCCGCTCGGTGCGCGTGACCGGGCCGTCCGGCGCGGGCCGCAGCGTGCTGCTCGACGCGGTCGCCGAGGCCTGCGCGGGCCTCGCCCCCGACGGCGTGATCCGGCTCTCCGGCTACCGCCGGACCCCCAGCGACCTGCTGCAGGAGCTCTTCGGCACCATCTACGACGCAGAGGACTACCGCCCCGACCGCGGCCGACTGCTGGAACTGCTGCGCGAGGTCGGCGCGGTCGTCGTCCTGGACGACCTGGAGTTCGGCGGTGCCTCGCTGGAGGAACTGCTCGCGGCGGCGCCCGAGTGCGCCTTCGTGATGTCCGCGACCCCCGACGTGCCCGCCCCCTCCACCGACTCCCTGGTCGAGGAGGTCTTCCTCCCCGGACTGACCCGGGTCGCCTGCCTGGAACTGCTGGAGTCCTCCGCGGGCCGCCCCCTGGAGGAGGAGGAGACCGCCTGGGCGGCCGACCTGTGGTTCGAGTCGGAGGGCCTGCCGCTGCGCTTCGTCCAGGCCGGTGCGCTGCTGCGGCAGCGCGACGCCCTCGGGGCGGAGATCCTCGCGGCCGACGAGTCGGTGTGGGGCGACGTGGAGGCCGCCGACGGGCTCCCCGTCGACGCGCCCTTCGACGCCCAGCCGGGCGCGTCGGCCTCGCACGTGCCGCTGCCCTCGCTCGCCGAGAGCGCCGCCCCCGCCGTCCTGCTCGCCTCCCGGCTCGGCGGCTCGGCGCAGGAGGCGCTGCGCTTCGCCGTGGCCCTGGGCGGCGAGTGCCCGCACCCGTCGCACCTGCCGGCGCTCATCGGCGACACCCACGGCGACGCCGCGCTCGGCGAGATCGCGGCCGTCGGGCTGGCCGTTCCCGTCGCCGCGCACCACCGCCTCGCGGCGGGCGTGAGCCGGCAACTGGCGCTCGTGGACGGACTGGCGGCCGAGGCCGCCGCCGAGGGCTCCCCGCAGGCGCTGGCGGCCGCCCAGCACTACGCCTGGTGGGCCGGGCACCCCTCGGTCGCCCCGCGGCGCGTCGCCGCCGAGGCGGAGGCCATCCTGGCCGCCCTGGGCGCCGCCCGCGACGGCGGCCACACGAGCGCCGCCGTGCTCCTGGCCCGTACGGTGGCGCCCGTCCTCGCCGCGGCCATGTACTGGAGCGCGTGGGAGCGGGCGCTGCGCGTCGGCCAGGAGGCCGCCCGGCTGGCCGGGGAGGTGGCCGAGGAGGCGTACTTCCTCCACGAACTCGGCGTCCTGGCGCTGTGCCTGGGCAGCCTGGACCGGGCCCGCAGCGAACTGGAGGCCTCGATAGCCCTGCGCGGCGCTCTCGCGGACCGCCAGGGCACCACGGTGGGCCGCCGTACCCTGGCGCTCGTCGCGGACCGCGAGGGCGGCCCTGTGCCCGGCACGGGCCTCGCAGGCGTCGAGACCCCGGCGACCGGCACCGACATGTCCGAGGCGCCCACGACGATCATCGGCAAGCGCCTGGCCGCGGCGGCCGCCGCCCCGCGCCGGATCGCCCTCACCGGTTCCCGCCGCAACCTCGTCGCCGCCGGCGCGGGCGCCCTGCTGGCGGCGGTGCTCGGCACCGTCGTCACCCTCGGTACGACGGCCTCCGGCGGCGACCAGAACACCCCCATGAACGTGAAGCCGGTCGAGTCCGCCCAGGAAGACGGCGCGGACGACGGCCTCCCGGCCGAGGACCTCCCGACCCCCGGCTCCACCCAGCGCCCCAGACCCTCCGCGAGCGGCTCCGGCGCCGCGACGGCGCCGGGCGCTCCGGCCGGCGGCACCACGGGCGCCGGCGGTGCCGGGTCCGTGTCCGGTGGTGGCTCCGGCGGCACCGACGGCGGGGCCGGTGGGGCTGACGGCGGCTCCTCGACGGGCGGCGGCTCGCACGGCGGCGGCTCGGGCGGCGGTTCGAACAGCGGAGGCTCGAACAGCGGCGGCTCAGGGGGCGACTCGAGCGGGGGAGGCGACACCGGCGGCGACACCGGCGGCACGGGCGACCCGACCGACGGCGGCCCGTCCGGCTCCCCGTCGACTTCGCCGAGCACCCCGGACACCGGCTCTCCCAGCCCGACCGGCTCCGACGGTGGCACCGGCGACGCCGGCACCTCCGCCAGCGCGAGCGCGCCCGAGAGTTCCGCCTCCGTCACCGGTCTGCCCGGCGCACCCGACACCTTCGGCGCGATCGCCTGACCTGCGCCCGTCAACGGCGCGGCCCGGCGGTCTGCCGACCGCCGGGCCGCGCCGTACCGCTCACCGCCGACGGGCGGGGGAGCGGGCGGTGTCCGTCAGAAGAGGCGGAGCTTGTCGTCCTCGATGCCGCGCAGCGCGTCGTAGTCCAGGACGACGCAGTCGATGCCGCGGTCCGTGGCGAGGACCCGCGCCTGCGGCTTGATCTCCTGCGCCGCGAAGATGCCCTTCACGGGCGCCAGCAGGGGGTCCCGGTTGAGGAGTTCGAGGTAGCGGGTGAGCTGTTCGACGCCGTCGATCTCGCCGCGGCGCTTGATCTCGACCGCGACGGTCGTGCCGGACGCGTCCCGGCACAGGATGTCCACGGGGCCGATGGCGGTCGGGTACTCGCGGCGGACGAGGCTCCAGCCCTCGCCGAGCACCTCCATGCGGTCGGCCAGCAGCTCCTGCAGGTGGGCCTCGACGCCGTCCTTGATCAGGCCGGGGTCGACGCCGAGTTCGTGCGTGGAGTCGTGCAGCACGTCCTCGATGGTGATGATGAGCTGCTCGCCGGCCTTGTTGGTGACCGTCCAGACCCCGTCCTCACCCTCCTTGAGCGTGCAGGGCGGCGACATCCAGTTCAGCGGCTTGTAGGCACGGTCGTCGGCGTGGACGGAGACACTGCCGTCGGCCTTGACCAGGAGCAGCCTGGTCGCCGACGGCAGATGGGCGGAGAGCCGGCCCGCGTAGTCCACGGAGCAACGGGCGATGACGAGACGCATGGTCGGCAACGTTACTCGCTACCGGGCGCGTCCGGAAAATGGCCTGTTGTGAACACTCCCGCCTAGTGTCATGGGACCTCTCCGCCTACGGTTGTGCGTGGAGGCCGTCGTGCGGGAGAACTCTGGGCGGCTTCTCTCCGTAGTCCGTCTGACTCCTCGGACAGGGGGGTCACGAGAGGAGTACTCATGTCGCTCGACGTCTCACCGGCCCTCCTCGAACAGGCCGAGCGAGGCGAGGTCGACGAACGGGAATTCGTCGACTGCGTCCGGACCTCCCTGCCTTACGCATGGGACATGATCAGCTCTCTGGCGGCACAACTCAAGGTGGACGGCGGCGAGTTCGCCGACAACCAGGTACCCCCGCCGGACGAGCACGCACGCGGGCAGCTGCTCCGCGCCCTGGCGAGTGACGCGATACGGGGGGCCCTGCAGCGGCACTTCGGGGTCCGGCTGGCGTTCCAGAACTGCCACCGGGTCGCGGTGTTCCCGCTGGACCCGGCGGTCGACGGGCGTTACGCCACCTTCACCTCCGTACGCGCACAACTGCTGAACCAGTCCCCGGAACTGCGGGACTGCTGAATTGGGCAGGGTGCTCCCGCCATTGGTCGCACCACTGCTCTTTCAGGTTTCAATCAGGCCAATTGCGGGAGCACTTCGCTGCCGAGCCGCGCCACGTTCTCCTCGGTGGCCGCGAGATCGCCCGAGCCCTCGACGAGCAGGGCGAAGCGGCGGATGCCCGTCCGCTCGGCGGTGGCGGCCAGTCGGTCGGCGCACACCGCCGGCGGGCCGACGGGGTGGAGGTCGCAGAGGAGTTCGGTGTAGGCGAGCGGATCGCGCATCGCCCGGGGCCGGCCGTCGACGGTGCGGTGCGCGGCGAGGCCCCGCTGGAGCCAGCCCGGCATCGCCTTGGTGAGGGATTCCACGGCGTCGGCGCGGCGGTCCGCGATCTGTACGACGCCCGCGGAGACATGTTCCGCCGTTGCCACCAATTCGGGTGAAAGCCCCGCATCGCGCGCCTCCGCCTGCCACATTGCGACCATGGCAGCTTTGTCCTCGTCGCCGCAGTGCATGCCGAGCAGCATCGGCAGACCCCTGCGCGCCGCGAGCCGGACACTGCCCGGCGAGGTGCAGGCGACGACGACCGGCGGCCCGGCCGGCGCCTCGAACTCGTCCGCCCGCGGCACGACGTCGACCTCGCGGAAGGCGAATCGTTCACCCGAGGCCCCCACGCGGGGCTCGCGCAGCCAGCGCAGCAGCAGGTCCAGCGACTCGGGGAAACCGCTCTCGAAGGCGGGGAGTCCGGCGCCGAAGACCTCCAGGTCCACCCACGGGCCGCCGCGGCCCACGCCCAGCGTGAAACGGCCGCCCGAGGTGATGTGCAGCAGCGCCGCCTGCTCGCCGAGCGCCACGGGGTGCGCGGTCGGCAGTACGCTCACGGCCGTCCCGATCCCGATCCGGCGCGTCCTGCCCAGCAGCAGCGCGGCGAGCGTCACGGCCGACGGGCACACGCCGTACGGCACGAAGTGGTGCTCCGCCAGCCATACGGAGTCCAGCCCGGCCTTCTCCGCCGCCTCTGCGGACCGCACCGCGCGGTGCAGCGCCTCCCCCGGTCCCTGCCCCGGGAACTGGGCGGCGAGGACGAAAGTACCGACACGCATCGTGCTTCACACCTTCCTCGGTGGCCGACACGGCTCCCCTACTCGCACTAACGCCTGACACGTGCCAAAGGCACGGTCCGGCCACCGCGATTTCATGATTTTCCAGCTGATGGCCGAAATGGGGGACACCAGGACGGGTACCCGGCGGGGTACGCGCTACGCGTAGGCTGGGAGCGGTCCCGAGTCCCCCGAACCGCATGAGGTGTGTGCCCGTGTCTCCGCGCCGAAACCGCCCGCGAGGCGCCGCCGGCAGAGCCGAGGAGCGTCCGGAGGCCGGTCCGGCCCGAGGCCCGGAGCGTGTGGAGAGCTGGCGGGGAGAGCAGTGGACCGTCCGCCAGCTGGCCGGGAGCACGGGCGGCAAGCACTACCGCTGCCCCGGCTGCGACCAGGAGATCCCGCCGGGCGTGGGCCACTTGGTGGCCTGGCCGGAGCACGGCGGCGTGGAGGACCGGCGCCACTGGCACACCGCCTGCTGGAACGCGAGGGACCGCCGGGGCGTACGCCTCCAGCGGTCCCGCAACGCCCCCCGGTACTGACCGGGGGACGGAAGCCCGGTGCCCCGGGTCAGACGTCGCGTGTGGAGAGCGTCGCGCAGGCCGCGCCCAGGGCGCCGGCGGTGATGATCGCGAGCACGACCAACTGGCGCACCCCGTCGGCGTCTCCGTTCTCCAGCATCGGCATCTGGTAGAGCGACGCGATGGCGTTGGGGGAGGAGTACTCGATCAGCTTCTCCTGCACCGTGTGCAGGCTGTCCGACTGCATGAAGATCGCGACGATCAGCGGCAGCAGGACCACGCCCATCATCGTGGTGATCGCGCCCGCGGAGTGCCGCAGCAGCGCGCCCACGGCCAGGGAGAGCAGCCCGAGCAGGGCCACGTAGAGGCCGACGCCGACGGTGGCGCCGAGCCACTGGGTGCCGCTGGCGGTGGTGAGGCCGTCCTCGACGACCAGGCGGGGGCCCAGGAAGGAGCCCTCGCCCACCGGCTTGCCGCCGAAGGCGGCGTAGTTCATCAGCGCGGTGAGCGCGCAGGCCACGGTGGTGACGCTGAAGGTCAGCGCGAAGAAGACGATCGCCTTCGCGGCGAGCACCCGGCCGCGCTGCGGGCAGGCGGTCAGGGTCGTGCGGATCATGCCGGTGCCGTACTCGGAGCTGATCACCAGCACGCCGAGCGTCATCACGCAGAGCTGGCCGAGCAGCACCCCGAACAGGCCGAAGCCGAGGACCGGGTCGGAGACGATCTCGGACGAGTCCAGGCCGACGATCAGCAGGTTGATGCCGAGGATCAGCACCAGCATGACGCCGAGCGTCCAGATCGTGGAACGCACCGTACGGATCTTGGTCCACTCGGACTTCAGCGCGTGGCCGAGGTGGGTCCTCTGCACCGGGAAGGCGGAGGAGAACTGCGGGGCCGGGCTGTGGACGGGGGCGGTCATCGGGCGTCCTCGACGGGCTGGGTCGGCTGCGGGGCGGCGGACGGGGTGGCGGGCGCCGCGGGCACGGCCGGCTGCGTGTAGGGGTTCACCGGCGGGGCGTACGGCTGCGCCGGGGGCTGCTGCGGATGCCCGTAGCCGTACCCGTACGGCGGTTGCTGCGGCGCGGGCTGCGGCCAGGGTGCCTGCGGCGGCATGCCCCAGCCGCCGGGCGCCGGCGCGCCGGAGGGCTGCTGCAGACCCTGACGCGGGTCGGCCGTGGAGCGGTAGTCGACGGCGCCGTTGGTGAGGCGCATGTAGGCCTCCTCCAGCGAGGCCTGGTGCGGGGAGAGTTCCCACAGCCGCACCGCGGCCTCGTGCGCGAGGTCGCTGATCCGCGGCAGCTCCAGACCGGTCACGCGCAGCGCGCCGTCCTGCTCCTGCTGCACCTGCGCACCCGCGTCGGTCAGTGCCTTCGTCAGCTTCTTGCGGTCCGCGGCCACGTCCGGGGTGCGGACCATCGCGAAGCCGGTGGAGTTGCGGGCGATGAAGTCCTTGACGCTCATGTCGGCGAGCAACTGGCCGCGTCCGATCACGATCAGGTGGTCCGCGGTCAGCGCCATCTCGCTCATCAGGTGCGAGGAGACGAAGACGGTACGGCCCTCCGAGGCGAGCTTGCGCATCAGGTGGCGCACCCAGTGAATGCCCTCCGGGTCCAGGCCGTTGACCGGTTCGTCGAACAGCAGCACCTCGGGGTCGCCCAGCAGCGCCGCGGCGATGCCGAGGCGCTGCCCCATGCCGAGCGAGAAGCCCTTGGAGCGCCTGCCCGCGACCTCCTGCAGGCCCACCACGCCCAGCACCTCGTCCACCCGGCGGGCGGGGATCCCGGACAACTGCGCCAGGCACAGCAGGTGGTGGCGCGCACTGCGCCCGCCGTGCACGGCCTTGGCGTCCAGCAGCGCGCCCACCCGGCGCGGGGCGTTGGGCAGCTGCCGGAACGGCTGCCCGCCGACGGTCACCCGTCCCGCGGTGGGGGTGTCCAGGCCCAGGATCATCCGCATCGTGGTCGACTTCCCGGAGCCGTTGGGCCCCAGGAAGCCGGTCACCATGCCGGGCCGCACCTGGAACGACAGGTTGTAGACGGCCGTCTTGCTGCCGTAGGTCTTGGTGAGGCCGACTGCCTCGATCATGCTCCGCCCCTCGACGAACAGTCCGCGGGACGGTGCTCGCCCCCGTGAGGATTAGGAGGCTAGCGGGGGTGGATCGGTTCCCGCCCCGTGAGGCCCGAATCGTCCCGGTGCGGTCAGGCGTCCCGCTTCTTCAGCAGCGCGTAGCCGCCGATCAGCGCCACGATCACCCACAGCGCCATGATGCCGAGTCCGCCCCACGCGCTGTAGGGGGCGGGGTCGTCCGGGGCGATCGTGGCCCGCATGATCTTGCTGCCTGCCTGGTCCGGGAAGTACCGCGCCACCTCCTTGGCGCCCGGTACGGCCGAGAGGATCCCGGAGATCAGGAAGAAGAAGGGGATGAGGATGCCCAGTGAGACCAGCGGGCTGCGCAGCATCGTCGCGACGCCGACCGCGAAGAGCACCATCAGTGTCATGTAGAGGCCGGCTCCGAAGACCGCGCGCAGGACCCCCGGATCGCTGATCGAGGTGTCGAGGTCACCGCCGAGGATGGCCTGGCCGATGAAGAAGGAGACGAAGCTGACGATCACTCCGAGGACGAAGGTGATGCCGGCGGCGACGGCGACCTTGGAGAGGTAGAAGGTCGCGCGCTGCGGCACCGCCGAGAGCGAGGCCCGGATCATGCCCGTGCTGTACTCGCTGGAGATGATCAGCACGCCGAAGGTGATCAGCGCGAGCTGGCCGAGGAAGAGACCGGACAGGCTCTGGGCGGTGGCGTCGAACTGGGCGCGGGCGCCCTCTTCGATGGTGTCCCACTGGGTGCGGAAGAGCAGGCAGAACAGACCGCTGATGACGATGGTCAGGACGGCGGCGGACGCCAGCGTCCACACGGTCGACCGGACGGTCCTGACCTTGGTCCACTCCGACTGCAGAACAGCGGTGGTCGCTGCCATGTCAGGCTTCCTTTCCGGTGTTCGTGTTCCAGGCGGCGCCCCACGGGGGCGCGGGAGCCGCGGCCTCGCCGGCCTCCGCCGCCGCCCCACCGGCGTGGTACTCCACCGACTCGGCGGTGAGTTGCATGAACGCCTGCTCCAGGGAGGCCTGCTGGGGGCTGAGCTCGTGCAGCACCAGCTGGTTCCGGGCGGCGAGTTCACCGATCTTGGCGGATTCCGCGCCCTCGATCTCGAAGGCGCCCTCGTCGCCGATCACCGCGGTGATCGACGCGGCCGCCAGCGCGTCCTTGAACTTCTCCGGCTCCGGGGTGCGGACGCGGACGTAGGAGCGGGAGTTCTCGGCGATGAAGTCCGCCATCGTCGTGTCCGCCATCAGCTTTCCGCGACCGATCACGATCAGGTGCTCGGCGGTCAGCGCCATCTCGCTCATGAGGTGGCTGGAGACGAAGATCGTGCGGCCCTGGGCGGCCAGCCCCTTCATCAGATTGCGGATCCAGTGGATGCCCTCCGGGTCCAGGCCGTTGACCGGTTCGTCGAACATCAGGATCTCGGGGTCGCCGAGCAGCGCCGCGGCGATGCCGAGACGCTGTCCCATGCCGAGGGAGAACCCCTTGGAACGCTTCTTGGCGACGGGCGCCAGACCGACGATCTCCAGCACCTCGTCGACCCGGCGGGCCGGGATACGGTTGGACTGGGCCAGGCACAGCAGGTGGTTGTACGCCGTGCGACCACCGTGGATGGCCTTGGCCTCGAGCAACGCACCGATGTGCTTCAGCGGTTCGTGCAACTCGCGATAGTGCTTGCCGTCGATGCGGATGCTGCCGCTGGTCGGATTGTCCAGGTCCAGCATCATGCGCATCGTCGTCGACTTGCCCGCCCCGTTGGGGCCGAGGAAGCCGGTGACCACCCCCGGACGCACCGTGAAGGTGAGGTCATCCACCGCGGTCTTGTCCCCGTACCGCTTGGTCAGCCCCTGCAGCTCGATCATGCCGCATACACTATTTGGCCGCGGCGCGCGATGCACGCGGAATTCGGGCCCCCGTTTGTGCCCCCCCGGACACGACCGAGCCCCCGGCCGGGAAGGCGGGGGGCTCGATGTGCGCCAGGGGCTCCGCGGAGCGTCAGCGCTGGGCCGGGACGCCGCGCGAGACGGGCTCGTCGTCGGCGGGGGCGCCGGCCGCGGCGACCGCCGCACCGGTCAGCGTGGCCAGCATCTCGCGGACGTTGGTCAGCTGGGCGTTGATGCTGTCGCGGCGGTTGGTGAGCGCCGCCAGCTCGCGCTCGGACTCGCTGCGGATGCGGTCCGCCTTGGCGTTCGCGTCGGCCACGATGTCCTCGGCCTGGCGCTGAGCGGTCTCCACCGTCTGGCGGGCGCGGCGCTCGGCGTCGGTGCGCAGCTTCTCGGCCTCCAGGCGCAGCTGCTCGGCGCGGTGCTCGATCTCGGCGAGGCGCTTCTCGGCCTTGGCCTGACGCGACGCCAGGTCGCGCTCGGACTGCTCGCGGCGCTTGGCCAGGTTGGTCTCGAAGTCGGCCGCGGCCTGGGCCGCCTTGGCGCGGGTCTCCTCGAAGAGGGCGTCCGCCTCCTCGCGCTTGGCCTGCGCGTCCTTCTGCGCGTCGGCGCGCAGCTGGCCTGCCTCACCCTTGGCCTTCTCGACGATGCGCTCGCCCTCGTCCTCGGCCTTCGTCTTGCGCTCGGCCGCGTAGGACTCGGCGTCGTTGCGCACCTGGGTGGCGGCGGACTCGGCCAGCTCGCGGTGCTGCTCGGCGGCGCGGCGGGCCTCCTCGCGCAGGTCCTTCGCCTCCTCCTCCGCGAGGCGGAGGATCTTCTCGACGCGCGCGCCGAGACCGGCGTAGGACGGTTCGGCGTCGTTGACCTGGGCCTGCGCGTTCTGGGTCTCGAGGTGGAGTTCCTCGATGCGCTTCTCCAGCGCGTTGATCCGGGCCAGCGCGCTGTCACGGTCGGCGACGAGTTTGGTGATGCGGTCGTCCACCTGACCGCGGTCGTATCCACGCCGCACGAGCTCGAAGCCGAAGGGGGAGGAAGTGTCGCTCATGGGGTTCCTGTCAATTCAGACCGGGTGGGGTGATAGGGGGAATCCTAGGGGCCGAAGCGGCGTGTCTTACAGTCACTGTCCAGTAACTGTGCACATTGTCCGCTCAATCGAGTGGCGCATCGTCGGACCGCTTGCTCCCTGTCCGGGGCGTACCGGCCGTTGCACCAGCGGTGACCGCGTTCTTACCGTTCTGTGTGGCGTTCTGACTGTTGCCCTTCCCCCCGTCGGCCGGCTGCTGGAATGACTCCAGTGCCTCGAGGACATCCTGCACGCGGGTGATCTCCGCGTTGATGTCCTGACGGCGCCGGCTGAGCACCTCGAGCTCCTTCTTGCCCTCGGTCACGATGCGCTCGGCCTCGACGCGGGCCTCGCTGCGCACCCGCTCCGCGTCGCGCTCCGTGTCGTTCTTCTTCTGCTCGGCCCCCTTGAGCAGCTCCTCCGCCTTCTTCACCGCGGCGATGCGGACCTTGCTCGCCTCCGCGCTCGCGTTGGACCGCGTCTCCTCGGCCCTGGCCTCGGCCTCCGAGACCAGCTCGCGGGCCTTGGCCTCGGCCTTCTCCAACTGCTCCGTGGCGGCCTCGACGAGCTTGTCGACCCGCTCGCCCGCCGACTTCATGGTGGCGGCCGACTCCGTACGGGCCCGCTGGTGCAGCTCCTCGACCTCGGCCTCGACGCGCTGCCGCAGCTCCGTCGCGCGCTCCCGGATGGCGGTGGCGTCCCTGCGGGCCTCTTCGAGCAGCGTGTCGGCGTCCGTACGGGCCCGCTCCACCATGCCGTTGCTCTCCGAGGTGGCCCCGGCGACGATCCGGTCGGCCTCCTTGCGGGCGGCGCCGACCATCGTGTCGGCCTGCTCCTCCGCGGCGGTGCCGATCTTGAGGGCCTCACCCTGTGCCTGCGAGATGAGCTCGTCCGCCTGCGCCGCGGCTTCGGCGCGGCGCTTGTTGGCGTCCTCGCGGGCCTCGTCCCGGATCCGGTCGGACTCCGCGCGGGCGGCCTCGGCGTCGCGCTCGGCGGACTGCAGCGCGTCCTTGGCGAGGATGCCCAGCCGCTCCGCCTCCGCACGGGCCTTGGTGATCAGCTGGTCCGCCTGCTGGGCCGCGTCCGTGCGGCGCTTGTTGGCCTCGTCGCGCGCCTCGTCCATGATGCGGCGGGCCTCCGCCTCGGCGCTGCCCAGCGTCTCCTCGGCCGCGCGCCGGCGCTCCTCGGCGTCCCGCTCCGCGGATTCGAGGGCGTCCTTGGCGAGGATGCCCAGCCGCTCGGCGTCGCGCTGCGCCTTGCCCACGGTCTCCTCGGCCCGGGCGGCGGCGTCGGCGCGGAGCCGGTCGGCCTCCTCGATGGCCCCGGTGAGCAGCCGGTCGGCCTGCTCCGCGGCCTCCACCCGCTGCCGGTTGGCCTCGTCGCGGGTCTCCGTCCGCAGCCGGTCGGCCTCCTCGATCGCCTCGCCGACCGTGCGGTCGGCCAGCTGCCGGGCCTCCTCGGCCTCCTCCTGCGCCTCGCGGCGCATCCGCTGGGCGTCCTCGGTGGCGCGCTCGCGCTCGGCGTTGGCGTCCGCGTGCAGTCGGTCCGCGGCCTCCTGGGCCTCGGACCGCAGGCGCTCCGCGGCGTGCTCGGCCGCCGAGCGCAGCCCGGTGATCTCCTCCTCGGCCTGCTCGTGCATGCCGTTGACCGAGTCCCGCACCTGCTGGGCGGTCTGCTCGGCCGCGCCGACCAGCTCGGCCGCGTGCCGCTCGGCCTCGGCGACCAGCCGCTCCGCCTCAGCGCCGGCCTCCTCCACCCGCTTGCGGGCGGCGGCCAGCAACTCCTCGCCCTCGCGGCCGGCCTGCGCGCGCTCCTGCTCCGCCTCGCCGCGGGCCGCGGCCAGCAGCTCCTCGGCCTCCCGGCGGCGGCGCACGGCCTCCTCCTGTGCGGCGGACAGCGCCTCGGCCGCCTCGGCCCGCAGCCGTCCGGCGGTCTCCTGAGCCTCGGCCCGGACCCGGTCGGCGGTCTCCTGGGCCTCGGCGCGCAGCGTCTCGGCCTCGGCGGCGGCGTCGCCGCGCAGGCGTACGGCGAGCTGCTCGGCCTCGGCCCGGGTCTGCGAGGCGTCGGCGGCGGCCTCGTCGCGCAGCCGTACCGTCTCCTGCTCGGCCTGCTCCTGCAGCCCGCGGACCCGCTCGGCGACCTCTGTGCGCAGCGTGGCCGCCTCCTCGGCGGTCTCGCGGCGCAGTCGCTCCGCCTCGGTGCGGGCCTCGCGCAGCGCCTCCTCGGCCGCGGCGATGCGGTGCTCGGCCTCCTCGCGCAGCCGGACCAGATCGGCCTCGGCCTCGTCGCGCAGCCGCTGGGCGGCCCGCTCGGCCTCCTCGCGCAGCAGTACGCCGGCGCTCTCGGCGTCCTCCTTGACCTGCTCCGCCTGCTGCTCGGCCTCGGCGCGGACCTGCTCGGCCTCGCCCCGCGCGCGCTCCAGCAGTTCGTCTGCCTGCCGGCGCAGGCCACCGGCACGCTCGATCGCCTCGGTGCGGAGCTTCTCGGAGTCGGCGGTCGCCTTCTGCCGGTGTTCCGCGGCATCGGCCTTCGCCTTGGTCAGCAGCTCCTCGGCGGACCGGGCCGCCTCCTCGATCTGCTGCACCGCCTCGCGCCGCGCCTCGCCGCGGATGCGCTCGCCCTCGGCGACCGCCTCGGCGCGCAGCTGCTCGGCCTCGCCGCGCAGCCTGCGGGCCTCCTCCTGCAGCTCGACCGTCTTGGCGCGGTACTCCTTGGTGTCGTCCTTGGCGGTGCCGAGCAGTTCCTCGGCCGACTCCTCGGCCTGGCTGCGGAGGCGGTCCGCCTCGGCCTCCGCCTCGCGGCGGATGCGCTCGGCCTCCTCGCTCGCCGCGCCGGTGGTGGCACGGGCGTCCTCGGTGGCCTTGTTGAGCACCTCCTCGGCGGTGCGGGCCGCCTTGGCCAGTGCCGCCGCGGCGTCCTCGGCCGCCTCGGACTTGGCGGTCTCCTGGGCCTGGCTGCGCAGCCGCTCGGCCTCGTTGGTGGCGTCGGCGAGGATCTGCTCGGCCTCGGCCTTGGCGGCCTCCGCCTCCTTGGTCGCCTCGGCGACCAGCCGGGCCACCTCGGCCTTGGCCGTACGGGTGCGCTGCTCGATGTCGGCGTCGACGGTGGCCAGCCGCTTGGCGGCGTTGGCCGAGGCCTCCTCGCGGAGCCGGTCGGCCTCGCTCTGCGCCTCGCGCAGCTTCTCCTGTGCCTCGCGCAGCTTCTCCTCGGCGGAGCGGGAGAGTTCGCCGGCCTGGGTGCGGGCGTTGTCGGTGTCGCTCTGGGTGGAGGCACGCAGCTGCTCGGCCTGTGTGGTGGCCTCCTGGGCCTGGCTGGCCGCGGCGTTCAGCAGCCGATCGGCGTCCGCGCGGGCCCGGCGCAGCAGTTGGTCGGCCTCGGCGCGCGCGGTCGAGGACTCGGACTCCAGCCGGTCGCGGGCGCCCTCGGCGATCCGCTGCGCCTCGGCGCGTGCTGCGGCCAGCGCGGCCTCCGACTCGGCGCGGGTCTCCTCCATGAGCCGGCGGGCCTGCGACTCGGCGCGGGCCCGCAACTGCTCGGCCCAGGCCACGTTCTCGTTGACGTGGCTCTCGACGTTGGTGCGGCGCTCGGCCAGCTCCTCGTCGAGCCGGCGGCGCCGGCTGACGGCCTCGGCGTGCCACTCGGCCTCCACGCGGGCCTGGTGCTCGGCCTGCTCCTGGAGGAGGCGCTGGGTGGCCGCGCGGGCCTCGCGCAGCTCCCGCTCCGCGTCGGCGCGCAGTTGGTCGGCCTGGATCTGGGCATTGCGCAGCAACTGGTCGGCCTGGTGGCCGAGGTTGTCGTAGGCAGGGCGGCTCGCGAGGTTGCGGCGCGCCTCGTGCAGCTTGGCGCGCAGCACCTCGACCTGGTAGCCGAGGTCGTCGGCATGCTGGACGACCTTGTCCCGCTCCTTACGAAGCCGCTCCATCTCGGCCTCGAACTGCGAGAGGTGGTCGTCCTCAACCTCGTAGCGGTCGTAGCCCCGCACTCCGCGGTCCCATCCGTCTCCTGGTGTACCCACCCGCCAACCGAGTGAGATTCCCCGGGGCCCCGTTTACCGCGGAGCCTTGCGGAGAATTGTGTCCGATCCCACGCCGAGGCGCGGGCAGGTACCCCAGCCCACCCCGGGGTCGCCAGGCCACTCTACCGGGGCGAGTCGTCTCCGGTCAGTGGTCCTTGGCCGAGGTGACGAGCTCGGTGAGCACACCATGGCAGTCCTTGGGGTGCAGGAAGGTGATCCGCGACCCCATGGAACCCTTGCGCGGGCTGTCGTAGAGCACCCGCACGCCCTTGTCGCGGACGGAAGCCGCGTCCGCGTCGACGTCCTCGGTGCCGAAGGCGATGTGGTGCACCCCCTCGCCGTTCTTGGCCAGCCACTTGGCGACGGTGGAGTCCTCGCGGGTGGGCTCCAGCAGCTGCAGGTAGGAGGCCCCGCCGTCGGAGGTCTCGTTGATCTTGAGCATGGCCTCGCGCACCCCCTGCTCCTCGTTGACCTCGGTGTGGAACACCTCGAAGCCGTAGGTGGCACGGTAGAACTCGACGGTCTTGTCGAGGTCGAAGCAGGCGATGCCGATGTGGTCGATTCGCGTCAGCATGACTCCAGTGGACCGCCGGTCCGCATGGTCACGCAACGTGCGCGCGATCACACCGTCTGCCGGGTGACCGTCGGCTCCACCCCTCAGTACATTGAGAGCACCCTCGAAAACCATCGTTAACATTCCCTCCGTGCAAAGGGGCCGCGTCATGACCAGCCAGGCACGAACGTCCGTGATCGTCGCGGGTGCGCGCACCCCCATGGGCCGGCTCCTCGGCTCGCTGCGCACCTTCTCCGGGGCCGAACTCGGCGCCGTGGCCATCAAGGCCGCGCTGGACCGCGCCGGGATCGGCGGCGACCAGGTGCAGTACGTGATCATGGGCCAGGTGCTCCAGGCGGGTGCCGGGCAGATCCCCGCCCGCCAGGCCGCGGTCAAGGCCGGCATCCCGATGAACGTCCCGGCGCTGACGATCAACAAGGTCTGCCTGTCCGGACTGGACGCCATCGCTCTGGCGGACCAGTTGATCCGGGCGGGTGAGTTCGACGTCGTCGTGGCCGGCGGCCAGGAGTCGATGACCAACGCCCCGCACCTGCTGCCCAAGTCCCGCGAGGGCTTCAAGTACGGCGCCGTCCAGATGCTGGACGCCATGGCGCACGACGGCCTGACCGACGCCTTCGAGGACATCGCGATGGGCGAGTCGACCGAGAAGCACAACACGCGGCTGGGCATCGGCCGCGCCGAACAGGACGAGATCGCCGCGCTCTCCCACCAGCGGGCGGCCGCCGCGCAGAAGAACGGCTTGTTCGAGGCCGAGATCACCCCGGTGGAGATCCCGCAGCGCAGGGGCGAGCCGGTGGTGTTCGCCAAGGACGAGGGCATCCGCGCCGAGACCACGGCCGAGTCGCTCGCCAAGCTGCGCCCGGCCTTCAGCAAGGACGGCACGATCACCGCGGGCACCTCCTCGCAGATCTCCGACGGCGCCGCCGCGGTGGTCGTGATGAGCAAGGCCAGGGCCGAGGAGCTGGGCCTGGAGTGGATCGCCGAGATCGGCGCCCACGGCAACGTGGCCGGCCCGGACAACTCGCTGCAGTCGCAGCCGTCCAACGCCATCGCGCACGCCCTGAAGAAGGACGGCCTGTCGGTCGGGGACCTGGACCTGATCGAGATCAACGAGGCGTTCGCCGCGGTGTCGGTGCAGTCCATGAAGGACCTGGGCGTGACACCTGAAAAGGTGAACGTTAACGGCGGTGCGATCGCCCTCGGCCACCCGATCGGCATGTCCGGCGCCCGCATCGTCCTGCACCTGGCCCTGGAGCTCAAGCGCCGCGGCGGCGGTGTGGGCGCGGCGGCCCTGTGCGGTGGCGGCGGCCAGGGCGACGCCCTGATCATCCGCGTACCCGGCAAGTAGCCGCATACCGGCAAGCAACGGCACAAACGGCGAGTGAGCCGAAGGGGAGCGGCCGTTGCCGAAAGGGAGAGCGCGCGGAGTCTGCGAGGAACGAGCAGGCGAGCACGGTCGACCTCCCCCAGCTACCGCTGGGAGGGGCCCCCGGCAACGGCTGAGCGAACCGGAGGCGAACCGAGCCCGAGAAATGAGGAGCGATGGACGTCCCCACCCTGGTGGAGCAGGCGCGGCAGGGCCGCCCGAGGGCGGTTGCCCGGCTGATCTCACTGGTGGAGGGGGCGTCCCCGCAGTTGCGCGAGGTGATGGCCGCGCTCGCGCCGCTGACCGGTGGCGCCTACGTGGTCGGGCTGACCGGCTCGCCCGGCGTCGGCAAGTCCACGTCGACGTCGGCGCTGGTCTCGGCCTACCGGCGGGCTGGCAGGCGGGTCGGGGTGCTGGCCGTGGACCCCTCCTCGCCGTTCAGCGGTGGCGCCCTGCTCGGCGACCGGGTCCGGATGAGCGACCACGCGTCCGACCCCGGCGTCTACATCCGCTCCATGGCCACCCGCGGCCACCTGGGCGGCCTGGCCTGGGCCGCGCCGCAGGCGATCCGCGTGCTCGACGCGGCCGGCTGTGAGGTGGTCCTGGTGGAGACCGTCGGCGTCGGCCAGTCCGAGGTGGAGATCGCCGCCCAGGCCGACACCTCCGTGGTGCTGCTCGCGCCGGGCATGGGCGACGGTATCCAGGCGGCGAAGGCGGGCATCCTGGAGATCGGCGACGTGTACGTCGTCAACAAGGCCGACCGGGACGGCGCCGACGCGACCGCCCGCGAGCTCAACCACATGCTGGGCCTGGGCGAGACCCGCCGGCCGGGCGACTGGCGCCCACCGATCGTCAAGACGGTCGCCGCCCGCGGCGAGGGCATCGACGAGGTGGTCGAGGCCCTGGAGAAGCACCGCGCGTGGATGGAGGAGCACGGGGTGCTCGCGGAGCGCCGGCTGCGCCGCGCGGCCCTGGAGGTCGAGCACATCGCCGTCACCACGCTGCGCGAGCGCATCGGCGACCTCCACGGCGACCGCCGCCTCGGCGCGCTCGCCGAACGGATCGTCGCCGGAGGTCTGGACCCGTACGCCGCCGCCGACGAGCTCGTCGCGGGCCTCACCGAGCAGGCCTGAGGCCCGCGCCCTCGGGCGCGGGCCCTCGCGGCGGGTCAGGCCTTGCCGCGCACCGCGCGCAGGTGGTCCGCGACCGGGTTGAGGGCCCTGCGGAGGGCCGCCAGGTCCTCGGCGGGGAGCAGGTCGATGAAGTGCTCCCGTACGGCGGCGACGTGGTGCGGGGCGACCTTGCGCATGGTCTCCCAGCCGTCCTCGGTCAGGACGGCGAACAGCCCGCGCCGGTCGGACTCGCAGTTCTCGCGGCGGACCAGGCCCGCGGTCTCCATGCGGCTGATCTGGTGCGACAGCCGGCTCTTGGACTGCAGGGTGGCGCGGGCCAGGTCACTCATCCGCATGCGGTGCTCGCTCGACTCCGAGAGGTTCACCAGGATCTCGTAGTCGTTGTAGGTCAGACCGAACGGCTGCAGATCCCGTTCGAGCTGGTGCGTCAGCAGCTTGCTGACCTCCAGGTGGATGCGCCAGGTGCGCTGCTCGTCGGCGGTCAGCCAAAGGGTGCCGGTCTCTGTCTCCATGATGGAATTATACCCAGAAAGTTGAAATCCGGATTATTTGGGGGTCCCGGTACGTGTCGGTAGGTTCACAGCCCGAAGCGGCGCTGCAGGTCCCCGAGCTGTCCGGGGAGCCTCGGCACGCCCTGGGGCGCGCCCGGGGTGCCCGTTCCGCCGCCGGGGACACCGGCCTCGTGCGGGACCGCGCCCGTCGCCTGCTCGGGCATGAGCACCTCGCTCGACTGGAGCAGCACCTGCCCCGCGCCCACGAACTCGAACTGGTGCTCCTCGCCCGAGGTGCCGCCGACGCCGGTCAGCGCCCGCAGCCCGCCCAGGACGCCGCGCATGTACCCGTGGTCGTAATGGTGGCAGGGGGAGGGGCAGTCCGCCCATCCCACCAGGGCCTGCGGGTCGACGCGGACCGGCGGCTCGACGAAGTGCACGGCGCCGTTGGAGGCGGCCACGAACTTCCCCGTGCCGATCAGGGTGAGGAAACCGGGGATGATCGACTGCTTGAGCGACAGGCCCGGCTGGAAGGCCAGCAGGTTGCCCGACCGGATGGTCAGGTTGCCGTCCTCCAGGTCGAAGGAGTTCACGTCGAACGCCCGGTCGGCGAGGATCATCTTGCCCTGGCCCTCGGCGACCACCCAGTCCGCGGCGTGCAGCGGGGAGTGGAAGTTGCTGCGGATCAGCCCGTCGAGGGCGCCGTGGCCGATGCCGTGGAAGCTGATCTGCCCGTAGTAGGCGATCATCTTCCCCTTCTGCAGGAACCACTGGCCCTTCAGGTCGACGCTGAAGGCGTACGGGTTGACGTTGTCGTCGACCGGCAGGGTGTACGGGTCGTGGACGACCGGTCCGGTGCTCACAGCTTCTCCTCACTCGCCTGGACGTAGACCGTTCCCTGACCCGACAGCTCCAGCTGGAACGCCTCGCCGGAGCCGCGGCCCACCATGTCGCGCCAGCCGAGCGCGGTGGACAGCTTGTTGCGCACGTCTCCGCGGTGGGCGACATACGCCTGGGGGTCGACGTGCACCGGGCGCTGCGGGGTGATCGGCAGCTCGATGACACCGCCGTGCGCCATCACCGCGACGGCGCCGTGCCCCTGCAGGGTGGTGGTGAACAGCCCCTGCCCGGTGACCTGGCCGCGGATGACGCCCATGACGCCGCCCTGGGATCCCATGAACATCGTGCCCTGCCGCAGCGAGCCGTCGAAGGCCAGCAGCCGGTCCGCCTCGACGTACAGGGTGTCGCCGCTCAGGTCCACGCAGTGCACGTGGTGGCCGCCGTGGCCGAACATCACCGAGCCGTGGCCCTCGACGGTCATCAGCGGCGTCGCCTCGTTGGCCAGCCGGCGGCCGATCATGGAGCCGATGCCGCCCTGGCCGCCCTGCATGTTCGGGGTGAAGCTCACGTTCCCCTTGTAGGCCAGCATCGCGCCGCGCTGGCTGAACAGCCGCTGGCCCGGCAGCACCTGGGCCTCGACCATCTTGGAGTTGATGCGGGTGAACGGCATCAGACCTGCCCCCCGACGGTGTTGCGCTCGCTCGGCTGCACGTACACCAGGCCGTCGCCCTCGAAGCGGATCTGGAAGGACTCGCCGCCCGACTCGCCGATCACCGTCCGCCAGCCGATGCCCGCCTGGAAGTGCTGCTGGAGGTTGCCGGTGTGCGCCACGTACGCGCCCGGGTCCACCTGCAGCGGCATCCCGGGGGTGACGCGGAGCACCACCGCCGGGCCGTCGGAGGTGATCGCGGCCTGGCCGGCGCCCTCCACCGTGGTGGTGAACAGGCCGTTGCCCTGCGAGGCGCCGCGCAGCCCGGTGAAGGTGGTCCCGGTCCGCAGCGTCGCCTCGGTGGCGAGCAGATTGCTGGCCTCGACGTAGAGCTTCTCGCCGTTCAGCCGCACGAGGTTGATCTCGCTCGCGCGGTCGGCGAAGTAGCAGGTGCCCTGCCCTCGTACCTCCATGACCTCCATGGACTCGCCGGTCAGCCGTCGGGTCACCATGCCGCGCAGACCCTCGCCGCCCCCGGACATCTTCTTGAAGCTCATCTGGCCGTCGTACGCGACCATCGAGCCGTTCTTCGCCTTCACGGCGTCGCCGGCCATGTCCACGGCGAGCACCTTGCTGCCCTGCAATCGAAACTGAGCCACGGGTCAGACCGTATCCGTCCGGGAGGAACCCGTCACCAGGGTCCTCGTCACATGATGTGCACCGGTTTCGCGCGGCGCTCCCGCCGGCCCGGGTGGAACGTCCATCCCGCTTCCGCCTCCTTCAGGGGCCGCTCGTCGCGTGTCGTGGAGGGGGACGCCGTGCGCGCGCCGGCGGTTCACCGGCGCCCCGCGACCCCGGGGGAGGGGCGGCCCGGGAGCCGGGTCATAATGGACGGAGCGTTTGTGATCGCGTTCACAAACAATCCGATCGCCAGCCCCGGCGCCCGCCGCAGTCCCTGTCCCGATAGTGAGGTCCCGTGGACACCAAGACCGCCTCCGCACTCAACCGGCTCCGCCTGGTCTCCGCCCCGGAAGGGGTCTCCTTCCTGCTCCTGCTGATCTGCTCGGTGCTCAAGCGCACCACGGACTTCAACGCGGTTCCGGTGATGGGGATGATCCACGGCATCCTCTTCGTCCTCTACGTCGTGTTCTGGCTGGACGCCTGGAACCGCGCCAAGTGGCCGCTCGGCCGCGCCGCGCTCTACTTCGTGTTCTCCGTGCTCCCCACCGGCGGCTTCTTCGCCGAGCGCAGGCTGCGCCGCGAGGCCGAGGACAGCGTCATCGCCGCCCGGGCGCGCAAGGAGCTCAAGGAAGGCGTGGTCGAGGCATGATCGTCGCCTTCTCCGTCACCCCGCTCGGTGTCGGCGAGGAGGTCGGTGCGTACGTGGCCGACGCGGTCCGCGTCGTCCGCGAGTCGGGCCTGCCCCACCGCACCGACGCGATGTTCACCTCCATAGAAGGTGAGTGGGACGAGGTCATGGACGTCGTCAAGCGCGCCGTGGCCGCGGTCGAGGCCCGGGCGCCGCGCGTCTCGGTGGTTCTCAAGGCCGACATCCGGCCCGGCGTCACCGACGGGCTCACCTCCAAGGTGGAGACCGTCGAGCGGTACCTCGCGCAGTAGGCGTGCACCCCGCGGGGTACCGCGCACCGGCGGTCAGTCGCCGGCCAGCGCGCCGCCCAGCGGGGTGCGTTCGTACAGCACCTGGTGGCCGTAGCGGCGTGAGGTGAGCAGGCCCGCGTCCCGCAGGACCGCCAGGTGCGCCGACACCGACGACAGCGCGAGGCCGTGCCGGTGGGCGAGCGCGGTCGTGGTCGCGGGCTCGCCCAGCCCGCCGAGGATGGCGGCGCGGTTGGCGCCGAGCAGCCGCACCAGGGCTTCGGAGGCGGCCTGCGGCGCCTGCCACAGCCCGCCGATGCCGCGGGCCGGATAGACGACGGTGCCCTGCCAGGGCGGGTCGAAGCCCGCCGCGAGGTCCGGCCACACGAAGACGCTGGGCGCCAGGACGAGGCCGTCGCCGCCCAGGTCCCGCTCGTGCTCCGTCGGCTTGTGCAGCGTGAGGGTGTCGTCGGCCCAGCTCAGCGACGGGTGGAGGTCGGCGAAGAGCCCGCTCAGCCCGCCGTCCGCGAGCCGGCGCGCGCGGAAGGCGATGTCCGCCTCCAGTACGGCCCGCAGCCGGGGCCAGTACGGTGCGACCAACGCCTGCCAGGCCCGCTCGTACAGGTCCGCCAGTTGCCGTACCGCGCGCGCCGGATCGGCCAGCATCGCGCGGCCCTGAGGAGTGGCGGCGGCGCCGGGGGTGTCCGCCAGCGAACGGGCCAGGTCCTGCCGGGCGACCTCCGGGTCGGTGGCACGCACCCGGGCGAGTTCGTCCTCGATGACCGCCGACGGGCCCAGCGGCGGCGGGCAGAGGAAGTCCGGGCTGTGACCGGGGCGGGGCATCAGCAGCCACAGCGGGGTCAGGTCCAGCGCGCGGGCCGCCTCACGGGTCTGCCGCAGCCAGGGCATGTGGTAGGCCTGCAGCCCCGGCTCCTTCAGGGTGCGGACCGCGCCCTCGGTCTCCCACAGCGGGGAGACCGCGAACCGGCAACGCAGCAGGTCGTCGGGTCCGAAGCGCATGCGGAACGGCACGGCACGCCCTCCGCTCATCTGGGGTGGGACCCGTTACTTTCGGCTGGAGCCGAAACACTACGCCGTGCCCCCTCCCGCCGCCAGGCTGCGCCCATGACGCTGAACACCGACTCCACCGCGGCCGGCCCGGCCGCCGGGCGCGGCTACCGCGCGGTCTTCGCCGTACGGGAGTTCCGGGCCGTCTTCGCGGCGCACGTGCTGTCGCTCCAGGGCACCGTGGTCGCCGAGATCGCGCTGTCCGTGCTGGTGTTCCGGCTCACCGGGTCGCCGCTGCTGACCGCGCTCACCTTCGCGCTCGGCTTCGTGCCGTACGCGCTGAGCGGCACCCTGCTCGGCGGGATCGCCGACCGCTTCCCGCCGCGCCGGGTGCTCGTCGTCTGCGACCTGCTGTGCGCACTGTGCGCGGCCGGGATGGTGCTGCCCGGGACGCCGATCGCGGTCCTTCTGGGCCTGCGCTGCGTGATGGCGATGATCGCGCCGGTGTTCACCGGCACCCGGGCCGCGAGCCTGGCCGACATCCTGCCGGGCGACACCTTTGTGCTGGGCCGGTCCCTGATCCGTATGGTCGCGCAGGGCGCGCAGATCGTGGGTTTCGGCGTCGGCGGGTTCCTGCTGGTCGTCCTCCCGCCCCGGGCCGCGCTGGCGATCACCGCGGCGGCCTTCCTCGGTTCCGCCGTGCTGCTGCGCCTCGGCACCGCACGGCGTCCGGCTCGCGGCGCCGGCGCGGCGCGTTCCGCGGGCGGCACCGGCCGCCTGATGCGGGACCCCCGGGTGCGGTACCTGCTGCTGCTCTGCTGGATCCAGCCGTTCTTCGTGGTGTTCCCCGAGGCGCTCGCGGCCCCCTACACCGACTCCATCGGCGCGGGCACCCCGGGCCTCGGCCTCTTCATGGCGGCGATGCCCGTCGGCACCGTCCTCGGCGAACTCCTCGCGGGCGCCTTCCTGCCGCCGGCCGCCCGGGCCCGGCTGACCGTCCCGCTCGCCGCGTGCTCGCTCCTGCCGTACGCACTCTTCGCCCTGCGCCCCTCGCTGCCGCTGGCCGTCGCCGCGATGTTCGTCACGGGCCTGACGGCCGCCTACACCCTCGGGCTCGACCAGTGGTTCGTGGCGGCGGTGCCGGAGGCGTTGCGGGGGCGGGCGATGACGTTGCAGTCGGCGGGTCTGATGACGTTCCAGGGGCTGGGGATGGCGGTGGCGGGTGCGGCGGCGGAGTTCGTCGCGCCGCACGTGGTGGCGGCGGGTGCGGCCGGTGCGGGGACGGTGTGCGTGCTGGCGGTGCTGGCGCGGGTGCGGGGGAGTGCGGGCGGCGGCGGGAAGTGAGTGGGTCGGGCGGAGCCCGGCGCAGGCGCCCGAAGCCCGTGAGGCCCCCAGGGCCGAGCGGTGCGAGGGCGGCCGGGGGAGGTTCAGCCCAGTGGTTCGTGGCGGCGGTGCCGGAGGCGTTGCGGGGGCGGGCGATGACGTTGCAGTCGGCGGGTCTGATGACGATCCAGGGGCTGGGGATGGCGGTGGCGGGTGCGGCGGCGGAGTTCGTCGCGCCGCACGTGGTGGCGGCGGGTGCGGCCGGTGCGGGGACGGTGTGCGTGC